>JAFAZN010000228.1 GCA_019239775.1 Chloroflexota bacterium
ATCAGCAGATCATCCGGCGCTTGGCCTGTGCATCGACAGCTTTCACACCCTGGCACTCGGGGACGATCCGCATGGCATCGTGCGCATTCCGGGCGACCGGATCTTCTTTCTGCAGCTTGCCGATGCGCCGAAACTGCAGATGGACCCTCTGTCCTGGAGTCGTCACTTCCGCTGCTTCCCGGGTCAGGGCGAGCTGGACGTTACGACGCTGCTCCAACAGGTCCTGCTCAGCGGCTACACTGGCCCGCTGTCCCTGGAGATCTTCAACGACGTGTTCCGCAGCTCAGACACGCGCCAGACAGCGGTGGACGCGATGCGCTCGCTGGTGTACCTGGAGGAGTCGGTCGCGAACGCGCGAGCGGACCTGGTCCCGCCTCCAGCACAACCCGGATTGCGCGGGGTTGGCTTCCTGGAGTTCGCGGTGGATACCGATGCAGGTGACGCACTCGGCCGGTGGTTGCAACAGCTGGGCTTCGCGCGGATCGGGCAGCACCGCTCCAAAGAGGTCACGCTGTTTCGTCAGGGCCAGATCAATCTCATTCTGGACGCGGAGCCGGACTCGTTTGCCCGGAGCTACTTCCAGATCCACGGACCGGCGCTGTGCGCCATCGCGCTGCGCACCGACGACGAGCTACAAGCACTCCACCGCGCCAGGGCAATGCTCGCGGTGCAGATCGAAGGTCGGGTTGGCCCAAACGAGCGGACAATCCCTGCGATCCGCTCCATCGACGGCAGCCTCCTCTACTTTCTGGCAGGTGAAGAAAGCTCCACCGAGCCCTTCGCCACGGACTTCTTTCTCGATGCGAGCTCGACTGAGGGCGTTGGACTCCAGCGCGTAGACCACGTCGCGATGGCTGTGCCGCACGAAGGCATGAATGCGTGGATCTTGTTTTATCGCTCGATTCTTGGACTGGAGCCACAGCCAGTCGTCGAGCAGGCAGAACTGTATGGCCTGATGCGCAGTCGTGCGCTGGTGGATCCGAACGCATTCGTACGCATCACGCTAAACGCCTCCGAAGGTCGGAACTCGATGATGGCGCATTCGCTGTCAACATTCGCCGGTCCGGGCGTGCACCACATCGCGCTCACCTGTGAGGACATCTTCGCGACAGTCGCCCGCCTAAAAGCGAACGGGGTCGAATTTCTCGAGGCGCCGACAAACTACTACGACGATCTCGCCGCCAGGATCGAGCTTCCGGATGAGCTGCTCGCCAGCATACGTGCCCAGGGCATCCTGTACGACCGCTCCAGCGGTGGGGAATTCTTCCACATCCCGACCGAGACGTTCATGCGTAGATTTTCGTTCGAGATCGTGCAGCGCGTTGGCGACTACACCGGGCACGGTGAAGCCAACGCACCGGCGTTCCTTGCCGCGCAGGCACGCCGACTGCTCGAACCGAGTGATTGAACCGGTATGGTACACAGTCCCTCAGCCATGCCTCACGAGCGAATGCGCGACGCGGAACGAACGCGCGGTGAGATTCTCGAGGTCGCCACCGCGGAATTTGCCGAGCACGGCTACTCGGGTGCTCGGGTCGACGACATGGCTGACCGTATGCGTACCACCAAGCGCATGATCTATTACTACTTCGGGGGCAAAGAGCAGCTCTACATCGCGGTGCTGGAGCGTGCGTACGCCCAGCTGCGTGACGCCGAGCAGACACTGGATGTGGAGCACCTCGACCCTGTGACTGCCGTACGGGAACTGTCGGAGCTTACGTTCGACCACCACGAACGACATCCCGACTTCCTGCGTCTGGTTGCGATCGAAAATATCCATCGCGCCGAGCACATTGCAAAGTCAGACGTGCTGACGAGCATGAACACCCGGGCAGTGGATCTGATCGCGCGCATTCTGCGTCGCGGCCAGGAGCAAGGAATTTTCCGTCGCGGCGTGGATCCGCTCGACGTGCACATGCTGATCAGCGCATTCTGCGTCTTCCGCGTCGCCAATAAACACACGTTCAAGGCAATCTTTGGACGCGACCTCAGCGAACGCAGCCGCCGGCCACACTATCGCAAGATGCTGGGTGATGTGGTCGTTGCGTATCTCACTACGGCCGCCGAACCGATCTCGCGTACCAGGCGCACCACATCGCGCACGCCTGCTCAGAGCTGAACGCTTTGACGCCAATTATGGACGAACCTGTACGGTCATTCGTTGTTTGGGGAGATTGATGCGTGACGAATTTTCCAGGCTCGGTAACCCGGCGCACTTTCCTGCGCGCGACGGCTGGCGGCGCACTCGGATTGCCTCTGCTGCTGCAGGCGTGCGCGCCCACACCGACGCCAGCGGCGACCACGACGGCCCCGACCGGAACGGGAGGCCGGGTCGCTCTGCCCGCATATGTCCCCTTCGCCGGTCCCACGCCAGACCTGCCAGGTACACCGGACGGCGTCTCAGCAGGCTACTTCAAGTTTCCGAAGGACCACCTTGTCCAGTCCGTCGCGGATACTCCGGGTCGAGGCGGTGAGATCAGCGCATTCACCGTCACCTATAACCCGCCCGGTCCCGCCCTGGAGGCCAACGCCGCATGGCAAGAAATCAACCGGCGGCTCGGGGCCAACCTCACCATCAACGCGGTGGCATTCGCCGATTTCATCGTGAAATTCAACACGCTCCTTTCCAGCGGTGACCTGCCAGACATCGTCTACTATCACCCATCGGTCAATCTGGCCAACCTGACGGATTGGCTGAAGTCCAGTTGCGCTGATCTGACCCCCTACCTCAGCGGGGACGCAGTCAAGGACTACCCCAACCTGGCGAACCTGCCCCCCGCCAATTCTAAGCTCTTCACCGTCTACAACGGCGGTATTTACGGCATTCACAATCCCAAGGGCAGCGTCTTCGCACTCGGGATGTTCGTGCACCAGGAGTTGCTCGACCAGGTCGGCGCTTCTCAAATCAAGAACTCTGACGATTTCAAGCGGGTCGCCACGCAGTTGACGAATGCGAGCGCCGGTCGCTATGCGCTGGGCGGCTCGAACATCGGCGGACCCTTGGGCTTCATTGCGCAAATGTTTCGTGCACCGAATATCTGGAGATATGAAGGCGGCAAGCTCACGCGTGACATCGAGACCGACGAG
>JAFAZN010000037.1 GCA_019239775.1 Chloroflexota bacterium
GCGAGCAGGTGAGCGCCGGCGAACATGGGATTGTGGGCGTCATGCTCGAAAGCTTCCTGGTCGAGGGCCGACAGGATCTCGGCGATCCAGCGCACTTGAGGTATGGCCAGAGCGTTACGGACGCCTGCATCAGCTGGGACACCACCGGATCGGTGCTCGAGGATCTCGCCGGCTCAGTACGAAATCGTCGATCCCTCAAAGGAGGAAGACGGTGATCGCCTTCAACCCTGTCGCGCGCGTGGCAGTGGATTCAGTTGGCAATGTGTTCATCTCGGATACGCAGAATCACCGCGTCGAGGAATTCGCACCTGATGGCACGTTCCGCGCGCAGTGGCGTCGCTGTGAGGACGACCCGGCCGTGTGTGAGCTTCCGAACAGCGGCAGCGGTGTGGGGGAATTCTTCTATCCGCGCGGCGCGGTGATCGACGGCGCCGGCGACCTGTATGTTGCCGACACCTCAAACAATCGCGTCCAGCGCCTGTTCCAGACCGTGGTGCCGCTGCCGGAGATGTCCTCACCGCCATCCGAGAGCGCCAGCGCCGGAGAGTAAAGACCCTAGATCGTGAGCACGCCGTGACGGCCGTGGCTATGCTGCGATGCAGCCGGGCATCTACCGTGGGCATATGCGGTTCATCGCGGGACTGCTTTCTATCCTGTGGCTGCTCGCGCAAGCCGCTCGGCCGGCACTGGCCGATGACGAAATCGTCCTCGACGACGATGCGCCCACCGTCCAAACGCACGGCGCCTGGGCGACCAGCACCGCTACCAGCGGCTTCATCGGCGGCGGTTACCACTACCGCGTCGCCGGCGATGGCAGCAGCACGTTCACCTGGCCGTTCGGCGGCCCGGCCGGACGGTACGACGTGCAGGTGCGCTGGACCTCCGGCGCCAACCGCGCAAGCAACGCAACCTACACGGTCACGAGCTCCAGTGGCGCGGCGAATGTCAGTGTCGACCAGCGCAGCGGTGGCGCCGCCTGGTTCTCCCTCGGCGTCTATGACTTCGCCGCTAGCGCGCCTGACCAGGGTGTTCGTCTCAGCGATAAAGCTGATGGCATCGTCATCGCCGACGCCGTCCGATGGGTTCCAAGTCAAAATGCCCCGGGCGCCACGGCAACTGCAAACGATCCGCGCTTTTTCTCCGAGACGCGTTTTCGCATAGACAAAGACCCGTTCTGGGACTTCTTCCAGAAGCGCGGCGGCCTGCGCACTTTCGGCTATCCGGTGAGTCGCGCATTTACGTTCTTTGGCTGTCAGACACAATTGTTCCAGCGTTTGGCGATGCAGCAATGCGGTGATGCCGGAGTCGGCACGCTGAACGTCCTGGATGACGGCCTGCTGCCGTACAACCGCTTTCACGGAAGTACGGTTCCGCCGCCAGATCCGCAGCTCATCTCCAGCGCTCCGCTTCCATCACAACCGGATTACGCCACCAAAGCGATCGATTTCGTCCGCGCCAATACGCCGGATTCAGTCGGTGGCGAGCCGGTGAATTTCCTGCAGACCTTCAACTCCACGGTCACACTGGCCGACGCATTCCCGCAAGGTGGTGGCGACCCGAGTCTACTGCCGCTGTTGAACCTCCAGTTGTGGGGACTGCCAACGAGCGCTCCCGCCGTGGACCCCAACAATCATGAGTTCATCTACCAGCGGTTCCAGCGTGGCGTCATGCACTACGACAGAGGCTGCAAATGCACGCAGGCGCTGCTGCTAACCGACTACCTCAAGGGGGTGCTCACGGGAGATCTGCTGCCGGATGACCTGGCCGCCGAAGCGGCAAATAGCCCGCTGCTGCGTGCGTTTCCGTCGCATCGCGATCTGCACGCCACCACGTTCGGGGACGCGTTTACAGTCCAGACGCCACAAGCGCCGCCTCCGCCTTCCGCCGCTCCTCCCCCTGCGGCTGCAGCGGCCGCGCCGGTTTCGGCTACCAGCCCCGATTACGGAATGAGCGTATTCGTGTGGGGCCACCCGGACACCACGTCGCGCGATCTCAAACTGGTGACCGACCTCGGATTTCGTTGGCAGAAAACGCTCTTCCAGTGGCGTGCGATTGAAGGCGCGTGCAAAGGCTGTTTCGACTGGAGCGAAGCCGACCGCGTGGTGAAGGCGAGTGCGGCCGCGGGCGTGCAGATTATCGCGCGACTGGACTTTCAACCATCGTGGGCGCGCAAAGATGGTGCGACGAACGGGCCACCCGATAATTACCAGGATTACGCGGATTTCGTTTCCGCGTTCATGGCGCGGTATGGTGCGCCGTCCACCATTGGGCGTGTGGCCGCGGTTGAGGTGTGGAACGAGGTGAACCTGGATCGCGAGTGGGGCGGTGCGCCGATCAACAAACAGCAAGCGGGCGATTATGTCCGTCTGCTCTCGGCCGCCTACGCTGCCGCTAAGACCGCGGATCCCTCGGTGACGGTCATCAGCGCCGGTCTTTCACCCACTGGTGTCACAGACGGCCACTCCGCCGACGACGTTACCTATCTCCAGTGGCTCTATGACGCCGGTCTCAAAGGCCACTACGACGTCCTCGGCGCGCACGGCAATACGCAGGCGCCGGTCGTGGATGCCGCCCCCGGCTCGCTCAAGGACTTTCCGCACGGGAGCTTCTATTTCCGTCGTGTGGAGCAGCTGCGCGATGTCATGGTCAAAAATGGAGATGCCGATACACGCGTGTGGCTGCTCGAATTCGGCTGGACCTCCGACGCCGTTCATCCGAACTATTCCTGGTTTGCCATCAGCGAAGACCAGAAAGCCGCCAACATCGTCAAAGCGCTCCAGTACGCGCGCCAGAACTGGCAGCCGTGGATTGGCGTGATGACCTTGTGGACGTTGCCCGATCCGGCCTGGACGACGGATCGCGAAGAATACTGGTGGGCCATCACCAATGCGGATGGCAGCCCGCGGGCGGCCTATACCGCGCTGTTGCAGGCCCGTCGCGGGGGCGCGCTGGCAGGTATCGTACCCAGTACGTGACCGATATTCCGTGGCGCGTGGCACCTCTGGATGACCCAGGGCTGCCTGCTTTTATCGCCAGGCGCGCGCTGCCCGACCCGGCCACTGCCCGCTGCGAGCTGTGCGACTCGCGTCCGCGTATCCCCCTTTCGACGGTCCTCATCGTCGATGGCCCCGACGGCCTGCCCGTGCCGTTCCTGATCTGCAATCAGTGCCGGCGCACTTTGGACGAGTTGCACGCCCTACTCGAGTCAGCTGGCCGCCAGCCAAACGACGAGTAGCCGCACCGCCGTTCGGCCATCCCGGTTCCGCCGCATGGTTGCGCTCCAGAGGTCATTCGGACTCGCCAACTGGACCGGATGGACTTGCCAGTTTCAGTCCGAACGTCGCGCTAATTGGGACTCCACTGACTGAGCTCTAGCCTCTGGTTCAGGCGTTGAGGCTGCACCCCATGGTGGGTGTGCGGACCTTTCAGCCGCGGTACGACGCGCTACCTGACAGGGTACGTCCTGCCCGGCTGACTGGTACCTGAAGCCTCGCCGGCGCTGCGGGTCATTACCACAATGCGCCAATCGGCGGCTTCAGACCGCTCATCAAACACTGCACCGCCAGACAGACGGGCCAGAATCAGTCGGTGAGAAGCGGGTATCGAACCGAGCCCTGCGTCATGCCCTTGATTCCTGCTGTCCGACGGCGCTGGGAGAAACGCGGCAATGACGTCGGCATGGAGAGCGGCAAAGCGAGCGGTAATCGCTGTGGCGATGCTCGCCAGCTTCGCGTCCGTACCCGCGGTCCACGCCCAACCCCGCAGCCTGCAGGCCATGGTAGATGCAGCTCCCGCCGGTTCGGTAATCGATGTTCCGGCTGGCCTCTATCGCGAATCGCTCACGATCGATAAACCGCTGACCCTTGATGGGCACGGTGCAGCTGAAATTCGTGGCAGCGATGTATGGTCCGAGTGGACTGCGGAGGCCGGGCACTGGCGCTCCAGCCAGACGGTCCCGAACTTCCAAACACACGGTCAGTGCAAGCCTGCCGACGGCCGTTGCCTGCACGCCGAGCAAGCCTTCTTGGACGGCAACCGCCTCCACCTCGACCTCAGTGGCACGCCGAGTCCGGGTGAGTTTGCAGTTGATGCGCAGCGCCATGTGATCCTCGGCGACAATCCAGAGGGGCACACCGTCGAGGTGACCACACGCCAGGCCTGGATAGTGGCCAGGTCAGACGACGTGACCGTCGAGAACTTCACGATGAAGCATGCCGCCAACGATGCGCAAGCGGGGGCGCTGAGCTCAGGCGATCGCTCCAACTGGACGATGCAAGACAATGTGCTATCGGATGCGCACGGAGCCGTCGCATCGCTCGGTACCGGGAATCACGTGCGGTTGATTCACAATGACATTTCGCACGGCGGCGAATTAGGTGTAGCGGGTGGCAATGGCTCATTCGACGTGATCCAGAGCAACACCATCCACGACAACAACATTGACGGTTTCGACAACGCATGGGAGGGTGGCGGAGTCAAGGCCGCGCGCACCGCCGATTCGGTGTGGGACGACAACGACGTTTTCAACAACATCGGACCCGGATTGTGGTGCGATGTTGACTGCCGCAATCTGACGATCTCGAACAACCGGACCCACGACAACATTGACGGAGCCGGTATTCTTTTCGAGGTCTCCGACGGCGCCAGAATCTTCGGCAACACCGCCTGGAATAACGGTGCTGGAATGGGCTGGGGCTGGGGCGCCGGAATCGCCGTCTCCACCAGCGCAAACACCGAGGTATTCAATAACGTCGTCGCCTGGAATCAGTCAGGAATCAGCATCATTGCGCAGAAGCGATCGGACGCGCCGCCGGCTGGCGTTGTCAATACCTATGTTCACGACAATAGGATCTTCCAGGACACCCGACCGGAGAGCTTGTCGCTGTCCTGGCTACAGGACTGGGACAGTGGGATCTTCGCTCCGGGTGCTAACAACCGTGGGAGTGGGAACACGTTCTGGTACCCAACGCCCGAGAACGGCTATACACGGTTCGGCTGGAATGGGCCGGTCTCGCACCTCAGCGATTTCTCAAGGTCGCCGGCCGGTGCCGGAAGCTATATCAGCGATGACCAGGAGGCGCAGGTTCTCGAGGCACGTGGCATCGACGCTGAACCGCAGAGTGTGATCGCCGCCCGCGCCGCGAATCCCTAGAACCGCGGTGCCGCCACCGCCGCGGAAGGCTGCGACGGAATGTTGTGCATTACCAGCACATCATCCTTCTCCGCCGCCGAGATGTAGTGGCTGCCAGTGCCTCCAGGGGTATCGCTGAATTCACTCAGGCTCCCGTAGCCCTGGTACCACGCGAACCGCGCGATGTTCTGCGGATTTTCGGGCGTGTCCATCCAGAACGAATTGTTCAAGCCGTGGACGTTCGCATCCGGATCGAACAGTGTGCCGGGTCCGGTGCCGTTGTCGCTGGTGAACGCCAACATCATATTGCGCCAGTACTCCGGGTCCACGATCTGCTGTCGGATGATCGTATTGTCGTGGACGAAGTGGTTGAAGGGATCGAATGGTTTCGGACGTGTCTGGTCCACGACTGAGATACCCGAAGCGTTCCAGGCCATGACGTTGTTCCAGATCTCGGTGTTGGTGGAGCTGGAGATTAAAATGCCAGCGCCCCAAACCCAGCCGACGGGGCCCCAGCCGTTCTCCCAGCCGACGTTGTCGTGGAAGGCTCCGCCGTCGGAAATTTCGAAGATGATGCCGCCGAGTGGATTGTCGTGGATACGATTGTTGGAGAATGTGACGTTGCGGCAGCCGACATCGCACCAGAAACCGCTGCCGTTGTGGTCGGACTCATTGCCGTCGACGACCACGTCCTGGACCTCCGAGATTTTCAGGCCGCCCATGCTCCAGTTGCGGTTGAACTCGTCGGTGCCATTGTCGTGCAAGTGATTGGCTGCGATCAGCGATTGACTGATCTGCCAGCCGGCAATGCCAAGATTGCCGCCCGCGCTGATGTCGTTACGCAGCACCCGGATATTTGGGGCGCGGTCAACGAAAACATCGCCTCCGTGCGCGTATGCAAGCACGTTGTCCTGCAGGGTCCAGTTGGCAAAGCCGTCATTGGCGACGCCGCCCGTCTGGGCGTCGTTGGCGGCATGCTTCATGCTGAAACCCTGAATGGTCACGTTGTTGGCGGCGGTTACGATCCAGCGAGTGCGCGTGCTGACCTCCACCAGACGGCCGGTGGGGTCGTCGGCGAGGAGGATGTGGCGCGCATCGTCGAGGGCAAATTCACCGCTGGAGGGTGTGGCGCCTGTCCCGAGCGGGTAGAACGGTTGGCCGTCGACGAAGACTTGCTCGGGCCGCAGACAACGATTGTTTGGGTCGGCGCAACGCGGCTGGGTGTCGTTGACCTCGGGGAGCGGCGGCAGTGTTTGCTGGCTGATCCAGAGGCCGTCGGCCGGCTGCCAGTCGTTCCAGATGTCGGAGCCGCGAATTTCTGCACCTGGCTGACCGGCCAGGGTGAGCGGTTTGTTAATGGTTGCCGATTCCCGATAAACACATGCGGGCACGTTTACGACCGAGCCCGCTGGCGCCGCGTCGATCAATGCCTGCAGCGTGGTGCTGCACGGTGCCGCCTGTGCCTGCAGTGGCACGAGCGCCAGAACGCACACGAACACCACAATCAGCGAGGTTCTACTTCGCATGGCTTCTGGCCAAGATACACGCCCCCTCACGAGCGCGTGAACCAACCGGCCGGCGCCCGCGCCCAGCTTACGGCGAGGTTGAGACCACTACTGCCTCGAGATTGGCGCGGCGGTCTGCAACGCGTGCGCGTATCACCGCGCTGGCGTACAGCGCGATCTGCGCAACCAGGGCCAGCCCCAGTCCCCAGATCAACCCAATCAGCCCAAAGCGCACTGTGAGGAGTGCGCCGATCGAATACTCCAGCACTGCAAAGAGCGTGTGCCCCCAGAACACCTGTTTCTGCATGCGCCGAGTGGCGAGCTCAACGGTGAGCGCGGGAACGCCGAATCCAATGAGCTGGACGATTGAAAAAAGCCGCAGCTCATCAGCGTGGTCGATGTATCGCGTTCCATACACCACACTGAGAAAGAGCCCTGGAACGATCGCCAGCACGAGCGTGTACGCCGCGTACGCCGGTAAAGTCACCAGCACCGCGTGGCGCAGCACGCGGTTCAACCCCTGGGTCCGCTCCAACGACAACGCTCGGATCGCGACAGGCGTGAAGTAGTTTTGTAGCGGCCGCCCAAGGAGGTTTGTCGGGCCAAGCAATTGGTTCAATACTCCGAGTACCGCCGCGCTCGGCAATCCCGCGAGTGCGGCCAGCAAGAGCGGGGTGGCCTGCTGGCCGACGGCAACAATCGCCGCGGTGGCGCCGGTCCACTTGCCAATATGAAAGCTCTCGCGCGCGGCTGTCTGTACATCAATATGCGCTACTTCAAAATGTCGCCGCACCTGCCAGAACCCGAGAATCGATGCTGCGAGCGACGTCACCGCCGCCAACCACAGCGCGAGCTCCAGTGTGAGTAGCCCGAGAACCACTGCAATTAGCATCAACACGACCTGGACGTCGTAGTTCAAGACGTTGTTCAACAGCGCGGCCCTAATCTCCGCGCGCGCATACAGCACGCGCCTGCAAAACTCCTGCACTTGCCACAACGTCGAGAGCACGAGCAACGGCAGTAGGACTGGCCGCAACGGCTCCGACACCACGACCACTCCAACCAGTACCACCCCGGCAACCACCGTGAAGGCCGACTGTAGCCAGGCATTGGCTTTGACCAGGCGGCCAAAGTCCGCATCGTGCAGCGCGGCTCCATTGACCGTCATCGGATTCATCAGCAGCCCGTACTGAAGCTGCAACACGATGAACGGCAGCGTGGTTGCCAGGACGAAGACCGCGAACGTGGGTTGATCCACGCTGCGCGCGAGGATGACGCCCGTACCAAAATTCCCCGCCGACACCGCCGCCTGGTCCACGATCGACAGTCCACCGGCCGACATCAGCATGCGTACCGGTCGCGACCACACTGTCGAGCTACTCGCCACCCACACGGCTCATGTAATTGGGCAGAACGGTGCGAGCCATCACCCCCGAAACCGCGTTGGCGCCACTGAGTGTGCAGCCGTCCTGATCTCCAGGCTGCAGAAGAGACACAAAGAGCCCTGCACCGACCTGCCGGGTTTGAACAGTCGGCTGCGCTCCCCGACAAGACAACTGAATCGACGGCGGCGCATCCGACGCGATCGCGTACTCCAGCCCCGCGCTTAGCGGCACGCTCGGCGCCGGTGGCTTGGCGTCGTCAGCCATCAGCACGAATTCCCGTCCGTCGAAACTATCGGTAAATGCCTGCACGATCTCGCGCGTTCTCGCGGAATCGCCCGCGCCGACCAGCACCAGCGGGTTCTCACTGTAACCGGGCGTTGCCAGCTCGAAATTCGGTAACTCACTACGCAGGTCGCTGCCACTTTGCTCTTGCCAGTTGAGCCAGGCATGGCTCAGCGAGCGTAAATCGGCGTACGCGGTGCCACACGCGGTTTCCACAGGCAGCTCGACCAACCGCGGCGTCTGGTGCCTGAGCGTGACTGCGAGCTGGACGAAGGCGGCCATGGGCGTATCGAGCACCGCGACGCGACCGTCGGTACAGGCAGGGGCGAACGACGTCGCCATGGACGAAATGAAGATGGCTTGGTTATGGTCGAGTGGCTCGCCACCGAAGCGCGCCCAGCCGGCGAAGGCGTAGATCGCACCCATCGGCCAGTGCCCGACCGCCGTGGGAAACACCGTCGCCGCGGAGATCGTCGGTCGAATGCTGCGCAAGGTCAGGCTCGGAGCCCGCAAACCCAGGATCAACGGCACCACCGCGGCGAGGGCCACAACGACCTCCGTGGGAGCTCGCATCCGCAAGAGGTAGCGCAGCAGCGCCGCGCCGCGTGGCGAAAGCAACACCGCGAGCAGCGTTGTCGATGCCAGCAGAAAGTAACGTGGTGAGAAGAGCTGCACCACGTAGAACAAGAGCGGCATCAGCAGCGAAACCGCGCCAGCCGCGTAGAACCAACGCCACCGCTGCGCGCGCATCGCCACGAAGAGACCGATGAAGAGCAACAGCAACACGATGGCGTTAACCCCGAGTCCGAAGACCGTGTAGGCAGCGATGACTTGCGGCACGAACGAAGGGGAGTTGGTGTCAAAGGTCGAGCCTGAGTAGATCAACCGGCCCATCCCGACTGCCACGATGGCGCTTACCGCATACACCATGGCGATGGGCTGCAACCGCAACTGTCGAGGACTGGTGATCCAGATCAAGAACGGCACCGCAAGCAGGACGTCAACGCGACAGGCCGCGGCCGCAAATATAGCCGCGCCAGACAAGGCCAGTCGCCAACTGCGGCGTTGGACGCTCGCGCCGAGGTACGCCAGCAGGAAGAAGCACGCCGAAACCACCGCGGTCGACACGAACGGCACATCCAGAATCCAGACGGGACTCAGCAAGCTGGCCAGCACCAGGCGGCGCGGTAGCGCCTTGCTTCGCGCGGCCCGGCGGTACACCAGCGCGAGAACCACTGCCAGCAGCACGACCTGGGCGATATTGGCCACGGCGACCGGGTCGAGAAAACCAAAGACTCGCAGCACGCCGCCAAGCAACCAGTACGCGCCGAATTGCTTGTCATAATTGTAGAAGTCGGCATGCAGCGGATTCGCCGCGCCGCGCGCGAGCAGCACCGCTCCGCGTAGCAATGACGCCTGGTCGTTCTCGCGCATGATGCTCGGCAGCAACAGCAACACTGCCGGCCAGAACAACACGACGTGTATGGCCACCTCCAGCCAGGCCTGCCGTCGCGTCCCCGCCATGAACGTGTGCCAGGCTACTGCATGCGGCTGGCGGTGTCGTAAGCGTGTAGGATCTGGCGCTTGCGATGCGCGTACTCGTGCTCCACAACCACTACCGGCAAGCTGGCGGGGAGGATGTCGCCGTTCGCCAGGAGGTTGCGTTGTTGCGAGAGCGCGGCCACGAGGTCACCGTTTTTGAGCGCGACAATTCCGAAGTTCACGCCGACGGACTGATCCCGAAGGCCAGGCTGTTTGCCGAGACTGTCTGGTCCAAACAGGCCTACACCGCCGTTTGCGAACTGATCCGTCGAGCGCGCCCCGACGTGGTGCACGTGCACAACGTGTTGCCATTGCTATCTCCGTCGGTTCTTCATGCAGCCTGGTCGCGACAGGTGCCCGTAGTTCAGTCCCTGCACAACTACCGTTTGATCTGCCCGGGCACGTTGCTGCGCCGTAATGGTGCGAATTGCTTCGATTGCGTCGGCCGTTCGACCTGGCGAGGCGTGCTCCACGCGTGCTATCGCGACTCGCGCCTGGCCTCAGGCGGCGTCGTCGCGATGCTCGAAACGCACCGCGCTCTCGGCACCTGGCGCCGCGTCACGGCGTACATCGCGCTCAGCGAGTTCCAACGCCAGATGCTCATTCGCGGTGGTCTTCCTGCTGACCGCCTTCACGTCAAACCGAACTTCGTCGCCTGGCCGTATCCGGTCCGTGAAGGCGCGGGCAGCTACGCACTCTACGTCGGCCGCCTCTCACCCGAAAAAGGCGTCCAGACGCTCGTTGAGGCCTGGATCCGCCAGAACACGATCCCACTCATAATCGTTGGCACCGGTCCGCTCGAGCCCGCGCTACGCGAACGCGTCTCTGCATCCGGCGCGAACATCGAGTTAGTCGGGTTTCGACCGCCGCACGAGATTGCGCAGCTCCTGGTGGGCGCGAGATGTCTCGTCTATCCCTCGGAGCTGCACGAGCCGGGTGGCCTCTCGGCCATCGAAGCATTCGCCGCGGGTGTTCCTGTCGTAGCAAGTCGCATGGGCGCACTGACGGACCTGGTGGACCACGGCCGAACCGGGCTCCACTTCGGTGCGGGCGACACCGCCGAGTTGATTGCTGCAGTCCAGGCAGTGACGCCAGAGGCGAGTGTTCGCATGGGCTGCGCCGCGCGCGAGGAGTACCTGGTGCGCTTCACGCCCGATCGGAACTACGACCTCCTTATGGGCATCTACGAACCCCTGCTACGCTCAAATTCGCCATGGCGCAGTTGAGACCGGCCGTTTTCGGGCTCGTCGTCTGCGGCGCGGCAGGCGTCGTCGCCGCAACATCCTTTGGACTCCAAATGGTTGCTGCGCTGGTGACGGTGGCCGTCGCGTGGTGCGTGTGGCGATTTACCCACGCATCGGTCTTCGCCGTCGCCACGCTGTTCGTGTGGAGCGGCTACGTGCTGTTCAGTCGCGACTTTGCTGATCTGCACTTCTCGATTGGTCCGTTACCCATCTACGTCGGCGAAATGCTGCTGCTTGGCGCCTTGCCGTGGGCACTCACACGAATTCAGCCGTCGCACGTTGCGCGAAACGCATTCTTCGTAGCGCTGTTTGCCTGGATGGGCTACTGCGCCCTGCGCCTGGTCGCTGGCGGCCTCGCCTATGGGATCGATGCCCTCCGTGACTCGGCGATCTGGTACTACGGCCTGTTTGCGATTGTTGGCTACGTGGTGTGGCAAAGCCTGTCGCGCAGCGCCTGGATGCGCTACTTCGGTTTTCTCTTCGGCGCCTTGCTGGTACTTACGGTGGCCTCATTCGCATCTGAATCGCTCGACCTGCCCCTCAAGGTCCCGCGCGAAGACGTGCTCGCGGCAACGCTCCTTGCGGCGGCGAACTTCTTTCTGCTTGCGTTGCGGAGCGCGCGTTTCACGGCTCTTCGGCTGATCGCCTCGAGCGTTGCGATCGGACTGATGCTTCCGCTGGAGGTCCGCTCCGCGACGGTCGGTGTCCTGCTGCTCATGGGCATCTTCGTCGTCCAACGACGTTGGAGCACCCTGGTGGCGATGGTGGCCATTCCGAGCATCGCATTCGCACTGTTGGCTGTGGCGAACGTTCCGCTGTCCGGACGTGTCGGTGGTAGCACCGCAGGAGACCTGCTCAACCGGCAGCTTACGGTGATTTCGCTCGCGATTGACGGTCGCGTGGCCTCGAACGATCCTGCCCTGCCGCACGATGCGACAAGTGGGACCGCGGTGTGGCGCTACAACTGGTGGACCGCTTTGATCGGCGACACCCTCTCTACCCCTGAAAAGGCCCTATTCGGTGTTGGGTTCGGCACCGACATTACCTGGCCTCTGGGGATCGACCAATCCAACGCGGAACGCCCGCTTCGATCGCCCCACAACATCGCCGTGAACATCTTCACGCGTACTGGCGCGCTTGGACTCGGGTTGTGGCTGACGATGCTCGGCACCTGGGTCTGGCGCGTGCTCCGGGCCATTCGTGTTGACCAGAGCGCTGACGGGGACTACCTGCTCTGGATGACCACCTACGTCGTCACGATCCTGGCAGTGGCGCTTTTTGGCGTCGTTCTCGAGGGACCGTTCGCGGCGATTCCGTTCTTCTTGCTCATGGGTATGGCGGTGCGCCAGGCGCACGAGCTTGTTCCCGCAACTGAGCCGCACGTCCGATCGGCAGTCAGCTCGCGCCGATTGGCGGGCGTCGCTACCTCCGGCTAACGCCGTCGTTACCTATTTTTTGCCTATTGCCACCAGGCCGTAAGGGGGCGGTAACCTGCGATTGTGGAGGCGAGTTCGGTACCGTGGGCAACTTGCATAAAGCCTCGGTAGTGACGGGCGTCCACCCCGCACAACAGACGCCCGAGGCGACCCCTAGATGGCGATTCTCACAGACCCCCCCGAACGCCACCTGTCCGTAATTCCGCTTGCCGAGACGTACGCCGGCGAGCTTTCTGTTCCAGTCCTGAATCTGCACAACCCCCGCACTCGGCTGTATCCGCATCTCAAACGCGGACTCGATATTTGCCTGGCGCTGCTCGGGCTTCTCGTGCTGTCCCCGATCCTGCTGCTCATTTCGATGGGGATCGCCCTCGACACGCCAGGCCCGATCTTGTTCCGCCAGGAGCGCATCGGCCAACACGGTCGCCCGTTTGGCATGTACAAGTTCCGCACCATGCGGGCTGAGCGGCGCGTCAGCAACTTCGGGCCGCCGAAGGGCACGCCGGACCGTCGGCAGCGCCACAAGTCGGCGGCCGATCCGCGCATCACCCGGGTCGGTCGCGCGCTGCGGCGCACCTGCCTCGACGAGCTGCCACAGTTGCTCAACGTCCTACACGGCGAGATGAGCCTGGTTGGACCTCGACCCGAACTACCGAGCATCGTCGAAAGCTACGAGCCGTGGCAGCACGTTCGCCACCTGGTTGCACCGGGCATCACCGGCTGGTGGCAGATCAACCGTATGCCCGACCGGTTGATGCACGAGGCGACCGAGCTCGATATCTACTACGTGCAGCACTGCTCCGTGCTGCTCGACCTGCGCATTCTGGCGCGCACTCTGGGGGCCGTCATCGATGGGACCGGTGCCTACTGATGCGCGTGCTCCCCACGCGGCGAGCGCGGCTATTGGCCGTGTGCGCGGCCGTCGTTATCGTGCTGGGCGCGGCAGGCAGTTTGTGGGCGGCTTCGATCAATGCGCGTGCGCATGAAGCTGAGCAGCACCTGCTGGCTGCACGTGAGGCGCTGAGCTCCGCTTCTGTCCTCAATCCCGACGCCACTCCCGCGGCAGCCAATGGCAGTGCGCCTGCCGTCAGACAATTGACAAACGCCTGCGCCGAAGCCGCCCAGGCTGATTCGCTTCTGAAGGACGTCGGTGGCCAGCTCCAGACAGTGATGCCGCTCCTCGACGCGCTCGACTCGGCGCCCGCAGTCGGCGACCAGGTCCGCGCAAAGACGAACACCTTCGAAAGCGGCTCGCAGCTCGCCGCGGCCGGCACTGCCGTGTGCGATGGCGTCCAACCGCTCGCCGATCTGTTAGCCGCCCCAAGCGATGCCTCCGGCGATTCCGCCAGCGCAATCCAGGCGATCGTCCAGGCTGGTCCGAGCCTGAGCACGGCCGCCGACCGTTTGGAGGCGGCGCTGCACTCCCTGGACAACGTGCCAGACGCGGACCTGGATCCAAGCGCACGGACAAACGTGGCAAACATGCGTGCCAAGCTGCCGACGTTGGTTCAGGGCCTCAGAGACTCGGCCGCGCTGCTAAACGCATTTGGTGGCCAGAAGCGCTTCTTGCTCGTGTCGCAAAACCCGGATGAGCTGCGCGCCACCGGCGGTTATATCGGTAGCGCGGGTGTGCTCGCGGTGGATGCCGGCCGCGTCCACCTGGTGGAGTACGGCACCAGCCGACAGTACGACACGCCTGACGACCTGCGCGCGCCAACCCCCGAGCTGTTTGCGCCCTACCTCGGAAACTACTGGGACCTGGCCGGCGCCAATTGGTGGACCAGCTTTCCCGACGTCTCTCGTCAGTTGCAGTACTTCTATTCGGTGGCGCGCCCGGACCAGCCTGGACTCGATGGTGTGATCGCGGTGGATCAGAACGCCTTGCACGATCTCATGACCGTCCTCGGCCCAGTGGATGTGCCCGAATACAGCGAACACGTGAGTGCCGCCGACCTGCAAACCACACTGGATCGCTACGTCCACTCGGGCGACCCTACCGACGAAACCGGCCGCAAGCAATTCACCGCGGCGCTCTCGACTGCCGTTTTGCAGCGAATGCTGACCGCCCCCAGGTCGCAGTTGCCGGACCTGGTTCGGGCGATGCGCTCAGCGCTGGGCGAAGAGCACCTGATGATTGCCCTCAACGATGCCAACGCGGCTAGTGTGCTGGCACACCATCGATGGGACGGCAGCCTGCTACCTGCCGCCAAAGATGCACTCCTCGTGTCGGATACTGAGCTTTCGGCCAGCAAGCAAAGTCAGGAAGTCATTCGCAATGTGACCTACAAAGTGGACCTTTCTGCCTCGCCGCCAAGCGCAAGCGTAACCATCGCCTATGCCAATCACTCGCAGCCGCGACCGAATGTCGAGTACATCACCAACTACCGCACGTTTGTGCGCGTCTACGCGCCTGCCGGCGCCACGCTTACCGGTACTTCCGGGTTCAGTACGGATCCGGTTTCGACTCAGGAATGCGACCGGAGCGTGTTTGGCGGCGAAGTTGTGATCCCCGAAAACGCGATGATCAACGTCAACTTCAACTACACGCTGCCGTCGTCAGTCGTCGCCGACGGCGCCTATGACCTCCTGGTTCAGTCCCAACCAGGCGTACCTCCCGGCAACTTCACGGCCATCGTTCACGGCTCGCAAGGTGATACCTCCCTCGGCCGAGACAATGCTCCGGGCCAGAGCTTCGACTGGCGCCTACCGTTGACCGCGGGCGCGCAGTTCCAGGAGCAGCCACTGCCGCTTGCGAGTGGAGCCGGCTGCGGCACGGCCCTGGTCCAGGCTGAGGCCACGGCGCCGCCGCAGTGGCTCGAGGTTCCCAAAGCCAACATTTCAGCGCAGGTTGTCGACATCGGTTTGGACAATTCCGGGAGCATGGAACCTCCGCCGACCCCGGACGTCGTCGGTTGGTATCGCATGAGTGCACGGGCGGGCGAGCCTGGCAACATGGTTTTGAGTGGTCACGTGGATTGGGGTCAGAACACCGCTGTTTTCTGGGGCTTACGCAATTTGCAAGCGGCCGATGTGATCCTCCTTCGCGGGGCCGATGGCCTGGAGCATCAGTACCGTGTAGAGTGGAACCGCGTGTTCGCCGATGATGATCCAAATGCGCTGACTGTTCTGCAAGGTTCGCAGAATAGTTTGCTGACGTTGATCACGTGTGATGGCGTGTACGATCGAACAAAACGCGATTATTCTGAACGTCGAATTGTTCAGGCAGTACTAACCGATTGAGCAGTGCAGAATTGAGAGGAGAGCCTCGATGAAACGTTTACCGCGATTGCAGAGTGCTGTATTCGCCGCGGCCTTACTTGCCGTTTCACTGCCAAGTTACGCCTGGGCTCAGACCTCGGGCGCCGGCCAATCCCCTGGCGTCGTGCGTAGCACGCAACTGCCGAACACCGGCAACCCGGACGCCGACACGAGCAGCCCACCGGTGCCTGTCATCGTGATCGGTGGCGGAGCCTTGCTCGCGGCTCTGGTTCTGGGCAAACGCCAACGTGACGCGCGGAGGCGCCAGTGAGCGGACCCAGCGCTCTGGGTTTCCTCAGACGCTGGTGGTTGTTGCTCGTGCTCGGACCGATCGTGGCCGGCGTCGCCGGCTTCGCGGTCGTCTCGCGCATGGCGCCCATCTATGAAGCCAATACCACCCTGCTGGTTACGCGCGGCAGTGCCAGCGGCGGACCTGTCGACGATCCTACGGCCGCTGAGTCGCTGGGTCGCACGTACGTCGAGGCGCTGAAGACGCGCCCCGTCCTTGAAGAGGCCGAGCGACGCACCGGGCAATCCACGCCCATGAAGGAACTGCTGCAGGCCGTCAATGTGCGGCCTGTCACCGGTACGCAGCTGCTGCACCTCACTGTTGACGATCACGATCCTCAGGCCGCCGCCGATATGGCGAATGCGATCGTGGCGGTCTTCTCCGAGCAAAACACCCAGATGCAGGCGGGTCGTTACGATAGCAGTCGGCAAAACCTCGAGCAGCTGGTGAGCAGCCTGCGAAGCGAGATCGACAGTCGCACGGCTGAATTGGACCAGTTGCGTACCACGACTCCTGCTGGTGATCCGCAGTTGGCGCGGCTCGAGAGCGACCTGGCCCAGCTCCAGGCGACCTACAGCGACAGCGTGCGGACCTACGAGAACCTGCGCGTGGCCGAAGCACAAGGTCTCAACGGCCTCACCGTGGTCGAGCCAGCTATCGCGCCAGCCGAGCCGATCCGCCCCAACAAGATCCAGGCAATCGCCATCGCCCTGGTAGCCGGCCTACTTATCGCATTGGCGACGGGTGTCGTCATCGAGTACCTGGATGACGGCCTCCGTACGCGCGAGCGCCTCGCCGCGGTGACGGACGTGCGTGCCCTGGCCTCTATTCCCCGCTGGGCTGGCGCCAGCCTCAGTCAACTTGCAACGCAGCTGACGGACGCGGCAAACGATCGTGATGCGCGGCGCGCGGCGGAGTCGTACCGCGTACTCTTCGGAACCCTGTCGATGACAGCGTCCGATGAAGGAGCGCAGATTCGTTCGGTCATGATCACCAGCGCCGCCATGGACGAAGGCAAGAGCGTGACCGCGGCGAACCTGGCAGCCGTTTTTGCCGAAGCCGGCAAACGCGTAATTCTCGTCGATGCCGACGTGCACCGGCCCAGTCAGATGAAGCGCTTTGAGCTGAACAATCGCGCTGGCCTCTCCACCCTGCTGCTGAATCCGAATATCGCGGTCGACTCGGTGTTGCGCTATACGTCGGTCCACGGTCTGCGCATTCTGACTTCAGGCCCGTCCACGGCCTCGTCCTCGGCCGTGTTCACGTCTCCCCGATTCGCCGCGAGGCTTGCCGAGCTGCGCGATAGATGCGATGTCCTGGTCATCGATACCGCACCGGTGCTAGCTCAGTCGGATGCGGTCCTGATTGGGCAGCACGTCGACGGAACCCTGTTCATCGTCGACAGCGCGAAATCGCGCGGCCGCCAGGTGCATCGGGCGCTCGAGATGCTGAGTGAAGCAGGCGTGCAGGTGCTCGGCGCCGTGTTCAACGGCGTGCCACCGCAGTCCGAGGACTACGTGGCATACAACTACGCCAGCGATGCACCTGCTGAAGCATCGGTCAAGGCATCACCTGCGACTGTCACCCGACCAGCGCGAGGCGGCGGCGCCGCCTGATGGCGTTCGTGGCGTCCGCCCTGCCAGCGCGATACCCGGTGGCAGGTGTAATGGCTAGCGCCACCACCTACGCTGAGTCCACGCGCCACGTTGTCGATGCCGCCCTGGCGAAACACTCCCTGTTAGTGGCCGCCACTTCAGTTCACGGAGTGACCATCGCAGCACGCGATCGCGCTTTCGGTGACGCGCTCAATGCGTTCGACATCATTGCTCCGGATGGTCAGCCCATCCGCTGGGCGCTCAACGTCATGCATGATGCGCACCTGGAGGATCGAGTTTACGGTCCAACCTTGATGGAGTACGTGTGCGCCGCCGCGGCCTCGGCGCAGTTGCCGGTGTACTTTTACGGCAGCACCACAACTGTGTTGGAACGCATGTGCGCTCGCCTCCAGTCGCGTTTTCCCGATCTGCAGATTAGCGGCTATCACTCGCCACCGTTTCGGCCATTGACACCAGCAGAGGAAGCTGCCGACGCCCAGGCCATCGTGGAATCCGGTGCAGCGATGGTGTTCGTCGGCCTGGGCTGTCCTCGGCAGGAGCTCTGGGCCGCCGGTCAACGCTCCAGGCTGAACCTGCCGATCCTGTGCGTTGGTGCGGCGTTCGACTTTCACGCGGGCACGTTGCGTCAGGCGCCGCCCTGGATGCAGCGACGCGGACTGGAGTGGGCCTTTCGACTCGGGATCGAACCTCGTCGACTGTGGCGTCGTTACGCGCAGGCCGTTCCTTTCTTTATGCTCCTGTTTGCTCGACAGTTCCTTGCCATGCGCTTCAATTGGCTGCCTGATCGCGCGCGCGAGTTGACCGCCACTTCCATTGACGGAGGCACTCTGCAATGACGCAGGTCCGAGTACTGGTCACTGGAGCCGGTGGCTTCATCGGTCACCACCTCACCAGCTATCTGGTGGAGCGCGGCTACTGGGTGCGCGGCGTGGACCTGAAGCAGCCGGAGTATGCGGCTACCAACGCGCATGAATTCCTCCAGCTAGATCTCCGCAGGTGGGAAAATACGCTGCGCGCCACTGAGGGCATCGACGAGGTCTACAACCTGGCGGCGAACATGGGCGGTATTGGCTTCATCGAGTCCCACAAAGCCGAGATCATGCACGATTCGGCGTTGATCAACCTCCACATGCTCGAAGCCGCCCGTGCGAACGGAGCCGCCCGCTTTCTGTTCTCGTCCTCGGCGTGTGTTTATCCAGGCTATCTGCAGGACAGCCCGGACGTCACTCCACTAAAAGAAGAAGACGCCTATCCGGCCGATGCTGAGGATGGCTACGGCTGGGAAAAGCTCTTCATGGAGCGGCAATGCCGCCACTATCGCGAGGACTACGGCCTGCAGACTCGCATCGTTCGCTTCCACAACGTCTATGGCGAGTTAGGGACGTATGACGGTGGGCGTGAGAAATCACCCGCGGCGATCTGCCGAAAAGTTGCACTGGCAGAGCCGGGTGGCACGATCGAAATCTGGGGCGATGGACAACAAACCCGGTCATATTGCTACATCGCGGATTGCGTCGAAGGCATCCACCGGTTGATGCGCAGCGACTATGTCGACCCTTTGAACCTCGGCACCGATCGCCTCGTGACGATCAATGAGTTGGTGGACATCGTCGCCAAAATCGCGGGTAAGCAACTCCATCGTACGCACGATTTGAGCAAGCCGCAGGGTGTTCGCGGCCGCAACTCCGACAACACCCGCCTCCGTGAGGTCCTGAAGTGGGAACCCGCCACATCATTGGAGAAAGGTCTGTCACGCACCTACCGATGGATCGAAGGCGAGCTTCAGAAGGCGGGTCGCCTGCCACAACTGGTCACGGCAGGTCGAGCGTAGTCGGCACAAACCTCGGTGCACGCCTGGCAGGCTGCGCCTGTTCGAAGGCGTAGGCCAGCTTGATCAGGGTGGCTTCACTGCGAGGGGGCCCCATGAACGTCAAGCCAATCGGCAGCAGACCGGAGACCAATCCCGCGGGGACGGTCACAAGCGGGAATCCGCCAACAGCAGCTGCCGATGACGAACTCCCCAGGAATTTATCGCCATCAAACAGGTCAATGGTCCAGGCGGGAGAGTTTGTTGGCGCGATGAGCGCATCAAATCGTTGGTCCTTGAGAAATGCCTCAAACCCTCGGGCGAATTGCAGATTGTGCTCGAGCGCGCGCTGATACAGCGCGTCAGTCAATGATCCGCGTTTCTCTGCCGCCTCCCACAGTTCCTGGCGGAAGTACGGCATTTCCTCTTGCGCGCGCTCCTCGTTGAAGCGAATCAGATCCGCGAGACACCGCACTGTTGCGAACGGTCGAGAATCGAGATACGCCTCGATCCCGGCTTTGAACTCGAACTCCATGACGATGCGTTCCGCACGCAACTCAGTGTCCTCGAAATTGTCGCGAATCGCCTTTTGACCTGGAATCTGCACTTCATCGACGACGTCGGCCCCACAACGTTTGAGGACCTCCACCGCTTGCTCGAAGACCCGGTCGGTGTGTTCGCTGTACCCGGTGTGAAACTTGCGCGCGACTCCGATCCGCGCGTCCCTGAGCCCACCTGCATCCAAGTAGTCCCGGTAGTCGATACCGGACTCCGCAATCGCCGAGAGAACCGCGGCTGCGTCCGCCACCGTCCGCGCGTGCGGCCCCACCGTGTCCTGTGTATGCGAGATCGGTATCACTCCCTGTCGACTCGTTAGCCCGACGGTGGGTTTGATACCAACCACGCCATTATTGGACGACGGACTCATGATCGATCCGTCCGTCTCGGTTCCCAGTGCGGCAAGGCACAAGTTCGCGGACACCGAAACACCGGAGCCGGAGCTCGAACCACCTGGACTGCGATCCAGCACGTACGGATTGCGTGTTTGTCTCCCGCGACCACTCCACCCGCTCGATGACCGACTGGAGCGGAAGTTCGCCCACTCGCTGAGGTTCGTCTTACCCAGCAAGACGGCACCTGCCGCGCGCAGTTTGGCCACCACCGGTGCGTCACGTTCAACCTTGGCTCCGAGAAGTGCGAGCGACCCCGCGGTGGTCTGCATCCGGTCAGCGGTATCGATGTTGTCCTTGACCATCACTGGCATCCCGTGGAGCGGTCCGCGGACGTGGCCTTGGGTGCGCTCGCGATCCAGCGCGTCGGCGATTTCGCGTGCGTCCGGGTTGACCTCGAGCACGCTCCGCAGTGCGGGTCCGTTGCGATCGATTGCCTCGATCCGCTCCAGGTATGCCTCCGCCAGGGCCCGCGCTGTCAGCTCGCCCGACGCCATCCTCGCCGAGAGCTGATCGAGCGTGGCCTCCTCGAGTTCCATAGCCGCCGATGGTAACGGCTGGCTGGGTGCCGCCGGCCCGTGATGACGGGCCAGTCTCCTAAGCTAGGTCACGAACACGATTCCACGGCAAAGAAGGAGTACCTAATGGCAGCCGTCCGACAGGCAACCGTTTCCTGGAGCGGCGATCTTCCCAGTGGCAAAGGTCAAGTCAGCGCGGCCTCGAGTGGCGCCTTCAAGCAGCTCGAAGTCAGCTGGCCGCGCCGTTCCGAGGCCGATGCCAACGGCATCACCAGTCCCGAGGAGCTGCTGGCGGCTTCGCACGCCGCCTGCTACGCCATGGCGCTGTCCGCCGGATTGGGCCGCGGTGGCAATCCGCCACAATCCCTGAACGTGAGCGCACGCGTCACCTTCGATCGCGTCGGTGATGGCTTCAAGGTGGTCTCCAGCGCGCTGGAGGTCAGCGGCAAAGTCGCGAACCTCGACGACGCAGGGTTCCTCAAGGCTGCCGAAGCCGCGAAGGACGGCTGCCCCATCTCGCAGGCCTTGAAAGGCAACGTGGAGCTGAGCGTAAAGGCCACGCTGGAGAAGTGAGCCTTCCCTTTGCAGGGAAGCTCGCGCTGGTAACGGGCGGCGGCCGCGGCATTGGTCGCGCCATCGCCCTCGAGCTCGCCGCTCGCGGCGCCGACGTGTTGATCAACTACGTCCGCCACCCCGACAACGCGGATGCGGTTGCCTCCGA
>JAFAZN010000180.1 GCA_019239775.1 Chloroflexota bacterium
GCCACTTCATGGGAGTACCAAACCCACGGAGTACCCATCCCACGGAGTGCCAACCCACGGAGTGAAAGCCCTACCGAGTGCCACCCCACGGAGTGATGTCCCCACGCAGTAACGGGTCTCACCGAGGTATGTACCTCGATGGTATTCCACACACGGAGTGCAAACCCACGAAGTGCCATCCCACGGAGTGCAACCCCACGGAGTGCAAACCCCACGGAGTGCAACCCCACGGAGTAATGTCCCTACCCAGTAACGGGTCTCACCGAGGTATGTACCTCGATGGTATTCCACTCACGGAGTGCAAACCCCACGGAGTGCAAACCGGCCGTAGTGCAAACCTGTGGGGTCGCAAACGTGCGTGAGTCCTGAGGTTGCGTGCAGCGGCTGATCCTGCAGCGGCTGCTGATGATGGTGCCGCTGATGGTGGGCATGACGTTGATCTCCTTCGTCGTGTCCCACACGCTGCCGGCGGATCCGGTGGGCGCAAATCTCGGGCAGCGCTCGATGGAGGACCCGCAAATCGTCGCTGCATTCAGAGCACAGTGGGGGCTCGATAAGCCGCTGCCGCAGCAATACCTCACGTACCTCGGCAACTTGCTGCAGGGCAATATGGGCATGTCCATCCGCACGCATATGCAAGTTGCCGACGACCTTGGCCGCTACCTACCGGCCAGTGCGGAACTGGCGATAGCGGCCACACTGGTGGGCACCCTGCTCGGCATTCCCTTTGGCGTGGCATCGGCCGTACGCAGAAACCAGTGGCTCGACCACGTGCTGAGAGCGGTCTCGCTGCTAGGTGTCTCCAGTCCCGTCTTCTGGCTGGGCCTGGTGGCCCTGTATGTCTTCTACTTCCGGCTCGGCTGGCTGCCTGGCCCAGGGCGCCTGGACGTGGGCATGCCCGAGCCGCCGCACCTGACCGGCATGTACACCTTCGACAGCCTCGTCGCCGGGGATTGGCCGGCGCTCAGTTCGAGCCTGCGACACCTCATCCTGCCGGGTCTGGTGCTAGCAAGCGTGTACCTCGGGTTAGTTACGCGCATGACGCGTTCGAGCATGCTCGAAGTGCTGTCGGCCGACTATGTGCGCACCGCACGGGGAAAGGGCCTTAAAGCCCGCTCGGTGGTCTATCGACATGCACTTGGCAATGCGCTGATTCCGACCATCACCGTGCTGGGTCTGGCTTTTGGCGACGTGCTCGCGGGCACCGTGCTCACCGAGACGATCTTCTCGTGGCCAGGCATTGGCCGCTACGCGTACGAGTCGGCGGTCACGCTCGATTTCCCGGCCATCATGGGTGTGAGCCTGGTCATCGCCGCGGTCTTCATCACGGTGAACCTGGCGACGGATATCGCCTACGTCATGTTGGACCCACGCTTACGGCGTCTGTCGCGCGCGTGACCGTCTCCGAAAGCGTCCTGGCGCCAGCGCTGCCGTCCGTTGCGCCGCGCGCGCACAGCGCAGGGACTCTTGCGTCGGCTCTGAGGTTCTGTCGGAGGAACCCGCTGGTGGTCATCGGCGCGGTGGTGGTGCTGGCCTGGGTCGTGGCAGCGATCGCGGCGCCGCTGCTGGCGCCCTATGGACCGTTGACTCAGAAAGTGACGGATCGTCTGAAGCCGCCGACGGTCGCGCACCTGTTCGGGACGGACCAGCTTGGCCGCGACCTCTTGAGCCGGGTGATCTTCGGCGCGCGCATCTCGATTCCGGTGGGCCTGGTGGTTGTGCTGGTGGCGTTGTTGGTGGGAGGAAGCATCGGCGCGGTGGCTGGCTATGGCCCGGGCTGGCTGGACACCACGCTTATGCGGTTGACCGAGATCGTGATGGCGTTTCCGGTCATTGTCCTGGCGATGACGATTGCGGCCGCGCTTGGGCCGGGGCTCGACCATGCCGTGGCGGCACTGGTGGCGGTGTCCTGGCCGCGCTATGCCCGCGTCATGCGCGGGTTGGTGCTGTCGATCAAAGAAAACGAGTACGTGCTGGCCTCACGCGCGATGGGAGGCACCAGCGCGCACGTGCTGACACGCGCGGTACTGCCGAACTGTCAGGCGCCGGCGGTGGTCATGGCCACGCTTGACCTGGGCGGGGCCATCTTGACGTTCTCGGGCCTGAGCTTCCTCGGCCTTGGCTCGCCGCCGCCGGCGCCCGAATGGGGCGCCATGGTCGCCGCCGGCACCCAGTCCTTCGACCAGTGGTGGGTCTCAGCCTTTCCGGGCGCCGCCATCCTGACCCTGGTGATGGCCTTCAACTTCGTCGGCGATGGGGTGAGGGACGCCCTCGACCCGAGGCTGCGACGCAGGTTGTGATCCGCGCCCTGGTTCGGTGGGCCAAAGGCAGCGATCGCATGGAAGCGAGGCTTACCTCTGTGGCTACCCGCCTCAAAGTTGGAAGCGAGAGTGACGTGTGTGGCTACAGGTCGTCGAATTTGGTGAGGCGCTTCAGGGCGCGGTAGCGGTCGTGGATCTCGTCCATGGTGAGCCGCTCCATGCGGCGGGTGCCGATGTCTTCTACGCAGAACGAGCCCATCACGCTGCCGAAGATCATGGCTCGGCGTAGCACGGACTCGTCGATCGTTTGACTCTGAGCCAGGTAACCGAAGAAGCCGCCGGCGAAGCTGTCACCAGCGCCCGTCGGGTCGCGTTCATCCTCGAGCGGATAGGCCGGCGCTGAGAAGATGTCGTCGTTGCTGAACAGCATGGCCCCGTGCGAGCCGCGCGTCGCGATCAGCGTGTGCGGTCCCAGGCCGCGGATGGCGGTTGCCGCCTTGCGCAGGTTGAAGACGCCCGCAAGGTCGCGCGCTTCTGAGTCGTCGATCTTGACGATGTCCACTCGACCGAGCACGTCGCGCAGCTCGCTGGGCGTTGTCTCGATCCACAGGTTCATCGAGTCCATGCCGACCAGACGACGGCTCTCCACCTGTTCGAGCACACTCTGCTGCAGCAGCGGGTGCATGTTGCCGAGAAACACGATGTCCGCTTTGCGATAGGCAGGCGGAAGCTCGGGTCGGAAACCCTCGAAGACGTTGAGCTCGGTGAACAGGGTTTCGCGACTGTTGAGATTGTGGCTGTATTCGGCGCCCCAGCGGAACGTCTTGCCGTTGGCACGCTCGAGTCCCTGCAGGTCAATGCGGCGGTCTTTGAACAGCGCCAGCTGTGCTTCGCCAAAGTCCTGCCCGACGACGGCTACCAGGTTGACGTCGGTGAAGAAAGAGGCGGCCAGCGAGAAGTGCGTCAGCGAACCGCCGACGACGTCGGTAACGGCGTCGAACGGCGTCTTGATCGTGTCAAAGGCGACAGAGCCAACGGCAAGGATAGACACGTACTGAGGATACTTAGCTGTCAGTCGCGGACAGCGTCTGCCGCAGAGCTAGTGGGAGCACGTCCGTAGAATTGCGCGCGTGACGGAGCGTCAGTTGGTCTCGTCGGGAACGCCCTGGGAAGCGCTCGCGGGTTTTTCGCGGGCGGTCCGGTTCGGCGACCACGTTTGGGTTTCAGGGACAACGGCGTCGGACGCCTCTGGCTCGCTGCAGGGTGGCGAAAGCGCCTACGGCCAGGCGCGCTACGTATTCGAGAAGATCGACCGCGCACTGACTGAAGCCGGCGCGAGTCTGCGCGACGTGGTGCGCACCAGGGTCTTCGTGGCGCGCCTGGAGGACTGGCGCGAGGTGGCGCGAGCACATGGCGAGGTCTTCGGCGACATCCGTCCGGCCAACACGCTGGTGCAGGTGGCGGGACTGATCGAAGGGCGGTTGGTGGAGATTGAGGCCGACGCGGTGGTTGGCTCGGCTACTGGGTGAGGTTCAGCGTTCGCTTCAACAACGACCTGCCGGTCGAGGTGTATCCGCGCCTGGCCCTGAAGGCCGAGGAAGCTGGCTTCGACGCGTTCTGGGTGAGCAACGACTTGTTTCTGCGCAGCGTGTGGGTGATTCTCGCCGCGTGCGCGGGAAAGACGCAGCGGATCCAGTTGGGCACGTGCATCGTTAACCCGTTCACGCAGCACCCGGCCGAGATCGCAATGGCGGCGGCCACATTGGACGAGCTCAGCGGTGGCCGGGCGCTGCTGGGCATCTCGAGCGGCGCGGACGATTTTCTGTCTTGGGTCGGCATCCCCGCGACGCGGCCAGTCGCCGCGGTACGCGAAAGCATTGAGGCACTTCGGCGTCTGTTCGAGGGTGAACGCCAACACCCGACGGGAAATTTCCTCTCGGGCTGGACTGACGCGGCATACCTGCGCTTCAACGTTCGAAAGCCGATTCCCATGTATGTAGGTGCGATGAGCCCGCGTATGCTGGCGCTCATCGGCGAAACCGCCGACGGTGGATTGCCGCTGCTCTTTCCGCCCGAGCATTTCGTGGAGGTACAGGCGCAGGTTGCGCACGGCGCCAGGACCGCTGGGCGCGATCTGAACGACGTCGACCTGGCGGCGTGCATCTGGTGCTCGGTGTCTGCCGATCGCGAGAAGGCAGAGCGCGCGTTGCGAGAGAAGATCGCCTACTACGGCCACGCGCTCAGCGACACGATCCTGAATCGCCTCGGCGTCAAGCGCTCTGAGTTCGAGCCTATCCGCAAGGCACTGCACGTGGACCGCGACCCCGAACGCGCCATCGCAATGGTCACGCCCGAAATGCTCCGCATTGGAGTCGTTGGCACGGCCGAAGACCTGCTTCCGCGTCTGGAGGGCCTGGTGCGCCTCGGCGCCAGGCACCTGAGCTTCGGCCCCCCGCTCGGACCCGACCCTTTCGCAGCTATTGAGGTTCTCGGGCGGGATGTGCTGCCTAGAATCAAGGAATGAGCGAGATTGCGCGGCGTCGAGCCGAAGCGGCGCAGGCGCCGTCGCTCTCGGCGCGCGCGCTGCTGGTGGCGCTGCGGCCACGGCAGTGGCCCAAGAACGGGCTGGTCTTCATCGCGCTTGCCTTCACTCTGAACCTGCAAGACAAGAGCTTGCTGCTGCGCAGCCTCGCCGCGTTCGTGTGCTTCTGCGCGCTTTCCAGCGCCGGGTACCTGCTCAACGACGTCATGGACATCGAGGCGGATCGAGCCCATCCGACCAAACGCCTGCGGCCCATCGCCGCCGGTCAGGTGCCCGTGACGGTGGCGTTCTGGTTGGGCGTCGTGCTTGTCATCGTCGGCCTGGGTGGCACGTTTGCGATCGGCTTCCTGCTCGGCCTGCTGGCGCTGGCGTATGCGCTGCTCACGGCCGTGTACAGCATGACCTTGAAGCACATCGTGCTGCTGGACATCTTCGGCATCGCGGGCGGCTTCGTGCTGCGCGCCGCGGCCGGCGCGGTCGCGATCGACGTCCCCATATCGCCGTGGCTGTATATCGCCACCTTGCTTGGCGCACTGCTGATCGCGTTGGGCAAGCGGCGCACGGAGCTGGAAACGCTTGGGGTCGAGGCCGCGGTGGGGCACCGCCGCAATCTCGAGGCGTACTCGATCGAGTTCATCGATCAGCTGATCCTGGTGATCAGCAGCGCGGCGCTGATGACCTATGCGCTCTACACGTTTTCGGCCGAGAACCTGCCGCGCAGCCACTCGATGATGCTCACGATTCCGGTGGTGATGTACGGGCTCTTCCGCTACCTCTTCCTGGTGCGCGAGGGCGACATCGGCGGCGCACCTGAGGAGCTGCTCTTTCGGGATCGGCCGCTGCTAATCGCCGTCGTGGTGTGGGCGGTGCTGGCGGTTACGTTGCTGTACCTCGGAAGGTAAGCAGCCTCGCGAGCGCTCCGCACCCGAGCGCAGTTGCCGCCGCGGCAAGCCACACACTGGCGCCCGACCAGGCAGCGGCATCGCCTCCAAGGAACAGGCGGAAGGGGACTTCAACGGCGGCAAGCACTACGCCGAAGGCGGCACCGGCCAGCGTGGCGCGCAGCGTGGTCGGCTGCTGCGGGGAGGGCTTTGCGTGTCGCGCCCGGAGATGCGTCGGCAGCAGCCTCCGCAGGTGCACGGGCTGCAGCCACAGGATCAAGTCGAAAGCAACGGCCGGCACGAGCAGGAGTGGCGGCGGCGCAATGCTTGGCTGCACGAGTGCGACCGTGCTCGCGGGCAGGAGATAGGCGCCGCACACGCCGCTGGCCACCCCCGGCGTTTGTACAAGGCGCACCGCGACGATGACGGGTAACAGCGCCGTCACCGCCACGACAGTGAGGTCGGGTACAGGCTTTGACGGCGGGCCTACGAGGACCTGGCCGATGCCAAGGAAGACGGCGCACGCCAGCAGCACGCCCGCACCGCTGGGCGTCAGGCCAGGCCACGGGCCAGCCCTATAGCGACGAGACGTTTGCGTACCAGCCCGGGTCGACGAACACTGGTATAGCGTCGCTTACGTCGAGTTCGGCGGCCATCGCGACATCCTCGGGAAAGCCGGCGGCGGTGATCTCGCGGCCGGACGCACATTGTGCGAGCACGTTCGGCAACTCGTGCTCGACATGTTGGAATGTCGCGACGGCAACCTCGGCCTCGGGCGAACGCGATGTCTTGGGCCAGTGGCTCAGGATGGCGCCCGCGCCGAGCAGGTCTTCGATGGCGAATCGGAGCGTACCGTCGCGGCGCAGCTCGCCAGCGGCAATCACGGCGACGGTCGTGCGGGTACAGGCCCAGGTTCCCACTGCGCGCGCGTTCCGCAGGCAACCGCTTGCGACCCGATGCGCTTCGGCTGCCAACGTGGTCAAGGTCGAGCCGTTCGGGGACGGGAGCACCACCCTGGTTTGCGGCGGGATCTGCGCGAGGGTGCTTGGAGAGAGCGAGTACGGCTGCTCGGCACTCACGTGATAGCGGTTGACGGCCAGGACCGCAGCATGCTTGGTCGCGAACGCCGCCGCGGACTCGTCGCGCCAGGCGTACGGGAGCACGCACGCGCCGCGCGCGGTCGCAACGTCAACCGCGGTGCTGAATGACAGCACGTCCACGATGACGGTCAAGTCAACGTGGGGTAGCAGCGTGCGCAACCCTGGTTGGCCCCACTCGAAGCGCGCCGCGAAGCCATCCTGGTCGAAGACGCCCACACAGCGAGGATAGTTACCCTTGTGGCCTGTTGATCAAGGCGCTTCCGCTCGTCGATTACCACGTCCATACCGCGCGGTGCGGTCACGCCAGCGGCGCGATGGAGCGCTACGTAGAACAGGCCATCGAGGCTGGGCTGACCGAGCTCGGCTTTTCGGACCACTTGTTCATGTACTGGCTCGCTGGTGAGAAACGCGATCCGGAGTTGGGCATGGCGGAATGGGAGCACGACTTCTACATTCAGGACGTGGAGCGCTGCCGCTCGCGGTACCGGTCGGACATCACGATTCGACTGGCTACCGAGGCGGACTTCATTCCTGGCCATGAACGGCGGCTCGAAGAGATCTTGCGCGGGTATGACTGGGACTACGTGATCGGTAGCGTGCACTTCGTCGGCGAGTGGGGTATCGACGACTCGCGCGAGATCGCCCGTTACGACGGCTGTGACCTTGATGCGCTGTACGCGCGCTACTTCTCACTTGTGGCCGAGTCGGCCGAAACTGGCCTCTTTGACACCATCGGGCATTCAGACCTGGTGAAGAAGTTCGGCTACCGGCCTACGCTCGATCCGTCAACGTGGTACGCGGAGTTGGCCGCACGCCTGTCACGTGCTGGCGTGTGCGTGGAGGTCAACACGGCGGGTTTGAGAAAGCCGGTGGGCGAGATCTACCCGCATCCCGACCTGCTGCGCGCCCTCCACGCCGCAGGCGTGCCCGTCACGCTGGGCTCGGACGCCCACGCGCCGGGCGAGGTGGCAGCCGACATGGCCGCTGCGTGCGCGCTGATGCAGTCCGTTGGCTACGACGAGTTCGTTAAGTACGAAGACCGGCGACGAACCGCAGTTCGCCTGCCGGCCTTCAACGACTGACGTTAGGGTCTAGTCGTACATGTCCGGCGGGCCGCCGGCGGGGGCTGCTGGTTTCTTCTCGGGCAGCTCGGTAACCAGGGCTTCGGTGGTGAGGATCATGCCCGCCACGCTGGCGGCATTCTCAAGCGCGGAGCGCGTTACCTTGGCCGGATCGATGATGCCCTTGGCAACGAGGTCGACGTAGTCCTCGCTCATCACGTCGAAGCCCCAGTTCGGGCGCTCCTCGTGGCTGAGATGCTCGACGACCACGCTGCCTTCGAGTCCAGCGTTGCGAACCAGCTGCCGCACTGGCTCTTCCAGCGCTCGCTTCAGGATCTCGGCGCCGACTTTCTGGTCGCCTTCCAGTGACAGTGAGTCGATGGCCTTGGCCGCGCGCAGCAGCGTGACGCCGCCGCCGGGGATAACGCCTTCCTCGACCGCTGCGCGGGTGGCATGCAGGGCGTCCTCGACGCGTGCCTTCTTCTCCTTCAGCTCGACCTCAGTGGCCGCGCCGACCTTGATCACCGCGACGCCACCGGACAGCTTCGCCAGCCGCTCCTGCAGCTTCTCGCGGTCGTAGTCCGACGTCGTCTCGTCGATCTGCACCTTGATCTGGTTGATGCGGCCCTGGATGTCCTCCTGGCTGCCGCGGCCTTCGACGATCGTGGTGTCGTCTTTGGTCGAGACGATGCGGCGCGCCTGGCCCAGATCTGAGAGCGTGGCACCGTCGAGCTTCTTGCCCAGCTCCTCGCTGATCACCTGGCCACCGGTCAGCGTCGCGATGTCGCGCAGCATCTCCTTGCGACGATCGCCAAAACCTGGCGCCTTGACCGCGAGCACGTTCAGGATGCCGCGCAGCTTGTTCACCACCAGGGTGGCCAGCGCCTCACCATCGACGTCCTCGGAGATGATGACCAGCTCCTTGCGGCCGGTCTGGACCAGCTTCTCGAGCACCGGCACGATGTCGGTGATCGCGCTGATCTTCTTGTCGGTGATGAGCAGGTACGGCTCGTCCAGTGCGGCCTCCATGCGGCCCGAGTCGGTAATGAAGTAGGCCGAGATGTAGCCGCGGTCGAACTGCATGCCCTCGGTGTATTCCACCTCGAGCTTCAAGCCCTTGCCCTCTTCGACGGTGATGACGCCGTCACGGCCGACCTTGTCCATGGCCTCGGCCAGCAGGCGGCCGATCTCAGGATCGTTGGCGGAGATGGCGGCGATGTGCTCGATGTCGTCGTGGCCCTTGAGCTCGGTCGAGGCCTTCTTGACCTCATCCACGACCGCGGCGGTCGCGGTGTCGATGCCGCGCTTCATCAGCATGGGGTTGGCGCCAGCGGCCAGGTTGCGCAGGCCCTCGGTGACGATCGCCTGGGCGATCACGGTCGAGGTGGTGGTGCCATCACCAGCGACGTCGTTGGTCTTGGTGGCGGCTTGCTTGAGCATCTGAGCGCCCATGTTCTGGAAGTGGTTGTCCAGCTCGATCTCCTTGGCGACGGTGACACCGTCGTGGGTGACCGTGGGTGCGCCCCACTTCTTGTCGATGGCAACGTTGCGTCCGCGCGGGCCGAGGGTCACCTTGACGGCGTTGGCCAGCGCGTCGATGCCGGTCTTGAGTTGACGACGCGCTTCAGCGTCGAAAACCAGATCCTTGGCGGGCATTCTTCAGTAGTTCCTCCGGTTACTTTGTGCCGTTGGTGACGATCGCGAGCAGGTCGCTTTCGCGAATCACCAGGTATTCCTCGCCATCGAGCTTGACTTCCGTGCCGGCGTATTTGGCGAACAGCACGGTGTCACCGCTTTTGACTTCCATTTCGACGCGTTTGCCATTGTCGAGCACGCGGCCCGGGCCGACGGACAACACCGAACCCTCCTGCGGTTTCTCACTGGCCGTGTCGGGCAGCACGATCCCGCTGCGGGTGACCTCCTCCTTGGCCTTCGCCTTGACGATCACGCGATCGCCGAGCGGCTTGAGACTCGTCGCCATCGAAATAGTTCTCTCCCTTACAAGTTCGCTTGTGCGATGAAAGGCTGCCAAGCCGCCCGTAAGAGCCGCATAAGACCGCGTGTTAGAGGAACGTTAGAAACCCGCCACTCCCCGGACGTCGAGATTTCCGGGTAAAGTTGGCGCGAACGTGTGAGTCGGCTGCGGTATCCGTTTACTGAGATTTCGGCGCGATGCCGGCTGTGTGGGGCGGTAGGCCTCACGGCCTCTAGCGAGCACGCTCTTGGCGGTCGACTCATCGACTGGCGGCGGGCGCATGCGCTGGTCTGCCCCGAGTGGCCGCGCTGGGCGGCGACCAAAGGCTTGCGTCTGGACGAGCGCGGCGCGCTGCTGTATCCGAACGAAACCGGCCCGTACGAGCCAAAAAGCCGCTCGAAGGCAGAAGACGAGGATGACGAAGAACCCGAGCCAGGGCCCGAACCAGAGGAGCCGCGCATCAACCTGATGCTCGTCCCGGCCGAAGACCTCGAGCAGGCCGAGCTCTTCTAGAGCAGCAGCGTGGTTGAACGAGCAGGCCGAGCTCTTGTAGTGCAGCGCTGTGGTTGAACTGCATCAGACGGTCGCTCGTGCGCTGGTGCTGTACTTTGCGATCGTGGGCGTCTGGGGATTGTTCCTGGCGTGGCGCAAGGCAGGCCTGTCGCCGGCGTATCGGGGTGCGTTGGTCATCGGCGTCGCCCTGGGCGTGGTGCAGGCGTTGCTGGGCGTTGGACTGGTGCTCGGTGGCCTGAGGCCAGCCGACAACTTGCACTTCCTGTACGGCGCGAGTGTGATTCTGACCTTGCCACTGGTGATGTCGTACATCGTGGACAAGAAGATCTCGCGGCCGCTGGCCTTTGGTCTCGCGAGCCTGTTCATGGCAGGCCTGGCGATCCGCGCGATTACGACGGGCGGCTCGCTCTGAGGTCGGCGTCCTGCTGCCGTGCAGTCGCGGCAAGCTCTTCCTTATAAGCAAGCAGCCGCTGCAACAGCTCATCGTCCGAGGTTGCCAGGATTTGCACGGCGAGTAAGCCCGCGTTGGCGCCGCCGCCGATAGCCACGGTCGCAACGGGCACGCCCCGCGGCATCTGGACAATTGAAAGCAGCGCATCCAGTCCGTTGAGTGCGGTGGTGTTCACTGGCACGCCAATCACGGGCAACACCGTGTTGGCGGCCAGCATGCCTGGCAGGTGGGCCGCGCCACCCGCGCCGGCAATGATGACCCGCAAGCCTCTGCTAGCCGCGGCGCGGGCGTAATCGGCCATCGCATCCGGCGTACGGTGCGCGGAGAGCACCCGCAGCTCGTGCTCCACGCCGAAGCGTTCAACGATCTCGATGGCCGGCTGCAGGGTCGCGAGGTCTGAGGCGCTACCCATGGCAATGCCGACCAGCGGCTGACTCACAGGCGCACCTTAGTGGCAGCCGCCAGAGCGTGTTCGCGCGCTTCTTCTGGTGTCGTAGCCAAGGCGGTGACGTGGCCCATTTTGCGACCGGGACGATTGTCTGCCTTGCCGTAAAGGTGGACAAAGGTGTGTGGTACCTGGAGCGCAGTATTCGGCATCGTGACGGGTTCCGAACTACGCCCGAGGAGGTTCACCATCGCCGCCGCGGGGGCACGCATACCGGAGTCGCCAAGTGGCAGGCCCAGCACTGCACGCACGTGGTTTTCGAACTGCGAGGTCCAACACGCCTCGATCGTGTAATGCCCGGAGTTGTGCGGCCGCGGCGCCAGCTCGTTAACAACAACCTGGCCGTCGCGGAGCAGAAACAACTCCACGCCCATCGCGCCGATCGCATCGACCGCCTCAATCGCGCCGCGTGCAATTTCTGCCGCCTGCACTGAAACATGGTCGGGCACACCGGCAGGAGCCAGTACCTCGCGGCAAATGTGCAGGTCGGGATCCTGGACGGTTTCGACCACTGGGTATTCGACGATCTCTCCGTCGAGACCGCGCACCACCATACACGCGAGTTCCCTGTTGAAGTCGATGAAGGCTTCTGCGTAGAGAGCTCTGGCTGGCCAGCCGAGCCTCGCGCAGGCCCGCTCGGCCTGAGATGGCTCTGCGACGACGGTGTTGCCACGCCCGTCGTAGCCGTCGCGGCGTGCCTTGAGCATCAAGGGCCAACCAAGCTCGTCGCCGGCTCTTACCAGGGCTGCTGGGCTGTGAATGGCGCAGAACGTCGGCACCGGGAGTTCCGCACGCGCCAGCGCCTGCTTCTGTAGCAGCTTGTCCTGCACCACGCCGACGCACGCGGGGGATGGCCAAACGTCGACTCCGTGTTGCTGCAATGCCTCGAGGACTCGCCAGTCGACGAACTCGCTCTCGAGCGTGACAACCGTGGCCAGGCTGGCGAGTTCGTCGAGTCGCGGCGGGTCGTCCCAGCCGTTCGGGAAGACGAGGCTGTGTGAGGTCAGCCGTGCAGCCGGGGAATCGGCAAAACGCTCGGCGACGACCACGTCGACGCCGAGTCGGCTGGCCGCCTGAAGAGTCATGCGTCCGAGCTGGCCACCCCCAAGGATGCCCAATCGCGGTCGCCGGCCCATCGACCTGAGGATAGATGCCCTATCTATTTATCTGTCGTCAGGCGGCGACGAAGCTACGCACCACTTCCGTGAGCTGGTCGAGGTCGAACGGCTTGCTCAGCTGGGCGTCCGCGCCGAGCTGTGCGGCCAGCACCAATCGATCGGGTGTGGTCGCCGAGATCACCACCACCGGGATCCGTGCAAGCAGGGGGTTTTCGCGTCGGTCACGCAGGAACTCCCAGCCAGTCCGTTCCGGCAGCATCAGGTCCAGCACGATCACATCCGGCCGGCCGCTCTCGCGCATGCACACCCGCCCTCGCGCAATGGTGTCAGCGGCATCCACGCCGAACCCCTCTTCGGTCAGGTGTTCAACGAGCAGCTCACGAATGATGCGCTCGTCGTCGATGACCAGCACGCGCGGTCGCGACTCACGCTCCGCGGTGCCATCGACGCTGCGCGCTCCGCGCTCCAGTGTTGTTGCCCTTACCGCCATCGCCATGCCAGCCCCGCGCCCACCAGTGATTGCTTCCTAGATACACAATAGCGCAACATTTCGCGAGTTTCCCGCGACGTTCGCGCGAGAACTCCACCCGGGCGACCCGGAAAATCGCTGGCACGTAATTCCGACTGAAATGGTATGATTTCGATCGATGGCCCACGCAGCCTCTGCCAGCACCCGTCTGGACGTTCAGCGCATTCGTGCTGACTTCCCCATCCTGCAGCGACAGGTCAATGGTCGGCCGCTCGTTTATCTCGACAACGCGGCGACCACGCAGAAGCCGCGGCAGGTCATTGACGCGCTCGTCGACTTCTACACCAATACCAATGCCAACGTGCACCGCGGCGTGCATACGCTGAGCGTCGAATCGACGGACCTGTACGAAGCCGCCAGGGAACGGATCGGTCGCTTTGTGGGCGCCCGCTCGCCTGAAGAGCTGGTCTTCGTACGGAACACCACCGAGGCGTTGAACCTGGTGGCGGTGTGCTGGGGCCGCGCCAATCTGAAACCCGGCGACGAGATCCTGGTGACCACGCTCGAGCACCACTCCAACCTTGTGCCCTGGCAACGAGTCGCTCAGGAGACGGGCGCGCGCATTCGCCTGATCCACCTCACCGCAGACGGCACGGTGGACCTGGATGATCTTCGCCAGTTGCTGACGCCGCGCGCACGCGTGGTCGCCGTGGCGCATGCCTCAAACGTGCTCGGCACCATTACCGACCTGGCTGAAGTGTCCGAGATGGCGCATCGTGTTGGCGCCATCGTCGTTTCGGATGGTGCGCAGAGCGTGCCGAACGTGCCGACCGACGTCTATTCGCTCGGCGTGGACTTCCTGGCTTTCTCCGGGCACAAGATGCTTGGACCAACAGGCATTGGCGGCCTGTGGGGTCGTCGCGAGCTGCTGGAGGCGATGCCGCCGTTCCTGGGTGGTGGCGGGATGATCCGCGAGGTATTCGAGGATCGTTCGACGTGGGCGCCGCTGCCTGAGAAGTTCGATGCGGGCACCCCTAACATCGCGGACTCCATCGCGCTCTCGGTAGCGATTGACTACCTCGAAGAGCTCGGCATGCCGAATGTGCGCGCCCATGAGATCGATGTGGCGGGCTATGCGCTGGATCGTCTGTCAGCGATTCCGGATGTGACGGTGTACGGTCCGCGGGACCCGGCCATCCGCACCGGAGTTGTCTCCTTCAATCTTGAAGGTGTCCACCCGCACGATGCAGGCACCGTGCTGGATGATGCGGGCATCGCCGTCCGCGCCGGGCATCACTGCTGTCAGCCGCTGCACCGCCTGCTGGACGTCGCCGCCACGCTCCGCGCGAGCTTCTACATCTACAACACCCGCGACGAAGTCGATGCCCTGGTGGACGCCCTGACCACCGCCCGCAAGCT
>JAFAZN010000226.1 GCA_019239775.1 Chloroflexota bacterium
CAGCGGTCGTATAGGCATTCGGGGAGCGGGCGATGGGTCCCGGTCCCACAGAGTGTTATGCGAGGTGTTTAAAAGGTTGCTGGCGGGCTTTATCCAATCTCGTCGCGGGTTTCTCACACAGCTGTCAATCGGCACCGGGGTCGGCATCGCGGGTGGCCTCGGGCTGCACAAGCTGCTCGCGACCGATGCGCCGGCGACGCGGCCGAGCGAGACGCAGGCACAAGCAAGCGCTCCGCAGGTGGCGCCACAGGCCTCGGGCGCACCCGGCCTGTCGCTCGACGCGGTAAGCCTGGGCGGACCCATGCTGATCCACATTCGCGACGTCGCCAACGCGGAAGTGGCAATGATGGTCGGGACGCGTGAGCTGATCTATCGGGATCCGGAGTTGGTCTCGCGGCTGGTGAACACCGCGGCGTCGGCCAACACGAAGGCGGAGGGCTGAGCCGGTGTCGTCGCATCGAGAAGCGCCCGAAATCGCCAAGGACCCGGTTGCTGACAGCACCGACCTGTACGCATTCGTCAGCCCCGACGCGCCAGGGACCGTCACGATCATCGCCAACTACGTGCCGCTGGAAGGTCCGGCTGGTGGCCCGAACTTCTATGAGTTTGGCGAGGACGTCCTGTACGACATCCTGATCGACAACGACAGTGACGGTAAGCCGGAGATCATCTACGCATTCGAGTTCCACAACGAAGTCCGGAATCCGGACACCTTCCTCTACAACACCGGCCAGATCACCAGCATCACCAGCGACAGCTGGAACCGGCGCCAGTTCTACAAGGTCACGCGCATCGACGTGGAGTCCGGCAAACAGCGTGTCCTGGGCGAGAACCTGCCGAGCCCGCCGAATAACGTCGGTCCGCGGTCAATTCCGAACTACCAGAACTTCATGGTCAAAGGCCAGGCGATCCAGCAGCTCAACGACGGTTCACTCGTCTATGCCGGCCAGCGCCGTGAAGGCTTTTACGTGGACCTCGGCTCGATCTTCGACCTGGGTGCGCTGCGACCGGTCCAGAACCTGCACGTTATTCCCATGGCCGCAACCATGGGCGTGGACGCCACCAAGGAGCTGAACGTCCACTCCATCGCCCTGCAGGTGCCCATCGAGCTGCTGACGCACAACCGCAAGAAGCTCTCCGGACCCACCGACGAGCATGCCGTGATCGGTGTCTACACGTCCGCGTTCCGTCGCAAGGCGCGTGTCCGCGACGACGATGGTGACGTGCGATCAGGCCCGTGGGTCCAAGTGTCGCGCCTCGGGAATCCGCTGTTCAACGAGGTGATCGTGCCAATGGGCGACAAGGACCACTGGAATCGCACGCGACCTGAGGACGACAGCCAATTTGCCCACTACGTCAAACATCCGGAGCTCCAGGCGTTGCTGCCCGCGCTCTATCCCGGCGTCTTCCCGCATCTGGCCGCCTACACCAAGGAGCGAGTGGACCTGGAGGCGATTCTGTTGACTGGCATCCCCAGCGGAGTAGTCCCTGGCTTTGCTGGCAACTTCACCGGCACCACACAGGCGGATCTGCTGCGGCTCAATATGGGTATTCCACCAGCGAGCAACCCGAGTTTGCTCGGCTTGTTGGGTGGTGACGTGGCAGGTTTCCCGAACGGTCGACGCGTCTTCGATGACATCGTCACCATCGAGATCCGCGCGGTCGCGGGCGCCACGATTCCACTGGTGGATCCGACGTACACGCCTGACGGAGCCGTCAACGTGGTCACGCAGGGCATCACTCCGAACATCGCCGATCGGTACATCAATACCTTCCCGTATCTCGGTACGCCGTTGGACGGCTTCCACCACCCCGGTTCCTGATGAGCCATTCGCACCTTCCCGCCGAATACTGGACGCGCCGTCACACGGAGCCGGTGGTCCTGGACATCGGCGGCGACGTGGGAGCGCTGGTGCTGTACACGAGTCCAGCGCTCCATGGCCATGAGATCGAAGTCGCCCCGCTTGGCAGCGATGCCAGGCGGGTGCACTCCGCGGTGCTCGAACGCAGCATCGGCGGCCGCACCGTCTACGCGGCGGTGTACCCCGAGCTCCAGGCGGGCGACTACGAGGTCTGCTGCGCGGATAGCACCAGGTTCACGATTGTGGGAGGTGCGGTTTCGGAGGTCCGAATCACCTCCTGAGGACCGACGTCTCCGGGTATAGAGTTACTGGTTCTCATCACCAGGAGACGTCGCCGCGCGGCTCAGCACGTACGTCAGTGGGCGATATTAATCTCCTCCTGTACCAGCGCCTGCTCGCCGGTGACGTTGGAGTGCGCGTACACCCACAGGATGTGGTGCTGGACGTGGTTGAAATGCGTCGGCTGCCAGGTGATCGTCCACGTGTCGCCATTGAACGTCGCGTCACCCAGGAACTGACTGCCTGCCTGGCCGGCAGGACCATCCAGGTAGGCCGACACGTGATCGACACCGATGCCCAGCTCCGCTCGCGTGCGGGTGTCGTACGCCAGGCCAGTGATGGTTCCGTTGTTGTTGGCGACGATCAGGTCGTCAGACGTCGGCGAAACGATCTTGAGCACCAGGCCAGTCGTGGCACCGGCCGGGACTCCGACAGGCCCACCGCCTCCGCCAACGTTGACGGTTACCTGCTTCGACCACGAGCCCTTGCCCGGTGTATGGGCGACAACCGTCAAAGTCTGCTGTCCCGCCGGAATCGCGGTAGAGATCACAGCCTGGAAACCTGACGCGGCAAAGAACGGATTGTTCAGCGCGGCCGCCACGTCCGGCCGGTTCTGAGCCACCGCCGCCTGCCCAAGCACAGAGCTTCCCAGCAGCACCTGGACCCCGTCGATGCCCGCCCAGCCGTCGGCGCTAGTATCCACGATCCAGCCGCTTACGTTGAAGGAAGCGCCGCCAGGAATCGACGCGCCCGATGCGGGCTGGTCGACGAATCCGACGTAGGTGTTGTCACCTGCTGCGCCAGCCGCCGGCGACCAGTCGCCACCTGGCAGACTCTGGGCCTGGGCAGGCCCCGCGAGGGGCACGCTCAACGCCAGAACCATTAGCAGGCCGAATACTCGGATGTGCATCACAAGGCGCAAGCGTACCTCGATTGTCTCGAGGAGAGGGCTTACACTCTAGACCCCGGTGAGTCTGGCGTTCGATCGGCCGCTCCTGTTGCTGCTGGTACCTGCCTGTGCCGCGGTGGTGTACCTGCTGTGGCGGACCAGTCGGGTGTACATGCCGCCGATCCGGCGGCGCATTTCACTGGTGCTGCGGCTGACGATTACGACCTTGCTGGTTGCGGTTTTGGCGGAGCCACGCATCCAGTTGCCCGCCAATGACCTGGCAGTTGCCTTCCTGCTGGATCGATCGGACAGCATCACTCCCGCCATGCAACAGCAGCAGGAGCAATGGCTGGCTGATGCGTTGCAGCACAAGGCCCAGCAGGACCAGGCCGCCGTCATCTCGTTCGGTGGCGAGCCTGTGGTGGATCGCGCGCTGTCAAGTGAGCCCGATCCGCCACGCCTGAGCCCATCGACGAACGTCAGCCCCAGCTCCACGGACATCGCCGCCGCCATTCGCGCTGGTCTGGCCGTGCTGCCACCGTCGTCGGCGCGACGTCTGGTGCTGATGACCGATGGCCAGGAGAACCAGGAAAAAGCGGACACCGCGGCCTCGCTTGCGGCGGCGGCCGGGGTGCAACTGATGGCGGTGCCACTGGACTCGGTGCGCGGACCCGAAGTGCTCGTTCGCGCACTCGATGCACCCTCGCAGCTGCGCGAGGGCGAGCGGTTTTCGGTCAGTGCGCAGGTGGATTCGAACGTCGCCACCAGCGGCACGCTCTACCTTATTGTGGATGGCAGTCTGGCTGGCTCGCTGGACGTCAACCTGGAGCCAGGCACCAGCCGCTTCATCCTGCCGGTCGAGCCGCTACCCAACGGCCACCACGTGCTGCGGTTACAGCTCCAGGCCGATCAAGACACTCTGGCGCAGAACAACAGCGCTGGCGCGTACGTCATCGTCCAGGGCCCGCCCAAGATTCTCGTGGTTGAGGGCACGCCGGGCGAGGGTTCTTACGTCGTGGATGCCCTTCGCGCGACTGGCTTGCAGGTGGACGTCAGCACGCCTGATGGTGCCGCGCTCGACAGCGACGCGCTGCTGAGCTACGCCAGCACGGTGCTCGTGGACGTTCCCGCCGATGCGCTGCCCGTCGGCCGCATGCTCACGCTGAAGAGCTATGTGCGCGATCATGGCGGCGGGCTGCTGGTGGTTGGTGGCGACAAAGCCTTTGGCCCGGGCGGCTACGCGCGGACCCCGCTCGAAGACATGCTGCCTGTCCGCATGGATCTGCGCGGCAAGAGCCTCTCCACCAGCGTGGCGCTGATTCTCGTGATGGACGTCTCTGGCTCGATGGGTGGCGGTCCGGGTGGCGCCTCCAAGATGGACCTCGCCAAGGAAGCCGCGCTCGCGGCGGTGGAGCTCCTGGGCGAGTACGACCAGATCGGCATCCTCGCCTTCGACGACCACAACCAGTGGATGGTCAAGCCCACGTTCGCCAGTGATCTGTCGCCGATCGAAGATGCGATCGGCCGTATGCAGCCCGGTGGGGGGACTGAAATCTACCCAGCGCTGAAGGAAGCCTTCGACACGATCACGCCGCTCGACGCCAAAGTCAAACACCTGATTCTGTTGACCGATGGTGAAGCGCCGCGAGGTCCATACGAAGACCTCGCCAAGCAGATGGAGGCCAACCAGGTCACGCTGAGCACGGTGGGCATCGGCTCCGATGCGGATACCAATCTGCTGCAGGAGCTGGCGAATCTCGGGCACGGTCGGTATTACGACGGCAACGACCCGTTCGATCTGCCGCAGCTGCTCGTCAAGGAGACGCAACAGGTGCAGCGCGCGGCGATTGTTGAAGAGGACTTCACGCCGCTAGCAGTCACCAGCAATCAAGCCACGGACGGCATCGACATGAAATCGACGCCGCCGCTGCGCGGCTATGTTGCGACCACGCCGAAGCCACAATCGACCGTGCTTCTGGCTTCGCGCGAGCTCGACCCGGTACTTTCTGAGTGGCAGTACGGGTTGGGCCGGGTGATGGCTTGGACCTCGGATACCAAGAACACCTGGGCCTCGCGCTGGTTGGAATGGCCCGACTTTTCTCGTTTCTGGGCGCAGCTGGTCAAGCGCACGGATCGGGCGCCGGAGGATCCGAACCGCCAGATCACGGTGAAGGTTGACGGCGACAAAGCACGCATCACCCTGGACGCCCAATCTGGTGCCGAGCAACCAGACCGGCAGTACCTGAACTTCCTCCCGTCTCAGTCGGTGGTCGTCGATCCTTCGGGTAACCAGACGACCGTGCCATTGCCCCAGGTAGCACCAGGCCGATATGAGGCGACCGTTCCGGTGCAGGCTGACGGCGTATACACCTTGACTGCGACGCAGACTGACACCGACGGCTCTGGTGCTGTCGTCTCGAGCGGATTCGTGGTGCCGTACTCGCCGGAGTACGGACTGACCGCTACCGACCAGTCGGGGCTGGATGCGCTGGCGCGCCACACGGGCGGGAGGTTGGTTACTGACCCTGCCGAGGCGTTTGCGCACACCTTGCCGTCGGTGGGGTCGCCGCAGCCGCTCTGGCCTCTTTTGTTGGCGATTGTTGCGGCACTGCTGGTGCTGGATGTAGGCGTGCGGCGGGTGCGGCTGTCGGGGCCGGAGCTGCGCGCGGGATACAGCGCCGTCCGACGACGGCTGGGCTATGTCGACGAGGCCGCGTCGATGGGTGCAGGATCTCGCCGCGTTGTGTCTGGCGCGGGACGCCGCGCGGAGGCGCCGGCGCCCGCGGTGGGGCTTGTGGCCGCGCTCGGCGCACACGCGCAAGATGGTGCCGCACTGCGTGCCCGCGTTGTCGCACCCACGACCCAGTCAGGCCGCCTGCTGGCAGCCAAACGCCGCGCCACCCGCCGCTAAGGCTCAGGATGCGAACGAGTAGATTTGGAAGTCGCAGGCTCAGACGAGTTTTCTTTGGAAGTCGAAAGGCTGCGGCCTTTCTCCCGAGGGCCTACGCGGCCCTCGACCCCGCGCTTCTAGCGCTCGGAGCGCCCGCACCGCGACGCGGACGCGCCCCAGATTACGCGAGTTTGGAGCGCTCAAACCGGCGAGGTCCAGGGCGAGTAGCCCTTGTATGACGGAAGGGTGTTCCGCCACTGTGGTGGAGCGCCATGTGGCGAGGCAGATCGCAGAAGCCCAGGTCCTCGAGACCGTTCCCCAGCACGGTCGCCTCGCCGAGCCTGCCGCGAACCCGAACAGTTGCCAGGGCGACCAACTCAACGGTCAGCCCGTATCTGCAAGGACGGGTCGTGCCCGGCAAATCGTGCGCAGGGAGCCGCACCGCGTGAGCGAACCCGTGCAGTCCAGTGTCGGCATCGACGTCAGCCAGGCCACCTTGGATGTGGCGATCTACCCGAGTGGTGAGTGGTGGCAGGTCACCAACGATGAGCGCGGCATTGCCGCGTTGGTCGAGCGTTTCAAGAGCCTGGCTCCGCAGCGGATCGTGCTGGAAGCCACCGGCGGCTACGAGCTGCTGCTGCTGGCGTCGTGCGGCACCGCCGATTTGCCAGTGGTGGCGGTCAATCCACGCCAGGTGCGCGACTTCGCACGGTCGATCGGCCGATTGGCCAAAACTGATGCGCTCGACGCACACGTGCTGGCGCACTTCGCGGCGCAGATTCAGCCCACGTTGCGACCGCTACGGGATGCCGCGACGCGCGAGCTCTCAGCGCTCCTGGCTCGCCGCCGCCAGTTGGTCGACATGCACGCTGCGGAAGCCAACCGGCTCAGCCGTGCGCTCGAGCGTGTGCGGCCCGACATCCGCGAGCACATGCGCTACCTGGAAAAACGCATCAAAGAGCTCGATCGCGAGCTGCATGACCAGCTGCGCGCAACCCCGCTCTGGCGTGACAAGGAGAACCTGCTGCGCAGCATTCCTGGCGTGGGCCCGGTGCTCAGCGCCACGTTGCTGGCGGATGTACCGGAACTGGGTACCACCGGCCACAAACAGGTCGCCGCACTCATCGGCTTGGCACCTTTGAATCGAGACAGTGGCCGCTGGCGTGGCAAGCGCTCCATCTGGGGTGGCCGCGGTCATGTGCGGGCCGTGCTGTACATGGCGACGGTTACCGCGGTGCGTCTCAATCCCACGATCAAAGCGCTGTACGACCGCCTGATCGCCAACGGCAAGCCCCGCAAGGTGGCGATCACCGCCTGCATGCACAAGCTGCTGCGCATCTGCAACGCCGTGCTCAGCCACCACACCGCCTGGAGGTACCAACCCCTTGACAACTGACACAGTTGCTGGGGAG
>JAFAZN010000269.1 GCA_019239775.1 Chloroflexota bacterium
CGTCCGATCCTTCAACCGCCACGTCGCCAGATTTGAGCGTGGCCGCCAATGCGGCGAAGACGCATACCTCGAAGTGGCGCCGTGCCAACCGAGGGCCGTTGGGAGTTCGCACGAGGATCGTCCGCTTCCACTGCTCCGAGGCAAAGCTCAGGTCGACGGTGACCGTAAGCAGATCTCCGGTTCGATCCTCATTGGCAAGCACGACGTCGAGCGCGTCGAGGACCGAGGTGTCGTGGGTCGTGCTGTTCAGACGGAGCGTGCGAGCCAGGCGAAAGAGCGTGCTGCGATGACTCCGGTAGAAACGCCACATGAGTGGCAAGTAGTTGTCGCCGGTGTAGGCGGCAATCGCCTCGCAGTTGGCGAGCAATTCGCGCACATCGCCGTGTCGGGCGACGGCCCGTTTGACCAGCTTGCCCGCCTGAGCATTCGGCAGATCACGATCGAGCACGGCCAGTACGTCGGCGAAAGCCTCGACCAGCATCTCAGTTGACTCGCGCTGCTGCTCGCGGATCAACGCGAGTTCTTCCTTAGCGCGCGTCTCGATGCGCGCAATGCGCTTGCAGAACGTCTCGGCGAGGTCGTCTCGGCCCTGGACCTGCGCGCGAGCCATCAGGCACAGCAGCAAGGTGTAGCGTTTGGCCGCGCTGATCTTTCTTACCTCGGCAGCATCCAGGCTGCGCGCCTCGGCCGCAAGGTGTTGGACTTTGGCTGGCGTTAGCTGGCTAAGAAACGTGGCCGGCTGTTCCAGCTCCTGCAGCCAGCGGAGGTGGCCGACCAGATTGTCGAGGTGCGAGAGCGATGGCTGTTTGGGTGATCGCTTCAGGGCATTGAATTCACTTCGACCCAGCTGATCGGTCTCGAGTAGTTGGTCGAGGTGTCGGCGTTGTTCCTCCGAGAGCTGCACGAGGACGGAGTCGAACAGTCGGCGGTCGACGATGGCGCGTACATGCCTGGCCAGCTCGTCGAGCGTGCCAAACGCGGGCAATTCGAAGCGTTGCCGCACCAGCTCTTCGATGGCCACGTTGATCAAATCGGCCGGGTGGTTCATTACCTGCGCGGCGCGATGCGCAGCTTCGACCGCGACGTGTCGTGCCTCGCGACCCCAGCCACGGACCTGCAAGTAGTCGCGGATGCTCTGATGGTGGCGGTACAGCGTGCGCGGCGTGACTTCGAGAGACGTGTCTGACGGAAGTCGCAGGCAGGACCTGATGTGGCCGATGATCGCGAACGGCACATCCTGCAGCCGCGGCATGTGGCCGAGCCGTTGGAACGACTTCAGCAGCACCATCGCCGTAAGCGTTGGCGCGGGACCACGCGCGATGCCGCGGACAAAGGCGAGATCCTCCGCGGTCGGCGTGTAGACCTCGGCGAGCTCGTTGGCGGTAGGGCGGCGCTTGAACCGTGGGTAAGCCGTCCGTTCCAGGGCGGTCACAGCGTCACCCGGAACTGGCTGGACACGGCGGCTGCAGGGGGAGCACGCACGATCCGACGAGGGTAGGCGGCGCGTCGAAGGGCCTCAATGGCGATGCCGGCACGAATCTGACCGAAGAGTCGAACGGTAAGATTGGGGCGCCATGACCGACACCGGCCCATCTCGGGCGACTCGCGCCTTGGCCACTCAAACCTCGCGTGATATGTCAGATTCGAGTCCGAAACGACGTTCTGTCAGATCCCCAGCGGGCAAGCAGTGGCGAGCGCCTGAAGGCCTTGCGCCCGATGAGGTCCTGGCTATCGTTGCTGCGGCGAGTACTGAGCGCGATCGCCTGCTCCTTCGCGTCCTATGGGCGACCGGCGCGCGCATCAGCGAGGCGTTGGCCCTTCGCCTCATGGATGTACAGCGCGACAGCCTCGTTCTGCCGAACCTCAAGAATCCCAGTCGCCTGACCAAACGGGTCTTCCTGCCCGCTGGTCAGCTGGACTTGCCGGGCGCGCTACTGCTCTGGGCAAAGGAGAATGGACTCGCGGACGGTGAGCCGATCTTCTTCTCGCGGAAGCGTGCCAAGGGTGGCGGGCTGCATGCGATCAGCCGACAGCAGGCTTGGGAAATCGTTCGTGCAGCCTCGGAGCGCGCCGATGTGCGTGTCCTGGCGCTTCGCGCTTCGACATACGGCAGGGCAGGCGAGCCAGCTCCCGTACATCCTCATCTGTTCCGCCACGCGCGGGTGCGCCAGATCGTGCGCGTCACCAAGAGTCTGCCGATCGCTCAAAACCAGGCCGGCTGGTCACGCTTGCAGATGGCCTACTTGAGTGTCAGCGACGACGAGGTGCGGGACGCGATGCTGTCAGTGGCGGACTGATCTCAGGGTGGTAGACGTGACGCTCGCGCCGGACCAGCAAAGACGTTTTAACCGGATAAAAGCGGCATGGCCCTGGCTCCCGCCAGCCCGGCGGTGCAGTACGAGCGTGACTGGCTGAGGCAGAGCCTGGATGACCGCTCCCGGCGTCACACGGCACGACAATCTGCCCGCGCATCGCGTGCACCTTTTCGGCCGCAAGCGGGATCTAGCTATCGCTCGCACAGAACTGTTGGCGACCGAAGGGCGCCTGCTGACCATGACCGGCACGGGCGGATGCGGAAAGACTCATCTTGCACTTGCCCTGGCCGCCAGTCTTTTGAACGAATTCGACGACGGGATCTGGCTTGTTGAGCTCGCACCTCTGGAGGACACAGCGCTCCTTGCTCAGCTCATTGTCTCGACGATCGGTCTCCGTGAACGCTCGGGTGAGCCACTTGTCCATACGCTCGTCACGTGGATCGGCGCGCGTCACCTCCTGCTCATGCTCGACAACTGCGAACACCTCATTGACCGGTGTGCCGAGATCGTCGAACGGCTCCTGGACGATTGTCCCAATCTGCGCATACTCGCTACCAGTCGCGAGCCGCTGCGGATTGCCGGGGAACTGGCCTGGCGTGTGCCGTCATTGGCGGTGCCCGACTCGCACGCCCCACCAGACGAGTTGTTGCAGTCGCCCGCGGTGCAACTGTTTGCGGAACGCGCTCGCCGAGTGCGCCCCGATTTCGCCGTTACTGACGACAGCGTGTCCTCGATTGCCGCCATCTGTCGGCGGCTGGAGGGGGTGCCGCTGGCCTTGGAGTTGGCAGCTGCCCGAGCCCGAACACTCGGGGTCGACCAGATCCTGGCTCGACTGGACAAAAGCATCGGGTTGCTAGCGGGCGGCAGCCGAACGGCTCCCACACGCCAACAATCCATGCGCGCCACACTCGACTGGAGCTATTGGTTGCTGAGCTCAGCGGAGCAACACCTTCTCTGTCGGGTCGCCGTGTTTGCGGACACCTGCAGCCTGGAGGCGGTGGAGTCGGTGTCCGGCGGGGGCCATCCTTGCGACGCCGTGCTGGAGACACTGGATCGGCTTGTGGATAAGTCGATGCTCCTTGCGGAGGAGCGGGAGGGCCTCGTCCGGTATCGGATGCTGGAACCGGTTCGTCAGTATGCCAGCGAGCAACTGCAGGCGAGTGGTGCCTACAACGACGCGCGGCAGCGCCACCTCGAGTACTTCGTGGCTTATGGGGAGCAACGGGAACAAGCGAGCAACATCGGAGGCGAACGGCGACTCGCTGCGACCGCAGAGATTGCCCGTGAGTACCCGAACATTCGACTTGCGCTCGATTGGGCCATCGAGGCCGGCGAGGCACAGCTCGGCCTGCGCCTCGTGCGCACGGTGCAGTACTTCTGGCAGGTCAGGGGCTACTGGGGCGAAGGCGTCGCCTGGTGCGAACGGCTCCTGGGGCTCCGAGGCGCTGGCGAACCCACAGCCGCGCACACTTCCGCGTTGCTCACGGCTGGGCGGCTTGCAGCGATGCAGGGTCGGCTCGATCTTGCCGATACCTTCTACGAACGCGGCCTGCCGCTGGCGCGCCTTTCACAGGATCCCTGGGTACGCTGGGTCGGCCCCGAAAATGCTGGGCTGCACGCGTTCGCTCGAGGTGAACCCGCCCGAGCCGGAGAGTTTTTTCGAGAAGCACGGGCCGCCGCCCAAACCGCCGGCGATCGGGCCTGCGAAGCTACCAGCCTCCATATGATGGCGTTTGCGGCCTGGTGTGAAAGACGCTTCGAGGTCGCCCGAGGCTACGCCGAGGAGGCTCAACGCGCGCATCGTCAGATAGGCCACGAGTGGGGGGAGTGCATCAGCCTCGTCGTTCTCGGTTTTGCATTGTTCTCGTTGGACGAGCAAGCCGCGGCGCGGCGCCATTTCGAGGACGGTCTCACGTTGGCTCGCCGGCAGGACAGCCCAGTATGGGTCGGATTTGCCCTCGATGGTCTGGGCTGGACCGCAAGTATGCAGGGGCGGCTGAAGGAATCGCAGTCGCACCTCATCGCGAGCCTGGATCTCAGACGCGAGGTCGGTGCGACTGCCAACATCGCCGAGAGCCTTGACAGTGTCGCCGGCCTGGCCGCACGGTGTGGGCACGCCCTACGCGCCTGCCAACTGGCCGGCGCCGCCGACGCCCTGCGTCAGCGTGTTGGTCAAACCCTGGTTCCAGTGCGTCGGCAGATGCGCGACAGCTGGATGATCGCTGTTCGTCAGGATCTGGGCGAGCAGGCGGCAGAGGCGTTCTCAGCCGGTACCCAGCTCAGTCTTGACGAGGCGATCGCTCTCGCCCACGAGGGTGACGAGCCGCTTGCAGCAACCATCGAACCACTGGTCACGCCTCCACACGCCGACTCCGCACTGACGCGACGCGAGCGCGAGGTGGTAGTCCTGCTGGCGCGCGGACTGAGTAATCCGCAGATCGCAGACGAGCTGGTGATTTCCCCCCGGACGGCGCAACGCCACGTGGAGAACATCCTCGGCAAATTGGGGTTCGGCTCCCGTGCCCAGGTGGCGGCCTGGGGCGTCAGCACCGGGCTGGTCGCGTCGGCCTCCCATTCCGCCGTATCCGACTTGGCTTCTGTGCAGCCTCATTGACTGATGTGGGCCAGTCGGCCCATACCCCTGGGTGCCGAGAATGGGCCAGTCAGCGCATTTCAGTCGCTCGGTGCACCTCTACTGTGGGTTGAGTCGGATGGGGTTGTCCGATGAGGGTGCTGGACCGAGATCGTGGGCTGGGAAGGGGAGGAGCAAACAAGCATGGCGGCGGAAGAGACTGGCTTGGCGGGGGACATTTCCGAGGACCCGATCCTTCAACTCGGTAGTGGCTTCAGGGCGGCTAAGCTGCTGTTTGTCGCCAACGAGGTTGGCGTCTTTGAGCAACTGGCGACCGGACCAACATCCTTGAACGGACTCGCTGAGCGAACGGGTCTGGCTCCGCCAAGGCTGCGCGTCATTGTGAACGCCATGCTCGCTGTTGGCATGATCGAGGCAAACGATGGTGAGTATCGGAACAGTCCGGTTGCCGCTGCCTTCCTGAGCGGGCCAGACTCCGAGGGCTTGCGCCCAGCTCTCCGCTTCTGGAATCGGTTCAGCTATCCGGTGTGGATGAAGTTGGAAGATGCGGTTCGCACAGGTCAACCACAAAGCGGACGCGCATCATGGACCGAAGAGCAACAGCAAATTTTTTCGGAGGGCGTCGAGGCGATCACTCGCGGCGCCGCGCAAGCTCTCGTCGACCGCTACGACTTTGGCAGGCATGCGCGGGTGCTAGACCTCGGGGGCGGGACGGGATCATGGTTAGTAGCCATTTTGCGTCGACATAGCCATCTGAGGGGTACGCTGGTCGAACGAGCTGGCGCAGCTGCAATAGCACGCCGCCGCCTTGCCAGCCAATCCGCCACTCAGAACGTGGAGGTGATCGAGGGCGACTTCTTTCGGGACCCTGTGCCGCCTGGACATGACGTGGTACTTGTGGCTCATGTATTGCACGGCAACACGCCGGCGCGGAATGTCGAACTGCTGCGCCGCATTCGGGCGTCGGTGCCTGAGGGAGCGCGGCTTCTTCTCGCTGATGACTGGACCAACCCAACTCACACGCTCCCGGCTCTGGCCCCCCTCTTCGCCGGCGAGTTCTTCGTGTTTTCTGGCGAAGGCGACGTCTACAGCGAGGAAGAGGTCCACGCCTGGCTAAACGAAAGCGGCTGGCGGCCCGTAGGGTTCACCGCGTTAGCCGGGCCTCAGAGCGTCATCATCGCCGAAACGGACCAACAAGCGCTTGGCGTGACCACCCGGATGCGCAGCGCGTTGAGGTGAGGCGGTCCGGCGGCCAAGACGGAAATTTCGGCTCCGCGACCGAGGTCTAACCACAAGTGAGTGGCCAGGCTCTGCCGCAACCCGCTCCCTGCGCCTACGAGCTGCCTTGCGTGCCCGAGGCTCGGCGCAGCGGCCAGGTCTACGAAGCGACGACTCCCTTCACGGGACATCGGGTGGTCCCTCGGCGTAGGGCTTGAGCGCGGCGTACACCACATCATTAACAGGCGTCGCCACCGCGTGCTTTCGTCCCA
>JAFAZN010000274.1 GCA_019239775.1 Chloroflexota bacterium
GCCGCGCGAGCGGCGAGGTCAAACAGACGGGGGTGCTGAAACAGCTCCAGCACGGCGCGTTTGGCCGGCGGCAGCCCACGTGAAGCAACCAGGCGTGCGCGGACGTCGAGGATCTGTCGCGGCAAAGGAATTTCCACCGGGCAAACGGTGGCGCAGGCGTTGCAACTGACACACAGCGCCTGCGGTCCGGCGGCTGCTTCCGCGCCGTGGTGAAACGGCGTGTTCACCAGGCCGATTGCGCCCGAATAGACATGGCCGAACACGTGCCCACCGACGACCTGGTAAGGCGGACAGATGTCCGCGCAAGCCGCGCAGCGGATACAGCGCAGCGCGTCGCGAAAGTCGGGATCGGCATACATCGAGGAGCGGCCGTTGTCGACCAGCACGATGTGCAGCTCGTGGTCGGGCTGAGAACCGGTGACAAAGCTCGTATAGGTGGTGATGTCTTGCGAGGTCGCCGAGCGCGCCAGCAGACGCAGCTGGCTCACCGCGTCAGAGAGTGTCGGGATCAGTTTTTCCCAGCCGGCGGTGACGATCAGCACGCGCGGCAGGGTGGAGACCAGGTCGCCGTTGCCCTCGTTGGTGACCAGCATCACGGTGCCGGTTTCGGCGACGAGGGCATTGGCGCCAATCAAGCCCGCGTCCGCCGCGAGAAACGCGCGGCGCAGCTCGCTGCGTGCCAGCCCGACCATGCTGTTGATGTCGTGGTGGTCCACGCCGCGTTTCACTTCGGCCTGCATCAGGTCGGCCACCTGGGCACGGCTCTTATGGATCGCGGGCATGACCATGTGGCTCGGCGTCTCGTGCGCGAGCTGAATGATCCACTCGCCCAGGTCGGTTTCCACCACCTTCAGGCCCGCGTGCTCCAGGTGGTGGTTGAGGAAGATCTCCTCGGCGACCATGCTCTTGCCTTTGGCCAGCAGTGTGACGCGTCTATCCTGGAGGATTCGCAACACCAACGCCCTGGCGTCCTCCGCCGTCGCGACCTCGTACACCTGCGCACCCGCGGCGGTGGCCCGGTCGACGAACGCGCGCTGGTACGGCAGCGGGTCTTCGAGCACGGCGTTCTTGGCCTGCACCAACCTGGCGCGCGCGGCATCAAAAGTGGTGGAGGCGTTTTCGCCCAGATGCTCGAGGGCGGTCTGGCGTGTCTGGCGCCACGAGCGTTGAAAGCTCAGCAGGTTGCTGCGCAGCCGACCATCCTCGAGAGCACGTTGGTAGCGGTCGGAGAAAGGCGCAATCTCGCCGCTCATCAGTAGCCGAACAGGTGCGGCAGCAAGGTGCCGAGCACGTACCCGCCGCCCGCGGAGACCACGCCCACCACCACGATCTCGATCACGCTCGTAACCAGGTTCATGCTCGCGAGCTTGCCCTTGATGATGCCGACGATCACCAGCGCAATGAACGTGAGCACCAGCGACACCGGCAGCGCAACCGGCACGGGAAAGAAAAAGTACGCGATCAGCGGGAAGAACGAACCAACCAGGTACGAGCCACCGATGGTGAGCGACTCGGCGATCTTGATCGTTTCGGGGTCCAGCGTGGCGATGCCCAGCTCTTTGCCGACCATCGCCGTCTGATAGGCCCTCGGGTATTTGGCCATCGTTTCGACGACGGTTCGGGCATCCTCAGGCGTCATGCCGTCGAGCTGGTAGATTTGCATGAGCTCACGCTTCTCGTAGTCGGGCGCGTTTTCCATCTCGTCGAGCTCTTTGCGCACCTCGGTCTGGTGGACCTGTGCTTCGGAGCGGGCAGCGATGAATTCGCCGGCGCCCATCGACAGGGCGCCGGCGAAGGCCTCGGCGATGCCGGCGACGATCACGGCGCGCGAGTCACCGATACCGCCCGCTACGCCGCTTACTACGCCAAGTGGCACGATCAGGCCATCGAGCGAGCCAAAAACGAGCTCGCGAACCCGGCTGAGCCGCGCGATGCGGTCGCGCTCCGCGAGCAGCCGCGAGCCTTCCTGCGGTAGCGCATCAGCTGCACCAGCCGTCTGGCGCGCGGAGCGTGAAGTGGGCCGCACGGCTACATTGTGGCCTGGATGCGAGATCACGCGGGCGCGGGTCGTCTGAGAGAAGTCGCCCTGCTGTTTCTCACGTTAGGGGTGACCGCGTTTGGGGGACCAGCCGCGCACGTGGCCATGATGCGCCAGCAGGTCGTCGAAAAACGCAAGTGGCTCGACGAGCAACAGTTTCTGGACCTGCTCGGCGCCAGCAACCTGATTCCAGGCCCCACCTCCACTGAGCTGGCCATCTATCTTGGCTACACCCGCGCGGGACCAGTCGGCTTACTGCTGGCGGGGGCGTTGTTCATCCTGCCGGCAATGCTCCTGGTGCTGGCCTTCGCGTGGGCCTATGTGCAGTTCGGCAGCACGCCGCAGGCGGGCGCGCTGCTGTACGGCATCAAGCCGGTGATCCTGGCGGTGATCGTGCAGGCGATCTACGGATTGCTGCGCACAGCCGTCAAGACATGGCTTCTCGCCGCAGTGGTGGTGTTGACCATTGCGCTCTTCTTCCTCGGCGTGAATCCGCTCGTGCCATTGTTCGGCCTCGCAATCGCCGTCACGCTGGCGGAGAACCGTTCCCTCCTGTACGGGCGTGTGCATACAGGTGCGTTGTTGCTGCCTTTCGCGCAGGTGACTCCGCCCAGTGGACAAGCGTTCACGCTTGGCGCGCTCTTCCTCACGTTCCTTAAGATCGGCGCCACGCTCTACGGCAGTGGCTACGTGCTACTGGCTTTCCTGCACGACGATTTCGTCTCACGTCTTGGCTGGCTAACGGACCGCCAGTTGCTCGACGCGGTGGCCGTCGGTCAGTTCACACCTGGACCGGTGTTCACCACCGCCACCTTTATCGGCTACCTGCTGGGTGGGTTGCCTGGCGCCGTTGTCGCCACGGTGGCGATCTTCCTGCCCAGCTTTTTCTTCGTAGCGATCGTGTATCCGTTTGTGCCGCGGTTGCGCGCCTCGCCGTGGACCAGCCGGTTCCTTGATGGCGCCAACGCCGCGGCCGTCGGGCTCATGGCCGCGGTGGCGTGGCAGCTGGCCACCAGCAGCATCATCGACGTGGCCACCGCCTTGCTGGCGCTGGTGGCCGCGATTGTGTTGATCCGCTTCCGCGTTAACTCCGCCTGGTTAGTCCTCGCGGGAGGCGCCATCGGCCTGGCCGCACACGCCCTTGGCGCTCCAACGCTGTAACCCGTGAAGGAAGTTGGGAGGACCCAAACCCCCGAAGTGATGCCCTCCACGGAGGAATGTCACACGCACGGACTGATGTCACCCCACGAAGGTGCAACCCACGCAGGGATGTCACCCCACGGAGTGATGTCACCCCACGAGGTGCAACCCACGGAGTGATGTCACCCCACGAAGTGATGTCACCGACAATGGTGCAACCCACGGAGGGATGTCACGCCCACGGCCTGATGTCACCCCACGAAGGTGCAACCCACGGAGGGATGTCACCACACGAAGTGATATCACCGACAATGGTGCAACCTACGGAGGGATGCCTCCCCACGGAGGGATGCCACCCTCACGGAGTGATGTCACTGTCAAAGGTGCAACCCACGGGGGGACCGCCTCGCGGGGAGGAAAACCGCAGGCGCCAAAAAGGTGGATCGTCTCGCGGACCGCGGACTAGACCGTGTCGGGAATCAAGTCCAGCTCGGCGAGCCAGGCGGCGGCCTCTGCGTCGCTCGGAGCGCGCCAATCGCCGCGTGGCGAAAGCGAGCCACCCGAACCAACCTTCGGCGCATTCGGAATCGCACTGCGTTTGAACTGACTGAACTGAAAGAACCGGTACACAAACGTGCCAAGGTGGCGTTTGATCTCGCCAATGGTGTATTGATGCCGCCGCTCGGGTGGAATGTCAGGCCACAGGCCCTGCTCCCGTGCATGCCAGGCGCAATACGCCAGAAACGCAACGCGTGCAGGCGAGTACCCAAAACGTAGTGTGTAGTAGAGGTTGAAGTCCTGCAGCTCGTACGGCCCAACGATCGCCTCGCTGGACTGAATGGGCGTGCCTTCGGTGGCGGGCACAAGCTCGGGACTGATCTCCGTTTCGAGCACGTCGAGCAGCGTTGCGCTGACGTCGCGACCAAGGCGCGAGGTGTCCGCAACCCAGCGGATGATGTACTGGATTAGCGTCTTCGGCACGCTCGCGTTGACCGCGTAATGCGACATGTGGTCGCCAACGCCGTAAGTGCACCACCCAAGCGCGAGCTCGCTCAAGTCGCCGGTGCCAACCACCAGGCCGCGGTGGAGGTTTGCCAGGCGGAACAGGTGGGAGTAGCGCTCGCCAGCCTGAACGTTTTCGAACGTTGTGTCGTACACCGGCTGGCCATCGGCGAACGGGTGGCCGATGTCTTTGAGCATCTGCATGCACGCGGGGCGGATGTCCAGCTCGTGCGCCGAACAGCCAAGCGCATCCATGAGCTGGCGCGCCTGGGCCAGCGTGCGGTCGCCGGTGGCGAAACCAGGCATGGTGTACGCGAGGATGTTGCCGCGCGGATAGCCCAGTCGGTCCATCGCCTGGGCGCACACCAGCAACGCCTGGGTCGAATCCAGACCGCCCGAAACGCCGATGACCGGCTTTTCGACTCCGGTAAATTGCAACCGCTTCGTCAAACCCTGCACCTGGATCTCGTACACCTCGGCGCAGCGCTCATCGCGGCGACCTGGATCGGCAGGCACATACGGAAAGCGCTGATAGCGCCGCGGCGAAACGAGCATCGCGCCCGACCGCGGCAGCTCTGGTTCGAAGCTGACCGTCCGGAAACCTTCAGTGGCGGCCGCCTCCCGCTGGACGTTGAGACCGAACGTGTTCTGGCGCATTCGCTCCTGGCTGATACGTTCGAGGTCCAGCTCGGCCGTAATGAGCTGCGCGCGATCTTGAAAACGCTGCGACTCGGCCAGAATGTTGCCGACCTCGGCGACCAGCGCGTGACCATCCCACGCCAGGTCCGTGGTTGACTCGCCTGGCCCTGCACCTGAATACAGGTAGGCCGCGAGACACCTGGCCGACTGGCCACTCACCAGCTGGCGGCGGTAATCGGCCTTGGCCACCGTGACGTTCGAGGCCGAGAGGTTCAGCAGCACGGTTGCGCCCGCCAACGCCGCATACGAGGACGGTGGAATGGGAACCCACACGTCTTCACAAATCTCGACATGCAGCGTCAGCTTGGGTTGGCTCACGGCCTGGAACAGCAGACGACTCCCGAACGGGACCGTTTGTCCGCAGATTTCGATGTGGCTCTGCCGCAGCACATCCCCAGATGCGAAGTAGCGGGCTTCGTAGAACTCGCGATAATTCGGCAAGTACGTCTTGGGGACCACGCCGAGAACCCGACCACCGTGGACCACCGCGGCGCAGTTGAACAGCATGTGCTGCACCTGTAGCGGCAGGCCGACGACCGCGGTGACTGGCAGTCGCTCCGAGGCATCGAGGACGCTGCGCAGCGCGCTTTCCACGCCATCGAGCAACGCGCGTTGGTGGAACAGGTCGTCGTTCGAGTACGCCGACAGTCCCAACTCGGGGAACAGCGCCACTACCGCGCGCTCGGCGGCCGCCTGCTGCATCAGCTCGATGGTTTGCACCGCATTGAAAGCTGGATCGGCCACCCGCAGACGGGGGACACCCACGGCCACGCGCACAAAGTCGTGGTTGTGCAGGTTGAAAAAGTCCTGGCCAGCGAGCACTACAGTTGGATGGTACCTAAGGGGTAGAGTGTTGCATGCCTGATACGCAACGGGTGGCCATCCTGTGTGGAGGAGGACCCGCGCCGGGCATCAATAGCGTGATCGGCGCGGCGACGATTCGCGCGCTGGTCAGCGGGGTCAACGTCGTCGGGGTGCGCGACGGGTTCAAGTGGCTGATGCAGGGTGACACGCGCCAGGTGGTGGACCTCTCGATCGAGGACGTGAGCCGCATTCACTTCACGGGTGGTTCGTACCTTGGTATCTCGCGCGCGAATCCAACGCGTGATCCACGCCACCTGGAGGCCGTCACCACCGTGCTCCAGCAGCTGGCGGTAGACAAGCTGATCACCATCGGCGGTGACGACACCGCGTTTTCGGCGATGCGCCTGGCCGCGCATGCGCAGGGCCGCCTGCGCGTGGTGCACGTGCCCAAAACCATCGACAACGACCTGGACTTGCCACACGGTATTCCAACGTTTGGATTCCAGACGGCGCGTCACGTCGGCGTGCACCTGGTCAAAAACCTGATGGTGGACGCGCGCACGACGGGACGCTGGTATCTGATCGTGGCGATGGGACGCAAAGCCGGCCACCTCGCGCTGGGCATCGGCAAAGCGGCGGCGGCAACGTTGACCATTATTCCGGAGGAATTCGGCAGAGGACCCATTCGCCTCAACCATGTGATCGACATCCTGGTCGGCGCCATCGTGAAACGCAAAGCCATGGGGCACGAAGACGGCACGGCGATCCTGGCCGAGGGTCTGGTGGAACAGCTGGACCAGCACGACCTCGAAGTTTTCGGTGAGCTGGAGCGTGACGAGCACGATCATGTGCGATTGGCGGAGGTCAACCTCGGCGACGTGATCAAGCTGCGGCTCCGCCAGCGGCTGGGCGAGCTCGGCATGAAGACAGGGCTCGTCACGAAGGACATCGGGTACGAGCTGCGCTGTGCGGACCCGATCCCGTTCGACATGGAGTACACCCGCGACCTCGGCTACTGCGCGGCGCAATACCTCCTGGACGGTGGGACCGATGCCATGGTCATGCTGGAGGAGGGTCGCTTCAAGCCACTGCCGTTCAGCCAGATGCTCGACCACGCGACCGGGCGCACACGTGTCCGCCTCGTCGACGTGGCGTCGGAGCAATATGAGATTGCCCGCCGCTATATGGTGCGGCTGCGGCCCGAGGATTTCGATGACGCCGCGTTGCTCGACAGCATGGCCTCAGTCAGCCACATGTCGCCCGAGGAATTCCGCACCCGCTTCGGGTACCTGGTGCGCAGGACCCAGCCGGTAGCAGCCTGATAAGGTACCCGCCTGTGATCACGAAGGCCCGCACCACTCAGTTACTCAGCTTGATTCTGCTCGGGATGGTCGTCGCATGCGCGCGTGCGCCTGAGGCACCTCCGACTTCCGCGCCTGCACCGACCGTCGCGCCCACGCCCGCTCCGACGGTCGCCAGCAAGCCGGCGGCAGCTGCCACTAGCGCACCAACCGCGGCACCAACCACAGCGGCGGCGCCAGCCAAGGGCGGTGAGATCGTGATCGGGAAGGACCAGGAAGCCCCCGGCCTCGACCCCGCCAAGAACCCGGCCCAGGCGGCCACCCGCGTTTTCGACCTGATGTACAGCCGCCTGACGCGGCTGGACGCACAAATGCGTCCACAGCCGGACCTCGCGGAAAAGTGGGACATCTCACCTGACGGCAAGACCTATACCTTCCATCTGCGACAAGGCGTCAAGTTCCACAATGGTCGGGACCTGACCTCCGCCGATGTGAAATACACGTACGAGCGCATCCTCAATCCGGACACCGCGTCTATTGCCAAGTCGTTCTTCGACCCGATCGACCATATCGACACGCCGGATCCGTCCACGGTCACGGTGGTGTTGAAGGCGCCGAATACGCCGTTTCTCGTGAACACCGCCGCCACCTGGGCGGGCATCGTCGCCAAAGAGGTGGTGGATGCCAACAATGGTGACTTGAATAAAGTGGACGCCGGCAGCGGACCCTTCATGCTCCAGGAGTGGACTCCGGATACGCGCACGGTGCTCGTCCGAAATCCGAACTACTACATCCCTGGCCAGCCGGCGGCGGACAAAATTACGTTCCAGATCATGCCGGACGAAAACGCGCGCATCGCCGCACTGCGCACCGGCAACATCCAGTTCACCGTGCTGAGCGCGGCGGGCTTCGACACGTTGAAGAGTGATTCTTCGGTTAAGGCCGTTGAAGGACCCACGCTCTCGTACGCCTATCTCGGTATGAACGTCTCGCGCGCACCATTCGATAAACCGGAAGTGCGGCAGGCGATTTCGTATGCGGTCGATCGTAATGAGATCATCAACAGCGTGTTTCGCGGGCATGCTCGCTTGACGGGACCGGTGCCTTCGGCCATGTCCGATTGGGCCATTGACGTCTCTTCTGTTGATACGTACGCGCCGAACCTGGACAAGGCCAAACAACTGATGGCCGACGCTGGCGTGTCGAACGTCAAGACGACCATGATCGCGATGTCTACCCTGTCGTACCAGGTGGATGCCGCCCAGGTAATTCGATCGCAGTTGTTGAAGATCGGCATCGATGCGGAGGTCCAGCCGCAGGACGTCGGCGTGTACGTCGACAACTGGAAGAAAAAGAACATGGACCTCATGGTCGGTGGGAACGGCTCCGGCACCAATCCCGACCGCGCAGTGTGCTTCTTCTTCTGCACCGACGGCTCCGCAAACGTCTGGAACTACTCCAATCCCGCGGTTGATAGTGATGGTGCCGAAGGCCGCACCGCGACCGACCAGGCTGCCGCCAAGTCCCTCTACACCGATGCGCAGAAGCAGATCATTGCGGACGCGCCGAATTTGTTTCTAGCGAATCAGAACCAGTTCCTGGCGTACTCGCCCAAGCTGCAGAACTTCACGGTGATGCCCGACGAGCAGTGGCAAGGGCTCATCACCGCGAGCCTCCAGTAACGCAGTCCACCACGCCCTGGCGGCTCTTGCCGATGTGCCGCAAGGCGACAGCCGCGCAGCGTCTCACCGTGTGACGACCTACCTGATTCGGCGGGTCCTGGCCATTATCCCGGTGCTCTTCGGGATCTCGGTCCTGGTGTTCCTGCTGGTCCACCTCATCCCGGGTGACGTGGCGCAGATTCTGCTCGGCACCCAGGCCACCGATCAGCAGCTCGAAACCCTGCGGCGCACCTTTGGACTGGACCGGCCGCTGCCGATCCAGTATGTGGACTGGCTCAGCCACATCCTGCGTGGCGACTTTGGCGTCTCCTTCCGCACCAACCGGGCCGTGTTACCCGACCTGGTGGCGCGATTCGGAGTAACCCTGCAACTTACCCTCACGTCAATGGTCATCGCCATAGCAGTGGCCATCCCACTCGGTGTGGCATCCGCGCAGAACCGCGGCCGCACCTCCGATGCCGTCTCCCGTGTGATCGCGCTGCTAGGCCTCAGCATCCCGAACTTCTGGTTGGGAACGCTGCTGATCCTGTTCGTCTCCTTGGGCTTGCACTGGTTACCGCCCGTGGGGTTCGTCAGTCTCCTGGACAACCCTTGGCTAGGGCTCCAGACCTTACTATTGCCTGCGATTGCGCTTGGAACGGCGGTCGCGGCGTTCATCATGCGCATGGTCCGCTCCAGCCTGCTGGAGGTATTGCGCCAGGATTACATCCGCACCGCCTACGCCAAAGGCCTGCGGGACCAATCCGTGCTCTACCGCCATGCGCTGAAAAACGCGTTCATTCCGGTGCTGACGGTGATCGGCGTCCAGATTGGCTATTTGCTGGGCGGAGCCGTAATTATCGAGTCCATCTTCTCGCTGCCAGGCATGGGCCGCTTCATGCTGGACAGCATCAGCAATCGCGACTATTCCATCGTGCAAGGGGGCGTGCTGTTTATCGCCCTCGTCTTCTGCGTCGTCAACCTTTCGGTGGACCTGGTGTATGCCTGGCTCGACCCCCGCATCCGCTACTAACCTGCGTCGTTTTGCACGAAACCGGATCGGTATGTCCGGGGGCGTCATCGTGGCAGTTTGTGTTGCGATTGCGCTGCTGGCACCGCTGCTTGCGCCCTACGGACCGGAGGAGACCCATCCCAACTGGAAACTCTTCGCGCCGAACGAGTACTTCCTGTTCGGCACCGACGAATTCGGCCGCGACATCTTGAGCCGCATCATGTACGGCGCGCAGATCTCGCTGGAGGTGGGACTGATCTCCGTCGCGGTTGCGCTCATCATTGGTGCAAGCGCCGGACTGATCGCGGGCTTTTTCGGCGGCTGGCTCGACGGACTGATCATGCGCTGCATGGACGTGCTGTTCGCGTTTCCGGCGATTCTGTTGGCCATCGGCATCATGGCGGTCCTGGGTACCGGAATTGTCAATGCCATGCTGGCAATTGGGATTGTCTCTGCGCCGTCGTTCGCTCGGCTGATGCGCGCGAGTGTCCTGTCACTGAAGGAGATGGAGTTCGTCCAGGCCGCCCGCGTTCTTGGGCTCAACGAGATGCGTATTCTGCAGCAGCACGTGGTGCCAAACGTACTGTCGCCGCTGATCGTGCAGATCAGCTTCAGCCTTTCCACCGCGATTCTGACAGAGGCCGCCTTGAGCTTTCTCGGTCTGGGCACACCGCCGTCGGTACCGTCGTGGGGCTCGATGCTCAGCGCCAGCCGACGCTACGTGGAACTCGATCCCTGGCCAGCCATCTTCCCCGGCCTGGCGATCATGCTGCTCGTGCTCGGCTTCAACCTGTTTGGCGACGGACTCCGCGACGTCCTGGACCCGCGCCTCCGCGCCGGCGACCAGTGACATTCGTGGAAT
>JAFAZN010000399.1 GCA_019239775.1 Chloroflexota bacterium
AGCTTTGGGGCTGGCATCCACTATTGCCTGGGTGCTCCACTCGCGCGGCTCGAAGCGCAGATCGCAATTAGCAGACTTGCGGAGCGCCTGCCAGAGCTCCAGCTCCTGGACGGACGTGCTCGCTGGCGGCCAACGTTTGGCTTGCGCGGCCTCGACTGCCTGCCAGTTGCCACCACAATGTAGAGAGGCTGCCTTCTTATGCATACGACACCAGAGCAGGCCAAAGTGAGACTGGCTGACATCTTCAACCGAGCAGCACCGACGTATGGCCAGGTTGGACCTGGCTATTTCGACTATTTCGGCCAGCGGCTCGTGGAGCAGGCGGGCCTCGCGCCAGGCATGCGCGTGCTCGATGTTGGCACCGGACGCGGGGCAGTGCTGTTTTCGGCCGCGAAAGCGGTCGGTCCGGCCGGTTGCGTCACTGGCATTGATTTGTCCGCGGAGATGGTCCGTGCCACGAACGCCGATATTGAGCGCCGAGAGCTTCTCAATGCCTGCGCTCAGGTGATGGATGCGGAGCATCTCATCTTCCCCGAAGCGGCATTCGATGCCATCACCTGCGCGTTTTCCATCTTCTTTCTGTCGGACCGAGATGCCGTTCTGCGCGAGTTTCATCGCCTGCTGCGCCCCAGAGGTCGGCTGGCGATCAGCATCTGGGGAGCGGAAGCCGAAACGGAGGTAGCGCGGTGGCGCTGGTACGACGAGCTGGTCCAGCGTTTTCTGCCGTCCTCCGTTGGCTCGTCTCCGTTGAATCCCGGTCGTGAGATGGACACTCCGGATCAATTGGCTGCACGTCTCACAGCTGCCTCATTCGTCGGCGTCTCACTCCAGAGCGAGACAAAAGCGTTCCTCTATACGAGTCCGGAGGATTGGTGGCAAGAACGCTGGTCGCTGTTCTTCCGCGTGGCGCTCGAACGCCTGGAACCTGACGCGCTTACGGACCTGCAAAGCGAGGCCCTGACTCACACTCGCGGCATGCAGGTCCGGGGCGAGTTGCTCACCGAAAGGAACGCGGTGTACGTGACCGCCCGCAAAGGACCTGGGCAGGAAGGCTGATGCGAGTTCTCGTTGCAACGACCGCCGGTGCGGGCCACTTCGCTCCACTGGTGCCGTTTGCGGCGGCGCTCTGCGACTCAGGACATGCCGTCCAGGTGGCGGCGCCGTTTTCGTTTGCCGCATCAGTGCAGCGCGCCGGATTCGACCACCTGCCATTTGCGGATTGTCCAGCGGAAGAATTCGCCGCCGTCGCCGCCCGTCTGCCGAGCCTCTCAATGGCAGACGCCAACGCGATGATGGTTCGTGACGTGTTCTGTGGCATGGACGCGCGCGCAGCCCTGCCCGGCATGCAAGCCGCCATCGAGCAGTGGCAACCCGACCTGATCCTTCGCGAGACCTGCGAGTTTGCGTCATACGTGGCAGCCGAGCGGCTCGGCATTCCTCACGTGCAGGTGTCTGTGTCCCTCGCCTCGGTTGAGGCGTTCATACAGGTCCTCATTGACGAGCCGCTGCGCGAGTTGGGCGCGTCCAGTGGTGCGAAGGGCATTGCCGGCGCGCCGCGACTGACGCTCGTTCCGTCATCCCTCGACGATCTTCCTGAGTCCGAGTCGCCGCGGCCCTACAGATTCCGTTTGCGCATTCCGTCAGATTCACCCGAGCTACCGCGTAGCTGGTGGCCTGACGCAAGACCGCCATTGGTGTACGTGACGTTCGGGAGCGTGGCGGCCGGCATCGGTTTCTTTCCTGATTTCTACCGAGCCATGCTGACCGCACTGGCAGACCTGCCCGTACGCATTCTGCTGACCGTAGGCGACGCGGGGGATCCCGAGCGCCTGTCGCCGCTGCCGCTTAACGTGCACGTGGAACGATGGTGGCCTCAGGAGCAGGTAATGGCGCATGCCGCGGCCATGGTGACGCATGGCGGCTTCACCACCACACTCCTGGGTCTCAGCTCCGGTTTGCCGATGGTCGTCATCCCGTTGTTCGCATTCGACCAGCACACCACCGCGCACAAGATGCAGGCTGTCGGTGCCGGCATCGTTCTGGAGGATGCCGGTGCGGCCACAGTGCAGGCGCGCTCGGCGTTGGAGCGCGTGCTCGCGGACTCGGTCTACCGAACCGCGGCGCTGCGCCTGGCCGATGAGATGGCGCACCTGCCACATCCATCCGCATGCGTGCCGCTGCTGGAGGCCCGCGTCAGGAACAAGTAGGCCGTTGACATCCGGATGCCGCTGACGGTCTGTCCAGTCGAACTGGTGGCGGCACCCGTCGAGGCGGTGCGGGCGAACCTCGTAGATTGGCAGCCACTGTCACAGCGGGCCGATGTACAGGTCCACCCGAGCATCGCGGAAGGTCCAGCCACTCCAGCCAGACCATCTCCTTCGGACCGCGCAGAAACGCTTTCGGCCGTGGCGAGTCTGTTCGAGGTCGCCTACCGAGCGTTCCTGCCTGAACTGGTCGGCCACGACACAGCTCTGGAGGCCAACACCGGCCTCCCGACGATCCAAGCGGTCGCTGAGATCACGACGCCAGGGCCGACTGGGGCGCTGGTCCAGGTGATTGCGGCGCCCCTGGCCGTCCTGTTGGCTGCCCGCTCGTTGTTTTTCAGGCGCCGAAACCCAACAGTTTCCCCAATAGTTTCCACCCTTTCAGACGGTTTCAGGCCGTTTGTAACGGCTGCCGTCACTTCAGTTTGTTACATCCACGGCCGTTTTCGCACGACTCTCAAGGTGGAGATCTCGGGTTCGAATCCCGCACGGGTCACCTAACGGAAGTAACACCAGGGCGCTCTGGCGAGATACGCCTAATGGGGAACGGAAGCGAGGATGAGGTCGGCTTTGCGATCGGGTTCAAGTTGCCTGGAGTCGTACGTCGACGTGACTCTGGTGATGAGCCCGCTCGCATCGAGTGCCAGCGCGGTGATGCCGACAAGCATTTCGGAATCAGGCCCGGCGGTCCATTCGAAGCCGCCGCCCTCTGGTCCGCCGACTACGTGCCGAAGCTGGCTCGATCGGCCATAGGGGACGCGCCCGAGGACCCGCTCCAGATAACGGAGGGTCTCGATCCGACCGATCACCTGGGTGCGCAGTGCCATGTCTTCGAACACCACATCCGTGTGCAGGATCGCACCAGCGGCTGAGGGATCTTCTGAGCGGAAGGATTTCTGGAGTGCCGTTGCCGCGTTGATTACCTCGGGTGCGGCCTGTATGCTCACACGGGAGTCCTTCAAGTCGCGCGGAAACTGCTCAGCCGGCGCACGAAACTGGTTATAGAGGGCGGGGTCGTACGCAGAGCTATCCCAGTAGTCAACCCAACGCACAATTTTGCCATCGGCGAAATCGATCGCTGCCAGAATTCTCAACTCTCCGCCAAAAAGCTCAGGCGTGTCTGTCATGTTGACGAGCGCGCTCGCGGCGTTTGCAAAGATCCGCGTCGCGTACGACCGAGCCGGGGCGTGCCAGTTCGGCATGTACTGCGTGAAAACGCCCTTCAACGCTTCGTATCCTGCGAATTCCCAGCCCAGCGTGGCGTCGATGTAGGTCACCATGTCGGGTGAGAAGTACGACATCGTTCCTTCGATGTCGGCTGCTGTCTTCGTCTCGAAAAATCTGCCAAGGACAGGAATCAGCTGCGAAGACGCTGGTTCTGCAAATTGGGTCGTCGTCATGGTCGTGTCCTCACCACCTGATGCACGTCAGCTAGCGCCTATCCCGCACTGAGGACCAACAGCGTCTCGGGCCGAACGCCGTCGTGCTTCATTGCCTCAGCAGCAACCTCAGACTGCATGAATTCCTGAAAAGCCGCGAAGTCAGGGATCTCACCGATCAACCCGACGCGGTTCGAACCCGCGGGGTCGCGGAACGTACGCGTCGTAATGCCCAGCGGTCCGAACACCTCCTCTCGGCGGGGCGAGGTGAGCCAGTGTTCGACGTTTTCGACCTCGTGGAAGATGAGATACGTTGCCATTGGTCGCGTCCTTTGCGTTGACGACTTGGATCGAGGCCTGCAGGTGGCACCAAGGTAGGGGATGCTTCGGGTGGGCACCATCCCATAAATCTGGGTTTGCGCTGCTCGAGACATCCCAGATTTCTGGTGCTTGACCCGACACGATTGATCGTGTCCACTGCGGGCGTGTCGGTCGGGGACGCGGTGCGCCAGACGCGTCGTGAGCTCGGCATGCTGGCGCATGCCGGTCTCGACTCGTTCGAGTACCGAGCCCAGGCGGTGGGCAAGCTGCGGAAGGTGCTTCCGTTCGATGCATCGTGGTGGTGGACCACGGACCCATCGAGCGCGTTCTTTACGAGCGGTGTGTTCGACCCGCTTCCTGAGAACCACGCCATCTGCGGTGGCCTCCACACAAACGAGTTCGTCGAGCCGGACTACAACAAGTTCCGCGTCCTGGCCCGTCGGCCTGGGCAGGTTGGAGTGCTCTCCGCGGCCACGGGCGGCCAACCGGAGCGCAGCAACCGTTACCAGAGCATGCTGGTCCCGTTGGGCTATGAACACGAGCTGCGCCTTGCGTTGAGCGATGGTTCGACTTGCTGGGGAGCGCTCGCCCTACTGCGTGGGTCGGATGCTCCAGACTTCTCTCCAGCTGAGGCGCGTGCATTGGCGTCGTTCGCCCAGTCCCTTGCAGTGGGCCTGCGCATTGGCTTGGTGTTGGGCGCGGTTTCGATTGACTGCACGCCCAACGGCCCGGGGCTGTTGATCCTGAACGACGATCTCGAGATTCTCAGCGCGACCTCCAATGCCGAGCGCTGGCTGACCGAGCTGCATGACGGAAGCCCGGGACTACCCGATGCGATCAGGTCCGTCGTCAGTTACGTGCGCTGTATGCGTGACAGCGACGCTTCGCAAGACAGCATGCCGCGCGCGCGGGTGCGCGGGACCTCGGGCCGCTGGCTCGTGATCTACGCCTCGAGCACCCGTGCGACCAGCACCCAGGTGGCGAACACCGCGGTGATCATCGAGGAAGCCAAGCCATCCGAGATCGCACCGATTATCGTGCAGGCTTACGGGCTATCCGATGGTGAGGCGAAGATAACGCGCCTGATTCTTCAGGGTCTCTCCACGAAGCAGATCGCGGCCGAGCTCTACATGTCGGCGTACACCGTCCAGGACCACCTCAAATCGATCTTCGAGAGAGTGGGCGTCGGCTCGAGACGGGAGCTTGTCGCTCGCATCTTTGACCAGTACTACTGGCCGCGCTTTGGCTTCGGGGAGCATGCGCCCGAGGCAGATGGCGCCATCGCCGGGCTGCACGGATCGAGGCACGTGCTGAACGCCACCCCAACGTAGCAGACGGCTTGCGGTGTGCGGCCGGGTTCGCATCCCGCACGTGTCACTGCCGAGGAGTTCGTGAGCGCGGACAGCGGTCGAGTTCACACGGCGCACTTGAGATGGCTCACAATTCACGGCAGCGGTCTTGCTATGAACGCTGCGTCTGTGGAGGTCACGCCGCGCGCTCCGCGTCTGTCGGTCGCACGGCTGGGCGGACGCGGATGGCGCGCGCTGCGGCACCCGAACTACCGTCTGTATTTCTTCGGCCAGGTCGTTTCGCAAAGCGGCACCTGGCTGCAGCGCATCGCGCAGGCGTGGCTGGTCCTCGACCTCGCCAACTCGCCCGCGGCGCTGGGCGTGCTCACCGTGTTCCAGTTCACACCTGCCTTGCTGCTCTCGTTGGTAGCCGGTGTCGTGGCCGATCGCGTCGGCAAACAACGCCTCATCATGATCACCAGCACGCTGGAAGCCGTGCAGGCGCTGGCGCTGGCCGCGGTTACGCTCAGCGGAGCCGTGCAGCTGTGGCACGTCTATGTCCTGGCGTTCTTGCTGGGTCTGTTCACCACCTTCGAAACACCCGCGCGGCAGGCCTTCGTCAGCGATCTCGTCCCGCGCGAAGACATTCAGAGCGCGGTCGCGCTGAACTCGTCAGTCTTCAACGCCGCGCGCATCGTCGGTCCGGGAATTGGCGGCGTCGTGCTGGCCGCGTGGGGCGCCGGCTGGGCGTTTGCGCTCAACGGCGTCAGCTTCGTTGCAGTGCTCGCGGCGCTAGCGATGCTCGACACCAGCAAGCTGTATGGCCGGCGTAGCGCCGCGCGCGGCGCGCTGTGGACCCAGGTCTGGGACGGTGTGCGCCACGCCGCCCACGCGCCGTCGCTGGCTTTTCCACTTGCGCTGCTCGCGGTTGTGGGCATGCTCGGCTACAACTTCGGCGTCGTGCTGCCACTCCTTGCGCGCTACACACTGGACATTGGCGCGGTCGGCTTCGGCGCCTTGAACGCGGCCATGGGTGTCGGCTCACTGCTGGGCGCACTGCTGCTCACACCGCACCTGCCGCCGGGCACGCGGACGGTGGCGCTTGCCGCGCTCGGTTTCTCTGGCGTGTTGCTCGCGGTCGCCCTGGTGCCGTGGTACGCGGCGATTCTCGGCTTGTTGGGCCTGCTCGGGCTGATCAGCGTTTCGTATTCGACCAGCACCAATACGACGTTGCAGTTGGCCAGCGGCGAAGCCTACCGCGGCCGCATTCTCAGCCTCTACACGCTGCTGTTCATGGGCACGACGCCGATCGGCGGCGCCGTCACCGGCCTTCTGGCGGACAGCCTTGGGATCACTCGAACGCTGGCCGTCGAAGCGTGCGTCTGCCTGGTCGGCACACTGGTGGGCATGCTGTATCTGAATCGCGCTCGCCGCACCAAGCAGGCCTCGGACGCTACCCTGGCGGCCTGAGCGATGCCGCCCCCAACTGCGAATCCGCCTACCCTACTCAACGTCGACTACGCGACGGAGCAGCCCGCGCTGCCTGACTACGTCACCGACGTCGCTCACTACGCCGACGGCACGCTGCGCATTGCCTCAACCCTCAGCGACGGCAGCCAGGGCATCGCTGCCGCTCAGCTCGTCTTCAGCGACGCGACCGTACAGGCCTCGGTCTCGCTCGCCGAAGGCACGAACGACGACCTCTACGGCATCTTCTTACGCTCGGCGTCGGCCCAGATGTACTACACCTTCGCTGTTTCACCAGTTGGGCACGTTTTCGTCGCGTGCTACGACAATGAATTCATCCCACTGGTGTCTGGTCCGCTGGATCCAGATATCCCGTTTGGCCACGGTCTTGGCGTCGCCAATCGGTTCCAGGTCGTCGCCATTGGTCCGAGCCTGACGTTCATTCTCAACGGCACCTTGATCACCGCAGAGATCGTGGACGAGCGCTATCGCGAGGGGTATCTCGGCTTCTTCGTCCACCACGGAATCACCTCACCGCGCGCCGAACTTGCCGCCGAATGGATCCAGGTCAAAGGCGTATTTCCGCCCGGCTAATCTCGATACGATAGGGTTGATCATGGGCCGAATTGACGAGCGCCTGAACGAACTCGGCATCCAGTTGCCTCCACCGCGGGCACCGATGGCCAACTACGTGCCTGCGAGGCGCGTCGGCAACCTGGTCTATACGGCAGGACAGGTCTCAGGGACCGCCGAACGTGAGATCAAGGGCAAGCTGGGGCAGGATCTGAGCGTGGAGCAAGGACGCGAGGCGGCGCGAGTATGCGCGCTGAACTGTCTGGCAGCGCTCCTCACCGTCATCGATTCGCTCGATTCGGTCAAACAGCTCGTTCGGGTGGGCGCCTTCGTCAACAGCGCTGCTGGCTTCAACCAGCAGCCCGCGGTGGCCAATGGCGCCTCGGATACATTCGTCGAGATCTTCGGCGACGTCGGACGTCACGCCCGGACCGCAGTTGGCGTCAACGAGCTGCCGGCTGGGTTCGCCGTCGAGGTGGAGCTCGTCGCGGAGGTCTAGACGCGGATGGCCATCGGACCCTGGGAAATCGTCATCATCCTGGTCATTCTCGTGATCATCTTCGGGGCCGGGCGCCTGTCGCAGGTCGGCGGAGCGATGGGCAAGACCGTCCACGAGTTCCGGCATGCCGTCGACGAACAGCCACGCGCCGCGCCAGCAGTACCAGCGGCACCGCCGGTCACGTGCCCGGCATGTCAGGCCGCCAACCCGGCCTCGAATCGGTTCTGCTCGGCATGCGGTGCAACAATGGCGCCCGCAACCGAGGTGATCGTCGCAACGCCAATGGTTGAAGCGACGCCAACCGCGGTTCCGGCCAACACCTGCCCTTCGTGCGCAACCGACAACCCACCCGGCCAGCCGTTCTGCGGCCAGTGCGGCACCCGGCTCACTCCAGCGGCAGCCTGAGACACCCCTGACCCGTTCGGCGCTGATCTTCGGCGGCGGCCGCGCAACTCGACTTGGCGGACGCAACAAGGCACTTCTGGAAGTCGGCGGAACGCAGATCATCGATCGCATCGTCGCGCAGCTCCAGCCGTTGGCCGATGAGCTGGTCTTGCTCACCAACGATGTATCGCTCCAGGATCGCAGCGGGTTACGTCTGGTCTTCGATGCCGAGCCGCACGCTGGCGTGCTGCCAGCGCTCGCGCGGGGACTGGCAGAAGCGCGCGGCGACATCTGCACGGCGGTTGCATGCGATATGCCGTTTGTCTCGAGGCGGCTCTTCGAGTTCCTGCTGGAGCTTCAGCACGCAACTGGTGCCGACGTGGTGATCCCTCGCACCGAGGGATACCTGGAGCCGATGCACGCCGTGTATCGCAGGACGACTGTCGAAGCAGCGATTCGGGCCGCGCTCGCGCGAGGCGAGCAGCGGATGATCAGCTACTTTGCGGACGTGCGCGCGCGCGAGGTCGCCGAGGCCGAGTGGCGAGAGGTCGAACCAGAAGGGCTGGCGTTTTTCAACGTGAACACGCCCGAGGACCTGGCCGCAGCCCAGCGCTTAGCGGCTGCTTAGTACTCTGAGCATGCTCACGTTTCTGAGCGGCAGGTTTGGGCAGCGCAGAAGCGCTGCACCGCGGCGATCAGCTCATCCAACTCGAATGGTTTGTGCAGCACGTCGTGTGCCTCAACTTCTCGCGCCCAGCGGCGTGCATCCGCCGCGGCGGTCATCACCACAACCGACAGACTCAAGCCACGCTCGCGCACCGCGCGCATGAAGCCCCACCCGTCCAGCACCGGCATGCGCATGTCGAGCAGAACCAGGCGAGGCCGCTGGTGGTAATCGCCGTCGGTAAGAGCTTCCAGCGCCTCTTTACCGTTTGTCGCGGTCCTGACCAGGTATCCCTCGAGGTCAAGCGCATCGGCGACCGTTGCAAGTATCGTCGGGTCATCGTCGACGACCAGGATGGGCCGACGTCGGCTCATGCAGTCACCTCCTCGGCTGCGCCAAGTGGGATGGCGACGTGGAAGGTGCTGCCAAGCCCGGGCGTGCTGTCAATCCAGATCTTGCCATCATGCTGCTCCACAATCCCACGCGCAATGTAGAGACCCAGCCCCATCCCGGCAAAGCGGCGATCATCGACGTTGCGAGCGCGATGAAAACGTTCGAACACCAGCGGTTGATCCTCGATCGGGATGCCAATGCCCTCGTCACGCACGCTCAGGCGAGCCTGGCCGTTCTCGCTCCAGAGCGCCACGTGCACCGGCGTGTCTGGCGGGCTGTACTTGAGCGCGTTCTCGACGAGATTGGTCACGACCTGCTCAAAACGAGGCGGATCCAGGTCGGCGGTCACGTCCTGTTCGGCCGTGAGCTCCACACGTTGCCAGCGATCAGGCTCCTGGCGCAGTAAGCCCTTGATCAAGTCGGCCACGTTGACGGACTCACGGTCGCCAATGAGACTGCCTTGCTCCAGTCGAGAGACGTCAAGCAGTTCGAGCACGAGACTCTTGAGCCGGTGGCTCTGCTCGAGCAATCGGTCAAGGCCGATCATGTCGGTAGGCGCATCGGGATTGCGCTCCGCGCGTCGCTTCATGACCTGCGCCTGGGTGACGATGCCAGTGAGTGGCGTTTTCAAGTCATGCGCGGCAGATGAAAGGAAGTCTTCTTTCAGTCGGGCGGCCTCCTCACGTGCCCGCACCCCAGCGGCCTGATCGATGAGCGTACGGGCCTCGAGAATGACCGCGGTCTGGTCAGCCAGCAGCTGGATGAGTTCAAGATCGCTGTTGGCGAAAACCGGGGCGCGCGCCGCGAACACCAGCAGCACACCCAGCCGTTTGTCGTTCGCAGAGATCGGAGCCGACAGCACGGCACTTGCCTCGTAAATCCCAAACGAAGCGGTGAGCGCGGCCTCCGCCTGGCTCAGATCGATCTGCGTGAGGCTAGCGTGCTGCGTGGTCCAAGCGCGCGCGAGGCTTTCGGGCACTTGCGAGCCTTCGACGTGCAGGCAGCGCTTGTCAGCATCCCACAGCGCCACGCGCGCCGCGGGCGCACCGAACGCGTCGGCGGCGGTGCGCCCGAGCTCTCGGATCGTTTCTGACAGCTCCGCCACGCCCGCCAAGCCCACCGCGCGTGAAAGATAGGCACGTACTTCGGGCTGTTGCCAGGCGACCCGAAGCCAGGTGGGCGGCGCGAACGCCACGAAGTAGCCGATTCCTGAGCCCAGCCCGAGGAGCGCGTTCACCTCGTCAACGGCGGAGCCTAGTTTTGGCGCAGCAGCGCTCACCCCCGCGCCGACAATGACCAGGGCGATACATACCGATGCCGCCGCGGCTGACTGCATTCGACGTCGAGTTACACCCTGGGTGCGTCGCGCCTGCCGAACGAATGCCCAGGCGTCATAGCCGATCACGAGGCACAAGTACGCCACGACCGCGATGACCATCCCAAGCGGAAGCGGCGGGGGCAGAGCGACGACAGCAACGATCGAGACCAGCATCCCGACCTCGACGCCGCGCAACAGCACCTCTGGGACCACGGTGAAGTCCGCGACCAGCCGCATCAGGAGGTACCCCAGGCTGAGCAGGAGCGCCGCGGCCACGTCGTTGCCTAGCCAGGCGGGCACCGGCAGGCCGATCTTTGAGGCGACGCTTACGAGCACGATCACCGCAACCGCGCCGAAGAACAGCGTCATGTCGATGTGTGCTGGCGTCGGCCGCCCCAGCGTGCGCCGCAGCACCAGCGCGAAGCCGACGAGATACAGCAGCCAGGTGAGGTACTGAAGCTGATCGACCCCGCTCATCTGTCCTGTCCGCGGTTGACGGGACTTACGTCAAGCGCAGCGGCCTAAGGGGTCAAGGCCACCGCGCCTCACTTCGTCAGGTCGATTCGGTCTCCGACTCTGAGGACTCGCCAGTCGTTGAGTCGGGCTCCGCCTCGGCGGCAGCGCCTTCGGCTTCGGCGGCGGCCTCCTCGGCAACCGCTTCTTCGACTTCCTCCTCGACCTCGCGCTTCGGCGGAAGCACGATCGCCAGTACCTCGTCAGCCGCATCGATCACGACGTAGGTACTCGAACTCGGCAAGTCGGACACGTGGATGGCGCCGTGCAGCTCAGTGATCGCACTGACATCGATTTCGACCACATCGGGCAAGTCGCCCGCTCGCGCTGTCACGTGTAGCTCGCTGCGCGGATGCATCATGACGCCGTCCAGCTTGGTCACCGCATCGGACTCACCAATAAAGCGCACGGGCACCACGCTGGTGACTTCCTCTTCCATGGAGACGGCCTGGAAGTCCAGGTGCAGCATCTGGCCGGAACGCGGGTCTCGCTGGAGGCTCTTGAGCAGAGCCGTCTCGGATCGTCCGTCAAAAGCGATGGCTACGACACTGGTGCGGCCACCCTGCGCAAGCAACCGCTCGAGCGCGCGCGCAGGCGCCTGAATGGCGCGCGATGCGCCGTGGCCGTAAATGTTGGCAGGCACGATGCCCTGACGCCGGAGCCGCTTCACGTGTTTGCCGTACACGGTGCGGGGCTCGGCGCTGAGTTCAAGCTGCGTCGGCATATTGGCGATGAGTATACGTTCAGAGGCCCCACAGCCGAGCCAGGAGCACCACGAGCCAGGCGGCGAGGCTGGCGCCGAGCACGTTCAGATCGCCGATTGGCAGCGGGTTCGGCACGGGCAGCACCGACGCGACGACCTGTCCCAGGCTGGCGGCAAACAAGCCGAGCAGTGCGTACCAGGTAACGCGTGAGAGGTGGCGGCCGACGAGCATGAAACACGCGGCCGCATTGATGACGCCCAGCAGGCTGGCCAGGATCAACCATGGCGGCATGAGCGTGAGCGCGAGCTGCATCACGTTACGTCACGTCGAAGGGTATTCGGCCATTGCAGCGACGTCAATGGGTGCCCCCAGTACGGACGGCCACCACAATGAACCCGGTCGAGGCAACCCTGCAGTTGGCAGCTATTGACGGCGCGTCAATGGCATCGAGCGCACATGGCGTACCATTGATTCAGAGTCAATGACGCAGGCCGACATTGAGGCCGAGTCAATAGCGCTGGCGTTCGGTGCGGCGGTGCGCCGGTTGCGACAGGAAGCGGGGCTTTCGCTCAACGAGCTGGCGCGACGGGCAGGTGTCGATCCTGCCTACATCCACCGCATCGAGTCGCGCGGTGCGCAGCGGCCGCCGCTGCCGCGGCGGGCGGTCGTTCTCGCGATTGCTGCCGCGTTCGGTTGTTCGCAGGCGCAGACCGATCAACTGCTTGCGCTCGCGGGGCACACGCCCGCGGCACTTCTCGAGCTCGGCGGCTGGGACCAGACGTTGGCATTGGTGGCGAGGCTCTTGGCCGACCGCACCTTGAGCGGACCTGCGAAGGCAGAGTTCCGCGAGATGGTGCGTCTCCTGGCGCGGCGCTGGGCGCGACCTGAGCCAACGCTAGAATGAAGCCGCGCGATGCTCGCCCGCTTCGAGCGACTGATGGAGCAGGCCGTCGAGGGCAGCCTGCGCCGCGTGTTCGGTACGTCGCTGCAGCCAATTCAGCTGGCCAAGGCCGCGGCGCGCGCGATGGAGCAGGCTCAAGTCATCGGTCCGCGCGGCCCCGAGGCACCCAACCTGTACGAGCTGCGCGTAGCCTCGGCGGATCTTGTGCGCTTCGGCGACTACGCGCGTGGGGTCTCTGGCGAGATTGGCGCCTACCTGCGCGAGTACGCGCGGGAGCGCGGGCTGCGATTGGTGGCCGATGTCCGCGTCGAGTTGATCGAAGAGTCAGCGATACGACCCGGCACTGTGCGCGCAAAAGCGCGCTTTGAGGGCCTCCCAGCGACTGTGCAGCGCGAGGTGGATGCGGCCGTCGAGGGGACGCGAAAGCTGCGCCTGGCCGATCTGGCAGCGGCGCAGCGGAAGCAGCACGACGTGACGCAGGGCCGATTGCATCTGCGCGACGCAAGCGGACTCGACCTGGCGCTTGACCCCGAGGCCGAGGTCTTGCGCCTGGGCCGCGCCCCAGATAACGACGTGGTGATTGCGAGCAAGAACGTCTCGCGCTATCACGCCCAGCTCCGCTGGGTCGAATCTGGCTGGCTCGTATACGACCTCACCAGCACCAACGGCACCTGGCTCGATGAGCACCGGCTGAGTGCCAACGAACCGCGCCTGGTGACCGCTGGCAGCAAGTTGCGGCTGGGCGATCATCATCTGGAGCTGGTGAAGCAGCTGCGCACCCCGGTTCGGCGTGGACGCGGTTGACGTCCTGATTCTGGCGCTACGACTGGTGCTCGTAGCGTTGCTCTACGTGTTTGTGTACGTCGTCCTGCGGATGGCGTATGTAGCGACGCGACCAAGTGTGCCGTCGCGTTTGCGCTTACGGGTTGTGGAGCCTGGCGCCACCGGCATGCGTGCGGGTGAGGTGCTCGAGCTCAGTCCGGGCAGCACGCTCGGGCGTGGCGAGCTGGCCGACGTGGTTGTGGCAGATTCGGCTGTCTCGGCCGAGCACGCACGGGTGGACCGCCTTGGGCGCCGCTGGGTGGTGACCGACCTCGGAAGCACGAACGGGACACGCGTCAACGACGCCACCATCAAGGGCCGCACCGCGCTCCGCCCAGGCGACGTTTTGTCTGTTGGTACGGTGCGCCTGGAGGTCGTGGCGCGGTAAGTGCATACTGGTGTGATGGCGACGGGAATGCAGGACGTAGACGTTGAGGACAGCACGTTTCAACTGATCCTGGACCAGCTCGAAGAACTGGCCGTGACCGTAGTCGAAGAGATTCGTGAGCGCCCGGGCGTGGCGCTGGCAATCGTGGCGGGGCTGGTTGGCGCGATCCTGGGAGCGCGCCTCGCAAGTCGACGGCGTGCCCCGGCCCCAGCACGCGCGGTGCGCCGCAAAGCTCAGGGTGTCGGCGATGCGGCCGAGCTGGCCGGACTTGGGCTGCGCCTGTTGCGCAATCCGATCGTGCGCGGGCTGGTGATTGCCGCGATCGAACGGCAATTGCGGCGGCGCGTCCCGGGCTAGGGTTCGCCTAGAAAATAGTAGAACATTTGTGCGGCAGGCTGGTACACTGATCCCAGCCTGTTATGACAACGCTCGCCACAACCGGACACATTCGCGCGCTGGTCCTCAGCGTTGCGCCAGGAGGCCGCTTCGCCGCCCGAACGGTCGTCGAGGGCAATGTGATGGCACGTCTGGGAGGTGGCGATCTGCGGGAGATCGCGGACCTTCTGGAATGTCTGCCCGTGGTCACCGACGCGCCGCAGCAGGTGCAGGAATTGGTGGGCGGGCTTCGGCTGCATGCGACGGTGGTATGGGACGTTCTCGAGCTTGCGACGTTGTTGGCGCCGAAATGCCCGAGGGACAGCCTGGAGCGGGCCACAGAGTTCTTTGGCATCGCCGTCGAGGGGGCAGGTCTGGAGCGCACAATGCAGTGCCTGCTGATGCTGTTCGAGCTCCTGGTCGCGATCCTCGACCAGGTTGACACCCAGACGTTGCTACACGTCAAGCGACTGGCGGCGGGGCTGGACTGGCCTTTGGGGGCGCTGTTCGCCAACTGTCTCGCCAACCGCGAGCTTTCCGCGGTTGAGACCGGCGCCTTGTCGGAGGGCGCACCAATTGGCGCCTGGATCACACAGGGCGCGGCACCGAGACGACGCCGTGCCGAGGCACCGAGCTCGAGCGAGTCGCCGCTACTGGATCCGAACGACGTGGCGCGGCGGCTTGGCCCGGATGGCCCGATCGCGGCCGCGCTCGAGGGATATGAGTTGCGCCCTGAGCAGGCTCTGATGACTGAGCTGGTGAGCCGGGCGCTGAACGACGGTGGGCAGCTGCTTGTTGAGGCCGGGACGGGAACCGGCAAGAGCCTGGCGTACCTGTTGCCGGCGGCGATGCGAGCGATCGCTGGGCAACAGCGCGTCGTGGTCTCCACGGCAACCACGACCTTGCAGGATCAGCTGTTCGAGCACGATGTCCCGCTGGTAGAGACAGGCCTCGCCACTGAGCAGCCGCTGCGGGCCGTGGTGCTGAAAGGTCGAACCAACTACCTGTGCCTGGGGCGTTGGCAGACGTTGCTGCATGCCGGTGATCTCTCCGCTGCCGATCGCATGCTGCTGATCAAGACGTTGTTCTGGCTGCCGCGCACGGCAACTGGCGATCGGGCCGAGCTGCACCTGTCGCTGGCAGAAGAAGAGTCCTGGCAACGCGTGTGCGCGGTGACCGAGGCGTGCACGCCGGGGCGGTGCGCGTATCACCGCATTGGCGTGTGTTTCCTCGCGCGCGCGCGCCGAGCTGCCGAGGAAAGCCACATCGTGATTGCCAACCACGCGTTGCTGCTCTCGGATCTGGTGAGTCGCAGTCGCGTGCTGCCGGAGTACGACATGCTGATCGTCGACGAGGCGCACCACCTCGAAAACGAAGCCACCCAGCAGCTCGGCTGGCGTTTTGGAGAGCGCGAGCTGCTGAACCGTCTGGAGCGGATCCTCTCACCTGGCCTGGCGCCGACCGGGGCCATTCCCGAAGCCCTGGGCCTGATCGCGGCCGGCAGCGGCATGCGGCTTACGCCTGAGCTACGACCGGTCGTGGAACGTGGCGAGCAAGCGGCTGCGCAACTTGGAGTAGCGGTACGGCGCTTCTTCGAGGGCCTGCAACGGGTGCTCCAGGACTCCGAACTCACGGGCGGTGACGACTCGGCGCTGCGCATCTCGGCGGCGGTTCGGGCGGGTTCGCTGTGGCAGGAGGTTGAGGAGACCTGGGCCGAGGCGGCGAGCCATGCGCAGGTCCTGGAGCGCACGACCGCGGAGGTGGTGGCTGAACTGGAAGGACTGGACAAGCCATCCGATGCGGCACACGACCTTGCGTCCGAGCTCAGCGGCCATCTCGACTACTGGCGTGATGTGCGGCGCCGTTTGCAGGCATGCGTGCACGAACCCGGCAAGGGGACGGTGTACTGGATCTCGGCGAGCGGGCGCTTTCGGTCGGCGTTTTTGAACGCGGCCCCGATCGACGTGAGCACGCTCCTGCGCGAGCGGCTGTTCGAAGCGACCGAGGCAACGGTGCTCGTCTCGGCGACGCTGGCTATTGGTGGCTCGTTCGCGTACGTCAAACGGCGGTTGGGTGTGGACGATGCCGCGGCGCACGCCCTCGGATCGCCGTTCGACTACGCCCGTGCTGCACTGTTGTACGTGCCCAACGACCTGCCCGAACCGACCCAGCCTGGCTACCAGGCGGTTCTGGAGCGAACCATCGTCGATGTGGTCACGCGCCTGAATGGGCGCACGATGGTGCTGTTCACCAGTCGGGCGCATTTGAAGGCAACCTACGACGGGGTACGCGAGCAACTGCGCCGCCGCGGCATTACGGTGCTGGCGCAGGGGGTGGAGGAAAGCTCGCGCACGCGGTTGCTCGAGAAGTTCCGACGTGGCTCGCGGGCAGTGCTCTTTGGTACCAACGCTTTCTGGGAGGGCATCGACGTAGTCGGCGACGCCCTCAGCTGTGTGATGGTCACCCGGCTGCCGTTCGCGGTGCCGACTGATCCGGTGTACGCGGCGCGAGCCGAGCAATTCGATAGTCCGTTTTCCGAGTACGCGGTGCCGCAGGCCGTGCTGCGCATGAAGCAGGGGTTTGGACGACTGATTCGGTCGCGCACCGATCGGGGCGCGGTGATCGTGCTCGACCGACGCATCGTCACACGCTTCTACGGCCAGGTATTCCTGCGTTCACTGCCGCCCTGTTCTGTCAAGCAGGGACCGAGCGCACGCGCCGCGGCTGAGGCGGCGGGTTGGTTGCTCACGCCCGACTTCCAGCAAATGGAGCTACTAGTCGCTCCAGGATGAGAGGTGGTGGTGCAACCCGTTGTTCGCTCACTTCGATGGCCTCGCGCAGCGCGCGCTCCGCCGGCGCTAGCCGGGCTTCGTCACCTGCGTGCAGCATCGCGAGAGTCTGACCCGCACGGACTTCGTCGCCGAGCTTCACGTGAACGACGACGCCAACTGACAAATCAATAGGGTCGCCTTTGCGTTCGCGGCCGGCGCCGAGCAGTGTGGCGGTGTGCGCGACCGAGAGGGCGTCGAGCCTGGTGAGGTAGCCGTCCGTCTCGGCCAGAACCGCGTGCTGGTAGTTGGCGCGCGGGAGCAGGGCACGGTCCTCGAAGGCGCGAGTGTCGCCGCCCTGGGCTTCGATCATCGCGCGGAAGCTTCGAAGTCCAGCGCCTGAGCGCAAGGCGTGCTCGACGTTGGCGCGGCCAGCGGCGCCGTCAGAAGCGAGCTCGACGATGAGCGATGCGAGGTCGATCGCAAAGTCGGTGAGCTCCGGCGGGCCGTGACCTTCGAGGGTATCGAGGGCTTCGGCGACCTCGAGGGCGTTACCGACGGCGCGGCCAAGCGGTTGGGACATGTCGCTCACGACCGCGGCCATGCGGCGGCCGGCGGCGGTGCCGATGTCGACCATTGCGCGGGCGAGTGCGCGCGCGGCATCGGGCTCGCGCATGAAGGCGCCGGAGCCGGTTTTGACGTCCAGCACGATGGCGTTGGCGCCCGCGGCCAGCTTTTTGGACATCACGCTACTGGCGATGAGCGGAAGGCTGGGCACGGTGCCGGTGACGTCGCGCAAGGCGTAGAGCTTGCCGTCGGCGGGCGCCAGGTCCGCGGACTGGCCGGTGATTACGATGCCGATCTCGCGAAGCTGGCGTACGAAGGCAGCAGCAGGCAGATCGACACGGATGCCTGGAAAAGATTCGAGCTTGTCGATGGTGCCGCCCGTGAAGCCGAGGCCGCGGCCGCTCATCTTGCCGACGGGCACGCCGCAGGCCGCGACCAGGGGCATGACAATGAGCGAGGTCTTGTCGCCGACGCCGCCAGTCGAGTGCTTGTCGGCGACCGGGCGGCCGATGGAGGAGAGATCCAGCTGCTCGCCGCTGGCGGCCATCACCTGGGTGAGGTGGGTCAACTCATCTGGCTGCATGCCGCGCCAACAGATCGCCATGAGCCAGGCGGCGATCTGATAATCCGGGACCTCGCCTCGGACGTAGCCGCCGACGATCGCCTTCAGCTCGTCACGAGAGTGGCTGGCGCCGTCGCGCTTCTTCTCGATCAGGTCGACGATGCGCATGCATATTCCGTCAAGTCGTCGCATGCCAGGTTAGCCTGTGAAACTGGCTGCCCGTTGCGGACGTACAGGCGAGGGGCGCGGCTGCCAAGCCGCACGAGCAACTCGTGCGGGATGATGCCTGCGGATTCGGCGAATTCGTCAAGGCTGATTTCGTCGGCGCCCTGCGGGCCGAGCACCACGACCTCATCGCCAATCTCGACGTCGGGCAGATGCGAGACATCCGCCATGGCCATGTCCATCGAGACGGTGCCAACCAGAGGTGCGCGCTCGCCGCGAATCAGCACCCGACCGCGATTGCTGCACGCGCGTGGCAGGCCGTCAGCATAGCCGCAGGCAATCAGCGCTACGCGCATTGGTCGGAACACTTTGTAGGTGCGGCCGTAGCCGATCGACGAGCCGACGGCTGGCGTGTGAAACCGAATAACTCGGGACTTGAGAGCGACCGCACCGCGCAACGAACCCACGCGTGGGACCCAACCTGTGGCGTAGCCGCCCGCGAGCGCAATTCCCGTGCGTATGGTGTCCAGGCCCGCCCCGGGGATGCGCAAACTGCCGGCTGAGTTGGCGGCGTGCTTGAGGCCGAGCTCGATGCCGTCGGCTTCGAGCTGCTGGCAAATTGCTCGATAGCGGGCGAGCTGTTGATGGGCGAAGAAAGGGTCGGGGTCGTCGGCGGCGGCGAAGTGCGTATAAAAGCCTTCGAGGTGCAGGCTAGGGAGTCGCTGGAGGCCGCGCACGATGGCGATGGCCTCATCCGGCGGTGCGCCGTAGCGGGTCATGCCCGTGTCGACTTTGACCTGGACATTGGCGACCTCACCCGCCGCGTGCGCTGCGCGCGCCAGGCCTTCTGCCGTCTGCCAATCCGAAACGGTTGCGGTGAGCTTCAAGGCGACTGCATCCGCGTGGTCTTCGGGATCAAGGCCACCGAGCAGGAGGAGCGGTTCGGAAAAGCCGGCCTGGCGGAGGCGGCGCGCCTCGCTAACGCGGGCGACCGCGGCACCGCGGGCACCTGCTTGAACGGCGGCGTTGGCGACAGCGGCGGCGCCCATGCCGTACGCCTGGGCCTTCACCACAGCCGTGACACCCTGGCGTGGCTCGGCGGCTGCCTGGAGCGCCCGCACGTTATTGGCGATGGCGTCCAGGTCGACCTCGATCCAGCACAACACAGGCTTGATGGTAAAGCCTGCATAATCTGTGGACGCACGATGGCGACCCCACAGACCGAGTTCACGAGCCAGATGCCGCCGAAGGACACCGGCGACGGCGAGGCCTTCTCGCGCTGGTACATTTCGGCGATCCGCCGCTCGGAGCTGGCGGACTACTTCGAGCCCGTTGGCGGCACCATGGTCATTCGGCCATATGGCTTCTCCCTGTGGGAGAACATGCAGGCTGGACTCGACCAGCGCTTCAAGGCGACTGGCCACAAGAACGCCTACTTCCCACTGTTCGTGCCTGAGAGCTTTCTGAAGCGAGAGGCCAAGCACGTCGAAGGCTTCGCGCCAGAGGTCGCCTGGGTCACCAACGCCGGCGGCGAAGACTTGCAGGAGCGGCTGGCGATCCGTCCGACGAGTGAGACCATCATCGGCCACTTCTATTCGAAGTGGATTCAGTCGTGGCGCGATCTCCCGCTGCTGATCAACCAGTGGTGCAACATCGTGCGCTGGGAGAAGCGGACCGTCTTTTTCTTACGGACAACTGAGTTCTTGTGGCAGGAAGGTCACACGGCGCATCGAACGGCCGAGGAGGCGCGCGAGGAGACGATGCGGATGCTCGGCGTGTACGCGGACTTTGCTGAGACGGAATGCGCCCTACCGGTGGTGCGAGGCGAAAAGACCGCCGCGGAGCGCTTCGCGGGCGCGGACTCAACCTACAGCATCGAGGCGTTGATGCCGGACGGGAAGGCCTTGCAAAGTGGCACCAGCCACTTTCTGGGGCAGAACTTTGCGCGGGCGTTCGACATCACGTTTCT
>JAFAZN010000499.1 GCA_019239775.1 Chloroflexota bacterium
GGGCAGTACCGAAATACCCGGTGTAAGGGACCTGCTCGCAACACAACAAAAGGACCAGTCACTCGTCGCGACCGGTCCTTCAACGAACGGCACCCACCCATAGGTTCGGTGCTGAGGTGGCCTCCGAACCAGGCCCCTCGGCTCGATCCTACCACCAGGCCCGCCGAGTGACACCAGCTTTTCCTGGTTGGCCGGCCTATCTGTGATCGACGCCTCCAGCGGGGCTACTGCTTGTGTAGCGGCTCCGCTGCTTTTTTCAGGAGACAACCATGTCCTCCGCATCCCTTGAGAGCACGAGCATGACGAGCGCCAATCTGGTCGAAGATTCCAAGCCGCACCTCTCCGCCGCTACGGACCTGATCGTCCAACACGACGCCCCCTCCAACACTGCTATCCAAGACGAGGCCCTGAGCACCGACGCCAACGCGTTAGACCTCAGCGGCGTCACCGCGGCGGCCGACTGTCAGGATCCGCAGCTCGTCGAGGTACCGAGCGAGCCTGTGCACGAAGGCCTGTCCGCCGACCTGCAACGACTCATCGAGTCGGTGAGCGCTGTTGAGGAACTCTCGCGCCTGGCCCGCGAGGCCGCGGTCGGCGATCTCGCACAGTACCAAGCCCTCGTGGCGTCGTCCGAGCAGTACACGGCGGGTCTGCAGGAAGCCTCAACCCTCGAGGACAGTGCCGCAACGGTACTGCAGAGCGCATTCGGCCAGTCCGCCAGAGCGGCTGCCGAGGTCCTGCTGGCGGACTCCAAACGCGTGCGCCATGCATTTGCCGAACTCGCGGTCGCGTGGCAGCAACGTGCGGACGAATTCCTGCACACGCATCCCGACGTCGAACTGCTTGTTATCGAGCGTCGCGCCGAGGAACAAGAAGCGCGTCGGCAGGAGGAAGCCGCCGCCCGTCTCCGTCGCCGCGACTCTGTTCTCTCGGCCCTCAGCAGCGCGCTCGAGGCGCTCGTCTTCCCGGAGGCACGTCGCGCCGTTGCGGTTCTTGAGCGCGAGTTCGCAGACGACGTTGAGCTCGTCAAGTCGGCCCAAACACGACTGCGGGTCGCAATTCGCGAGGAGAAAGACCTTGTGGCCCGCGAAGCTCTCGAGCGCGCAGCCGCTCAATGCGAGGCTGGCGACCTGGAAGCGGCGCTGGCCACGCTCGAGCAGGTTGACGTCGATGGCCTGTCACTGGAAGTCAGCCAGGACGTCTTCGGCCGCTGGTGCGACGTCTGCAGCCGACTCGCCCAGGCCTCCGGCGCGTACGTCGAGCGGTGGGCACCTCGGCAAGGGCGCGGTCTCATCTGTATTGTGAATCCGCGCACACCCCGCGAAGTTGAGGTCCTGTCGTCGTTGGGGATGGGCCCCGACTATTTCGCGGGCGCGATCATCAAGCAGGTTCTGAGCCCAGAAGAGAAGCACGATCCGGGCGCCCGCCGACGTGCGGCGATTGCCGAGCGAATTCTTCGCGAGCTACGCGAATTCCGTGCAGCGGACGTCGGGACAACCGGCTGGGCGACGTATGCGGTGCCAAACACCTTTGCAGTCCCCGTCCACCACTGAGGTCCGTCGACGCCGGTCCCACAAAACGGGTCGACACTCCGCTCGTCGTGTGGTCATCCGCCCCCGGTCGCTTCGAGCTGGCCGGGGGCGGATCGATACCCGAAACACGTCAGAGGAGGAGATTGCAGTCAGCACGATTTCGAGAACAGTCCCGATCGGTCGAGCCGAATCCAAAATTTGAAGCCCTACTGGAGCTTTCACCATGCACCTGCGGTCCACTCATCCACAACCCGCGCGCCTGACCCGAATCGAACAACTCACGTTGAACACCTGGCGCTGGGCCTACCGCAAACTCAGCCGCGTGCTCGAGCCGAACGCAATCCTGGAGTACGCCGCGCTGCATGCCGTGCTCGCCGCACTGCGGGATCTGGACGAACCAGCTGCGCTACTCCGCCGACACGCCGAGGCCTACCCGGAGTTTTCACTGATTACCTCCGTGGTGCCGCCCGAGCGACAGGCAGCGCTCGCCTACGACATCCTGGATTGCGCCTTCCTCATGCGCTGGAACGAGCTCGTGGCAAATGGACGTGGGCCGGAGGAGCTGCCACCACTCCGGGCACGTCCCGCCAATGCCGCTCCGCAAGCACGCTGATCGGCCGGGTGGACCTGAGCCGGTTCACAGCGCAGCAGCGCGACGTGATCGTTGCTGGGGACGGACCGCTGAGCATCCTGGCTGGACCGGGTTCGGGGAAAACAACGACGCTCGCTGGCCGGATCGCGCACCTCGTGAGCGAACGCGACATCCCACCGACCAGCATACTGGCGATTACCTTCACCACCGCGGCCGCGGCGACACTCCGGAATCGTCTCGAAACCGTGCTCGGGTCGGCAGCAACTCGCGTCGATATCCGGACCTTTCACTCGTTTGGACTCCGCGTTATCCGCACCTGGAGCGAGGAGCTTGGGTTCGGTCACCTGCCGCCGGCGGTGTACGGCCGAGAGGAAACACGCATATTGCTTCGAAAAGCGGCTACATCGATTGGACTCGCGGTTGCGCCAGACAGGTCGACCGGCGACTCCGACCCGTGGCTGCTGTCCGTGGCCCGGCTCGAACACTGGCTGGAACGGTTCCGTCTGTGCGGCTCTACCGCCGAGGAACCCGACGCGCTGCATCAGGAGGTCCTGCGGGAGCTGGCCGCCGCCTACGAACGGCAGCTTCAGAGCAACGGCGCCGTGGATTACGCGGCGATGTTGTTGCTTCCGCTGCGGCTCTTTGAAGCCGAGCCGCGCGCCGGCGCAACACTCCAGGATGCGTACCGATATGTTCTGGTCGATGAAACCCAGGACACGTGCCGACTGCAGTACAGACTGGTCCAGCACGTGGTTGCGCAGCGTCGAAATCTGGCCGTTGTCGGCGACCCTCTGCAGTCGGTCTACTCCTTTCGCGGCGCGGATCCCACGCTCCTGGAGTCGTTTGGGGTCGACTACCCTGACGCAAGGCGCTACGTTCTGGATCAGAATCACCGGTCGACGGCGACGATCGTCACGCTAGCCAACGCCATCGCGGCACCTCTTGCGAGTCGGCCGAATTCCTGGACCGCCAATCCCGCGGGGCCAGCTGCCCGCCTGTACCGGGCCGACGACGAGCTGGACGAAGCCCGCTACATCGCCGACGAGGTTGCCCGACTTCTCGCTGGCGGTCACATCACCGAGCCGGGTCAGGCTGCCGTACTGTTTCGGACCAACGCGCAGGCGCCCGTCATCGCCGATGCGCTGCGCTCTCATGGACTTCCTGTCCAGTTACGCGCCGACCAGGACGTCTTTGCTCGGCCCGAGATTCGCGACCTGCTCGCGTATTTGCGCCTCGCCCACAACCCGAACGACACACCAGCACTTGCGCGCATCCTCGACACGCCACCTCGAGGCTTGCGGTTGGTCGAGCGAGCGTTTCGACGCAAGCCTGTACCACTGGCCGACCTGGCAGAGTCCGCACATGGCCGAGGTGGTGCCGCCGCGCGGCGGTCCGTAGAGGAGTTGGTATCTATGCTGGCGGACATCCATGCGGCAGCCGCAGACAGCGCTTCGGTTCGTGCGCTCGAGCTCGTCCTCGAACGCACCAATTACGCCGTCTGGCTCACAAACCAGCAGGACGGACCGGAGCGGCTGCAGAACGTCGAGCACCTTCATGCACTACTCGAACACACGAGTGCACCCGACCTCGGGACCTGGCTCGCCGATCTTCACCTTGGCGAGACTGATGCAGCACCCGACCAGCGATGCGTCTCTCTGCTTACAGTGCACGCGGCGAAGGGCAGAGAGTGGCCCGTCGTCTTCGTGACCGGCGTCGAGGAGGGACTCTTGCCCCATGTTCGTCCGCCGCTTTCCGGGCAACCTGAGCCGAGCGACGACGAGGAGCGACGACTGACCTATGTGGCGCTGTCACGGTGCCAGGTGCTCCTGTACCTCACGTACTGCCGAACACGCCGGCCGGTACTTGATGGTCAACCTGGTCGCCCCGAACCACAACAGCCGTCACGCTATCTGCGTGGACTGCCGATGGACCTGGTCGCTCGCGTAGCCTAACCCCGCGTTTGGCCGAGGCACGAGCGGCGTGCGACCATTCAGGAGGGAACCGACTATGCACGACACGCATTCCGGGGCTGGCCACTTGATCACGCGCTCAGCCGATGTGCTGGGTGGCACGCCCGTGTTCACCGGCACGCGCGTGCCCGTGCGGACCCTGCTCGATTATCTCGAAGCGGGACAGCCCCTGGACGAGTTCTTGACGGACTACCCGACGGTCAGCCGTGAGCAGGCCGTTGGCGTACTCGAGCTCGCCGCAACGCTGGTTCTGCGCTAGCCACGCGTGCGCATTTTGCTCGACGAGTGCCTGCCACGACGGCTGAAGCAGGCATTCGGGTCGCAGCACGCGGTTACGACTGTCCCTGAGCGCGGGTGGGCCGGCAAACAAAACGGCGAGCTGCTCACGCTGGCCGCTCGGGAATTCGAGGTCTTCATCACGGTGGACACCGGAGTGGAATTCCAGCAGAACATCGGGAATTCCTCTCTCACGCTCGTGTTGCTGCGAGCCCCGAGTAATCGGCTTGATACCTTGCTCCCGTTGATGCCAACAGTGCTTCAGGAGCCTGCCGGAGCCGCTCGCGGCCGCATCGTGCGCGTCGGCGACCACTGATCGGATCGGAAGATCAGCCTTCCTCTGACTGGAGGACACATGGCAGTTCAGACTCCTGGGGCATCTCCATGCCCGCGAATCGACACAGATCGACTCCGAATGGAGCATCCAATCGCCGAGGTCGTCGCGCAGTACGGAATCGATTTGCGCCGTTCTGGTTCGGCGCTTGTGGGGCGGTGTCCATTCCACGCGGATGGCGGTCGGCCCAACCTCACACTGTTTCCCCGCATCGGACGCTTCATGTG
>JAFAZN010000089.1 GCA_019239775.1 Chloroflexota bacterium
GCCTATACGACCGCTGTGGCGAACTGGATCAGCGCAATTTCACGCGGAAACCAACTTCGGGGCCAGCGCGTCGTAGCGCTCGAGCGCCAGCTCAACCGCGAGGTCAATGTCCTCGTGCAGGATGTAGCGCTGCGACGCCAACGTCTCGGCCGCGGCACGCACTTTCGTGGCGTAGTCCTGACGATCGCGGTACCGCTCCGAGATGGATGGACGTGGATCGTTGCGTTCCGTGCGCTCGGCCTCGGTACCGGCGAACGGCACGGTCGCACCCTGCATATCCAGCAGTTGGCCCGCGCCACCCGTGGACGCATGCCGGGATACCCAGCCGGTGTGGGTGCCAACCGGTACGGAAATGTCAGGAACCCGGATGCCCGCAACCTCGTTGCCATCGGCGTCGAGCGCAGACACGTAACTCGGGTACGGCTCGCCCACTTCCACGGGAAGATGTGCAACCCCCTTGGACACGTCGGGTCCGAGATCAACCCGACGCAGGGTCGGAAGTCCATCGCTGTTGAGCAGGGTCAAACCGGGGATGGACCCGAGTTGCTCGAGAGCCTGCGCGCGCGAGATGGCGGTGCCATCGGCGAGATGCGGGAACGCACTCGGCGGTGGCTCGACTCCCTCCGAGACCCAGCGGTCCAAATTAATAAGGAAGGCACGCTGCGGGGTCAGGCCATCGACAATGTTGAACTGGTTCGCGCCGCGGGCGCCGATCGCGGTTGTATCCACCAGCCGCGGCACACCCGAACCGTGCTGATGCCCCGCAATCATGTAGATGCGTTCCTCGAGCGGAGGCTCCACGTCCCGCGTTCCAGCAGGGTCCGTGTGGATCAGTGAGCAGTCGGAACGCCAGTACTCCGAGGAAGTGTTCGTGGTGAAGATCTTGGGGACACCTCCAACTTGGCGCTGGCGACGCAGGAGTCCATCGGTTTGACCGGTGACCGGGTCGGTGATCTCGTCTGAGGTGAACGGGAACAGGCCGCCGAAGCCGCGCGAAGTGGTTTCCGATGGCTGGCCAAAGCGCATGTTGAATTCACCCCGCCTGGCGCCGGCCACGTGCGGAATCAGCCCATCAAATACCTGACGCCCCTCCTCATCGACGTTTAAGCCCTCGTACAGGAACTCGCGTAGGAACCGGCCGCACTGCGATCGCCCATTGCCATACGTGAAGTCGATGGGTCGATCGAACGGATTGGCGTGGCGCAGCCAGGCAACGCTGTCGCGAGTCGCCAGCATGCCGGTGCCGACCACCGGACAACTGCGCGTGGTGTAGATGACTTCGTACCAGGTGCCTGACTGAAACCCGCCACTGAGCCAGATGTGCTCGTCATCTGGTGTGACCTGCCCATCTTGCTCGCGCGCGAAGCGCCACTGCTCACGCGGCACCGGCTTCAACGCGCCGCGGCTGGGCCCAGCCAGCAATTGCGCATCGCTTTCGTTGACGTCCGACGCGGGATAGACGTCGTGGTACATCGACTGGCTGCCTGGTTTGGGGTGCAACGGCCAGTGGGCGAGTCGGTGAAACGTATGCGGCTCGTTTGGCTGAAACGCAATGGAGACGCGACCGCGTATGGGTTGACCATCGGGGCCGAGTGCCTGCGGCGCCTCGAGGCCAAGCAGGCCAGGCTGTCGCTGGACATCCCACTGCCAACCGCACATGGCGACGGTCCAGCCGTGGCGCATCATGAAGCCATCGCCCGGGTCGATTTCTTCGCTGGGCGGCAGTGTGGGCAGCCGCGGTGGAAACCGATTGAACGGCACGCCCGGGCATTGCCCGCGATTGACCACGTAGTACAGCAGGCGGCGGTTGCTCTGCGCCGCGTCAGCGGGTTGGAGCACCACCAGATCCGCCCAGAAGCGCACCTGACCGTTGGCATCGCGCGGTGCTTTATCGAGGTCCACAATCCGCGCATTGGCTGGATGGATGGGATCCACCGCGAAGTGGAGCTTGCCATCGATGCGTTCGTAGCCGAAAGCGTAGGGCCGGCGATTGGTGACTTCGAGATGCGCTACAGCCATACCCAGTAGGCTACTCGGCCAGGGGCGGCTGCGACGCCCCATCAAACTGTCACGGAGATGTTCGGCCGCACTATGCTGGCGGGACCCACATGGACCACGGTGGCCGAACATCTACGAACGTGGAGATCATCGGCATGATCGCCACGCAGGAAGCCTCGGAGATCCTGCCGCTCCAGGGCGCGCCCATCGACGCGGACTTCACGGCCCGCTTCGCGCAAGCGCACGAAGCGGCAGGCTTCGATCGGGTCCTGATTGGCTATGGCAGCCATTGGGCCGACGGCTGGCAGGTCGCCAACCACGTTGCGCGCGTCACCGACCAGCTGAAGTTGCTGCTGGCGCACCGGCCCGGATTCGTCGCGCCGAGCCTGACCGCCCGACAGGCTATCTCGTTCGATCATCTCGCCGGTGGTGGGCGGCTGGCGCTCCACATCATCACCGGAGGAGATGAGGCGGACCAGCATCGCGACGGCGACTTTCTCGATCACGACGCACGCTACCGTCGTACCGCCGAGTACCTGCACATTGTCCGCTCGCTGCTTGCCGGCTCGCAGCCGTTGGACTTCGACGGCGAGTTCTACCGCGTGCAAGGCGCGCGCCTCCCAGCTGGACCAGCCACGTCGACCGGAATCCCGATCTACTTCGGTGGAGCTTCCCCCGCCGCCGTCGACGTGGGCGCGCGCTACGCGGACGTCTACATGCTGTGGGGCGAACCGCTCGCGCAAGCGCAATCGCGCATTGACGCAGTTCGCGCCTCCGCCGCCTCGGTTGGCAGGTCCGTGGGATTCAGCGTGTCGGTGCGACCGATCCTCGGTGCTACAGAGGCGGAGGCCTGGACACGTGCGGAGGAGGTGGCCCAACGCGCGATGGAGCAGCGGGAACGATTCGCTGGCTATCGAGGTCGGCGCGACTCCAGCTCGGTAGGTTCGGCGCGGCTGCTGGCCGCAGCCGCGGAGGCCGAGGTGCACGACGAACGTCTCTGGACGCGCATCGCCGCGATCACCGGCGCCCCCGGCAACTCAACGGCCCTGGTGGGCACACCCGAACAGGTCTGCGCCGCACTGCTGCGCTACGTGGAGCTGGGCTGCGATCGCCTGCTAATCCGCGGCTTCTGGCCGTTCAACGACTGCATCGAATACGGCCAGGAGTTGATCCCACGGATCCGCGAGGCGACCGGTCGTCTAGATTCGCGAGTGATCCAACACCCCTGGGCGGAGCGTAGTGCACCGTGACAGAAACCCAAGGAGCACTCCGCACAGATGTACGACGCAATCGTGGTCGGCGCACGCGTCGCCGGCTCTCCCACCGCTATGTTGCTGGCCCGCAAGGGCTACCGCGTGCTGCTGGTCGACCAGGCCACCTTCCCCAGCGACACCATTTCAACGCACCACATTCACCGGGCCGGCCTGGCCACCGCTAATCGCTGGGGCCTGCTGCCGCGGTTGATCGCGACCGGCGGTCCACGCATTCGGCGCTGGACCTTCGACGTTGGACCGTTCGCACTGAGCGGCAATCCGCTGCCCGCCGGCGATATCGACTTCGACCTGTGCCCGCGACGCACTGTCCTGGATAAGACGCTGGTGGACGCGGCAAGTGAGGCAGGCGTGGAAGTCCGCGAAGGCTTCGCCGTTAGCGGTGTCGTGTGGGACGGCGAGCGTGTCTGCGGGATCGAAGGCCAACTGGCCGACGGCACCCGGGTGCGCGAAAACGCACGGGTGGTGGTCGGCGCCGACGGACGCCGCTCACGCATCGCTCGACTGGTGGATGCGCCGACGTACCATGCACGGCCCACGCTGACATTTGGCTATTACAGCTATTTCGAGGGCGTGGACCTCGAAGGTGTGGCGCTCTATCCACGCGAGGGCGCCGGCGTCGTTGCCGAACAGACCAATGACGGACTCGTGTACGTGGCGCTCGGCGCCGCGCACGCGCAGTTTGAAAACGCCAGGCGCGACATTCCAACGTGGTTTATGGACAACGTCACCATGTGTGCTCCGGCTCTGGCGGAGCAATTGCGTACCGCCACCCGCGTCGCACCGTTCAAGGGAGCGGATTTCCCGTTCTTCTTCCGCAAGCCCTACGGCCCCGGTTGGGCCCTGGTCGGCGACGCGGGCTATCACCGCGACGCGATCACGGGTCAGGGAATCACCGACGCGTTTCGTGACGCCGAGCTGCTCGCTGGCGCACTGCATAGCGGTTGGACTGGCGAGGCAAACCTCTCCGATGCCCTGGCCGATTACGAGCACAGGCGCAATGCCTGCGTCATGCCGATGTGCGAGTTCACCTACAAGCTCGCCAAGCTAGAGGCGCCGAGTCCGGAGGAACAGCAACTGTTTGGCGCGCTGCGCAGCAATCAGGCGGAGGCGGAGCGCTTCCTCAGCACCATCGCGGGCACCGTGCCGCTGCCGGAGTTCTTCGCCGAGGAGAACATCGGCCGCATCATCCGCGAGGCAATGCCGCTGGCCGCCTGACATCACTCCGGCGAGACGTCACTCTAGAATGCCGCGATGGCTCGCGTTGAACAGATCACCGACAAGGCCCAGGTCGCGGCCGAGTGGCATCCCTTGTACGACCGTATCGTCGCCCAACGCGGCCGTGTGGCCGGTCCCTACAGCATTCTGCTGCACGCGCCGGGTGTCGCGGACCGCGTTGACCAGGTCGCGGCGGCACTGCGCAGCGACTCGCAGGTCAGCGCCGCCGATCACGTGGTCGCTGCGCTTGCGGTCGCCCGCGCGAAGGATTGTTTGTTCGTGTGGAGCGTTCAGGCGCCGAACGCGCGCCGCAATAGCGTCAGCGAGGAAGTTATCGCAGCGATCAAGGAGCGGCGCACCAACGGCCTAACGGAGGACCAGGCGGACATCGTCAGCTACGCCCAGCAGGTGGTTGCCAGTAACCGGGTGGATGCAAACACGTTTAGTCGGTTGAAAGACCGGCACGGCGTGCGATGGCTCGTGGAGCTCACCACGATTGCCGGGCATTTCGCTTTGATCTGCGGCATCAACAACGCGTTTGAGGTGCCGCCCTCACCTCAAGGAGATCAACTGTGACCCTCACCACCACCCGACCGCTGACGCCCCGCGAAGTCGCTTCGCTACTCGAGTCGCTCCGCTCGGCAATGCTGGCCGAGGTTGGCGCGCTCTCCGATGAAGTCCTGGGCTGGCACCCGGCACCGGGCGAATGGTGCGCCAAGGAATGCCTCGGACACATCATCGAAGCCGAACGCCGTGGCTTCAACGGCCGCATCCGCACCATCCTTTCGCAATCCGAACCGTCGTTCCCCGGGTGGGATCAACAAGCGGTCGAACGCGAGCGGAACGACTGCGCGCGCTCGTCGGCTGATTTGCTGGCGGAATTCAACACGTTACGAAGTGAGTCGGTCGCGCTGGTGAACGGCCTCAGTGATGCGGACCTGCAGCGGGGTGGCACCCACGCAAAAGTCGGGTATCTGCGCGTGAACGACCTGCTCCAGGAGTGGGTCCACCACGATCGGAATCACTTCCGCCAGTTGCAGGCAAACGTGCAGGCGTACGTGTGGCCGAGTATGGGCAACAGCCAGAAGTTCGCCGGCGAATAACCTCTCTCAGGAGCGCGGTTTTGGGGGCACGGGCGCTGCGCCCGGCCCCAGTTGCTTCACGGCCTCTTGCGCGAACGACGTATTCACAAGCGTCGCAGGATCGGGCGTCACCTGCACCAGTCCAAGGCCTTTGAAATACTCCTGCGCTGCCGCAATGCTCTTCAGGTCCACCGTGCCGTCCGGCGACGAGCCCGTCGGGATCATCTCCTTCCACAGCTCCGCATCCTTAATATCAGTGCGCTTGGTCATCACCCCGATGACGCGATCCTGATCGGTCGCGTTGCCACCAAAGGCCGCCATGTACGCGCGCACGCCCTTCAAGAACGCGACCATGAACCCCACACCCGCATCGTGCGAACCCGACATGAACTTGTCCGTGTAGAGCAGCCCGGTCACCTGGTAACCAGGCAGCATGGTGTCTGACCCAGTGAGGATCTTGCCGATGTTCTGCTTGACCACCTGTGTCGCGAACGGTTCGGCCATGAACGCGACGTCCACGGAGCGATTCGTCAAAGCTGCGACCTGATCCGGGAACGTCAGCGGCACGATGTCCACGTCGTTGACGGTGAGGCCGCCCTGAGCCAGGTACTTGGAGAGGAGAAAGCCCGAGGCGGTGCCCATCCCGGGCGGCGTCAGCGCAATCTTGTGCCCCTTTAGGTCGGCGGGGCCCTTGATGGTGCCCGCCATCTCGTTGGTCACGACCACGATGTTCAATGGAAAGCCCGGAAACTGGGTTCCCGTATCGGCCACGAGCTTGATGCCGAAGTTGGCGGCTAGCGCATTCAACGTCGCCGGGTTGATGCCGATCGCCGCGACGTCCACATCCCCGCGCGTGATGGAGGGAATCACCTCTGATGCCGAGGGAAACAGCACGTAGTTCAACTTAATGCCCTGTTCGGCGAAGTAGCCGTACTCCTCCGCGATATACACCGGCCCGTTGATGGCGCCCGCGGTGCTGTAGCCATAGTTCACGGTCACGGTGCCTTTCTCAAGGCCGGGCAGCGCCGTGGCCGCGGTCGTCGGCGCGGCCGCGGGCGCGGACGTGCACGCACAAAGCAGAGCAAGACCAAGCATTCCCACAGCACGTGACAAGGAGGGCGCCATCACCGCGCATGGTATGTCGGCGCGCCGGCACGTGGGCACATTGCCCGAGACACGGGTGGCCGCGATTGGGCACACTGTCTGTCCGACCGAGGCCGAAGCGACCGGTACTGTTTTTATCCACTCACAGAAATGAGGACGACCATGAATCAGTCTTCAGCAGGAGCAAACGTCAGCCGCAGACGGCTCCTCAGATTGGGCGGATTACTCCTCGCGACCGGTGCTGCCAGCGGCCTCATGGCGGCCTGCAGCACACCCCCCGCGCCGCCCGCGGCGACCAGCGCACCCCCCGCGGCTGCGCCGACGAGCCCCCCAGCCGCGCCGACCGCTGCACCAACGGCCGCGGCCGCTGCCAAGCCGACGACCGCGCCAGCTGCCGCCGCGGCGCCAACCTCCGCTCCGACGACGGCCCCGACGGTCGCCTCAGGTAAGAAGATTCGCGCCGCCTTCGTCTACACCGGCCCGATGAACGATCACGGCTGGTCCAATGCGCACGACGACGGTCGGAAAGCCCTCGAACAGGCGCTCGGATCGCAGGTTGAGACCGCTTACACCGAAAACGTCCCGGAAACCGCTGATTCGCAACGCGTTTTCGAGGATTACGCGCGCAAAGGTTTTGACGTCATCTACGGCACGAGCTTCGGCTTCATGGATTACATGCTTGAAGCCGCAAAAGCCTATCCTAACGTCATTTTTGACCATTGTTCGGGCTTCAAAACGTCAACAAACATGTCGACGTACTATGCGGCCGAAGAAGAGCCACGATATGTCTCGGGCATGATCGCGGGCAAGATGACCAAGTCCAACATTCTCGGTTTCGTTGGCTCTTTCCCGATCCCCGAAGTCGTGCGCTTCTTGAATGCCTTTGCCGCGGGTGTGCAGGCTACCAACAAAGACGCCAAGATCCACATGGTGTGGATCAACACGTGGTTCGATCCACCCCAGGAAAAGTCCGGCGCCGAGTCGGTGCTCGACCTGAACTCAGACGTCCTGACCGGCACGACCGATTCGCCGTCACTGGCGCAGGCGGCTCAGGCGCGTGGTAAATACGCCGTCGGCGTCGACTACGACCAGGCGTCCTATGCGCCCACGGCCATCCTGCAGTCCGATCGCTTCATCTGGGGGCCGCACTACATCAATAGTGTGAAAGCCATCATGAACGGTTCGTGGAAACCCGTTCAGTACTACTACCACATGAAGGACGGTATGGTTGAACCAACCGCCCCCGCCTCATTTGTCCCAGCGGACGTGGCGTCGGCGGCCATGGACGTGGCCTCCCAGATCAAGGCGGGGACCTTCAATATCTGGAAGGGGCCGCTCAGCGATAACCACGGCAACGTGAAGGCGCCGGAGGGCAAATCGCTCGGCGATTTTCTGGATGGCACACCCGAGGCAGGCCAGACAAAGGACGACGCCTACGTCCAGTCCAACCAGATGAACTGGGCGCTCAGCAACATCGTCGGCGACATCCCGCAGTCGTGAGGCTGTCCTTCGGGTAGCCTTACGCGACCATGAGCGAGAGCGCGCTCGCCGTCGAGATGGTCGGCATCGACAAAGCCTTTACCGGCGTTGTCGCCAATCACGCGGTCGACTTCTCGGCGCGCCGGGGCGAGGTCCACGCCTTGCTCGGCGAAAACGGCGCGGGCAAGACCACGCTGATGAGCATCCTGGCCGGCCTGTACCGCCCCGACGCCGGCCAGATTCGGATCGATGGACAGGTGGTCGCGTTGCACTCGCCGAAAGACGCCATTCAGCACGGCGTGGGCATGGTCTATCAGCACTACCGCCTGGTCGCCAGCCAGACCGTTGCCGAAAACTTGCTGCTTGGGCTGCCAGGGGTTCCCTTGCGGCTGAACGCGGGCAGCTTTATCCGCCAGGCGCGCGAGCTTGGCGAGCGTTACCACCTGCGCGTGGATCCATCGCGGCCCGTGTGGCAGCTGTCGGTGGGCGAGCAGCAACGCGCAGAGATCCTCAAGACGCTGCAACGGGGTGCACGCATTTTGATCCTGGACGAGCCGACCGCGGTGCTCACGCCGCAGGAGTCCGAGGACCTGATGCGCACCCTGCGGCAGATTGTCGCCGAGGGGCGCACCGTGGTGCTCATCAGCCACAAGCTGGAGGAGGTGCGCAGCGTGGCGGACCGCGTCACCGTCCTCCGCAACGGCACGGTTGTGGCCGCGGGCCTGCCAATCCGCGAACTATCAACTCGCGACCTCGCGCGCCTGATGGTCGGAGACGACGAGCGTTCGCTTCGCTCCGCCACGGGTCCAGGGGTGAACGTACCCAGTGGTAATCACACCAGTGACCGTTCCACGGAGGTTCCACGTGGGTGGCAGGATGGAGGTACCACGTCGGAAGGTGCGGGGTCCGCCACAGGGTCATCATCCGAACGGTTAGTGCTGAGCGGCGTCGTGGCGCTCGATGATCGTGGTCTTGAAGCGCTTCAGGGCATCGACCTGCGCGTGGCCGCGGGCGAGATCCTTGGCATCGCCGGCGTCGCGGGCAACGGCCAGCGGGAGCTGGCGCAAGTCATCACCGGCCTGCGCGCCGTCACGCAGGGAAGCATCCTGCTCGACGGACGCGACGTCACCCACAGCACTACGCGTGAGCGAACCAGAAGAGGTGTCGCCCATATCCCCGAAGATCGGCT
>JAFAZN010000438.1 GCA_019239775.1 Chloroflexota bacterium
GCCCACCGCCATCGCCGCTCTATTGCGCGGCAAACACCCTGCCGATTCCAAGAGCGGAGCACCAGTTCTATGACCAAGCGCTCATCGAGCCGCAAGGCGCAACCACAACGGCGTCCGCACAGCATCGCGCTGTGCGTGATCGCCAGGAACGAAAAAGAGTTCATCGCGAGCTGCCTGGACAGCGCCCGACCGTTCGTCGACGAAATCGTGGTGGTGGATACCGGCTCAACCGACGCAACTATCGAGATTGCCCGGGCGCATGGCGCGCGCATCGAGCACTTCGAGTGGTGCGAGGACTTCGCGGCCGCGCGCAACGCGGCGATCGAGTCGGCCACAGCCGATTGGATCCTGATGCTCGACGCGGACGAAGAGTTGGACTCGGCAAGCGGCTCCGCTCTGCGCGATGTCGTCGGCAGGCCTCTGCCGCACGATCTGATCGGCTACTCGGTGATGATCGAGAACCGTCTGCGCAACGGCAGCCAGGACTCGATTCGCCACTGCGTCACGCGACTGTTCCCGCGCAATGCCGATTTGCGCTACGTCGGCGCCATTCACGAGGACCTGTTCCGGCTGTCCGATCGACGCCGCAGCGGCGTGATGTTCCTGCCCGAGGTACGGGTCTTCCACTATGGCTACGACCCGGAGGTGTATGTGGCGCGCGACAAGGACGCCCGCAACCTGCGCATGCTCGAAGCCGCGCTGCTGCATGAAGGTGAAAACGCGCGGCTGCTGTACCACCTTGGCCAGCAACACCTGGTGGCTCAACGATATGCGGACGCCGTCGCGGCATTCGAGCGGTTCGAGCCACTAGCGGAAGAGCTGGCGCGGCACTACCTGGTCGATACATACCGCATGTGGCTTCAATGTCTCGCGGCAATTGGCGACGGCGATGCTGTGGAGCGAGTCACCAGCCGCGCCCAGTCCGCCAATGCGCTCTCCGCGCAGGCGCGGCACCTGCTCGGCGCCCACGAGTTGAAGAACAATCGACTTGGCCTCGCGTTGCGGTACCTGCTGAGCGCGCTGGATTCACAGGCGCCGATCGGCGTTGCCGCCGAACCTGGCGTCGGTGGCTGGCGCACGCGCCTGCTGCTGGCGGATGCCTACATCAAGCTGGACGAGCCCGAGTCCGCGCTCGAGCAGCTCGATCTCGCACAGGCTGAAGCCCCACAGGATCGTCGGGCCACCATTGCGCTCGATGCCGCACGGGTGGCGTCGGTTGCCGAGGCTACGTCTGGCACGCTGCGGCGGGTGGATGCCGCCGTCGCGCTCGCGGCCGATGAGCTCCAGGTCCACGTCGAGTTGCTACAGCTCCGACTGAATGTGCTGCGGGGCCTGGACGACTTGCCCCAGGCGACTCAGTTCGACGTCCTTGACGGCGCGTTGGCCTACGCCGATTGGCAAGCCGCCTACGACGCGGCCATGACACTGCCGCTTTGCTCGAACTCTGCGCTGGCGCGGCTGCTGTACCTTGCGTCTGAGCTCCGCGGCCGCAGGGCGCCCGATGCTGCCCTGGACCTCCTCGGGCGCGCGGTCGATACCTACCCGGCATCGCCGGTGGTGTACTGGCCGCTCATTCAAGTGCTGTCGGACCTCGAACGCTGGGACGACGCGCTCGCGGCGGCCGAGATCCTCAAAAAGGTGCCGGAAACTCTGGCAAAAGCGGCCTAAAGTTCTTCGCCAACTTGCCGATGATGGCTGTGGAAGGTCGGCACGGAAGCCCCTTACCACACGACACATTGGCTAGGAGGCCAGCGGAACCATGAGTTTCCGAATCAACACCAACATCGACGCGTTCGACGCTCAGCGCAACCTGCAAGCAACGGGCATGAACCTGTCGAAGAGCATCGAAAAGCTGTCGAGCGGCCTGCGCATCAACCGCGCTGGCGACGACGCTGCCGGTCTTAGCATCAGCCAGAAGCTCCAAGCCCAGGTCACGGGTCTGGATCAGGCCAGCCGCAACGCTCAGGACGGCATCTCGATGGTGCAGACCACTGAAGGTGCGCTGAACGAGGTTCAGTCAATCCTGCAGCGCGCTCGTGAGCTCGGTGTCCAGGGCTCCAACGGCACGCTGTCGAGCGATGACCGCAAAGCCATCACCTCTGAGCTCGGCCAGCTGGGCTCTGAAATCGACCGCATCGCCAACGTGACCAACTTCAACGGCTTGAAGCTGCTCAGCGGCGCCAACGCCCAGTCGGCAGTCAACGGCACCATCGCGGCCTTCGCTGGCACTGGCTCTAGCCAGATGACCGCGAACACGACCGGCACGGTCAACACGCTGTTCACGGCCAGCTACACGCTGACCATCAACTCGGACACCAGCGGCAACGTGCAGAGTGTCACCGTCAACGCTGGCGGCGGCAGCACCAACACCGTCAACGTCTCGGGCACTGGCTCCAGCAACCTGGTCAACATTGGCAACGGCGTCCAGTTCTACTTCACTGGTACGGTCGCCAATGGTTCGACGGTGACCACGAGCACGACGGCTGGCACGGCGGCTTCGGCGAGCGCCCAGGCCGATACGCTGCAGATCGGTGCTGGCACCAGCACGTCCGAGCAGCTCAAGGTCAGCGTCAGCGCGTCCGGCAGCCAGTACATCGGTAACGGCTCGAGCCAGAACGGCTTGTCGAGCACGAACCTGTACGCGGTGAAGGACTTCAACGACGCCGTCACGCAGGTCACCAACATGCTCAGCAACTCGACCTCGGGCGACATCCAGGGCGCGTTCCGCGCGCTGGTGGACTCCGCGCAACAGGCACTGCAAGACATCTCCGGTATCCGCGGTACGCTGGGTGCGACTCAGAACCGCCTGGAGCACACGATCTCCAACCTCGGTGTCGCGCAGCAAAACCTGGATGCGTCCAACAGCCGCATCATGGACGTGGACATGGCGTCGGAGATGGTCAACTTCACCAAGGAGAACATCCTGCAGCAGGCGGGTACCTCGATCCTGTCGCAGGCCAACCAGGCCCCGCAGTCGGTCCTGAAGCTCCTCGGCTAAATCGCAAATCTCTTACTCGCACATTCTTGGAACGCCTCCAGCCATTTGGCTGGGGGCGTTTTCGCGTTGTTGGCGTACGCATGGCCGCGCGACCTCAGACTCGCGGCTCTAAAGTTCCCGCGCCTTCCGGCCGATACTCATTTGTGGAAAGGTCTAGGCAAACGCGATGTCGGTGAACTCTCTTGGATCTGCGTTGAGCAGTCTCTTGGGCGGCAGCTCGTCTTCTTCTTCGACCTCGAGCCTGTCCTCCAGCACCCCTTTCAACTTCAGCGGTATTGTCTCGGGTCTCGACACCACGAGCATCATCCAGAAAATGATGCAGGTGGAGTCTCAGCCCATCAATCAGTACAACCAGCAAATTTCCCAAATCCAGCAGCGCGACCAGGCGTACCAGGACGTCAAGTCCAAGTTAACTGCGGTCCAAACCTCCCTGCAGTCACTGCTCCAGGCGAGCGCCATCAATGTCAAGTCCGCGACGGTCGCGCCCCCGAGTGGCGGCACCGCTTCGCTCACCGCAACCGCAACGTCCGATGCCGTCGCCGGCGCCTATACGATCAATGTTTCTCAGCTGGCAACGGCCTCTTCGATCGCGACGACCAAGCCGATTAGCAACGGTGTCACTCCAACTGCGCTTCTGAGTGCGGCCGGATTTTCCAATCCGCCGACGACCGGCACATTCACCGTCAACGGTGTCAGCATCAGCATCAATCAGACTACTGACACCCTGAACTCCGTCATCAACAAGATCACGGACAGTTCCGCTGGCGGGAGCGGTGTCGGGACCGGGGTGACCGCCAGCATTGTCAACGACGCCAACGGGAACCCCAATTTCATCAAGCTGACTCCGCTCAACGGCGGACAGTCGGTGCAGCTGGGTAGCGGCAGTGATACGAGCAATTTCCTCAGCGTTTCGGGTCTGGTGGCCACGAACGTTGCGGGCGGCTCAGTCCAGAGCAGCCATCCGCTCAGCGAGATGCAGACAGGCAACTCGCTTTCAGGCCAGCCGTTCAATCTCGGGATGGGCACCACGCTTGCCAGCTCCGGCACGTTCACGATCAACGGCACTGCGATCAACTGGTCCAACCAGGACAGCCTGTCGACGGTTCTCAACCGCATCAATACATCAGGCGCGGGCGTCCGCGCGACGTACAACCCCCAGACCGATGAAGTCTCTCTGACCAATCTCTCGACCGGGAACCAGGCCATAAGCCTGAGTGAAACGGCGCCCCCTCCGGGGCAATCGGGACTCATGGCCGCGCTTGGACTGATCGGTCCGAACGCAGTGAGCACCGCTGGTAAAACGGCGCAATACACCGTTGCAACCAATGGCGGCGCGGCCGGTCCGACACAGTACAGCAACTCCAACACCATCACGGGCGCAGTTACGGGCCTTACGCTAAATTTGACCGCGACTGGCTCCAGCACCGTCAATGTGGCCCAGGACACGGCGACCGCGACCAACAACGTCAATGCATTCATCACCGCGTTCAACGCCGCCGTCGACAATATCGACAGCTACACGAAGATCGATCCAACCACGAACAAGGGCAACCTGCTGACCGGTGACGCGACGATTCAGGACATCGAATCGGGGCTCAAGTCCATGCTGTCCTCCGCGGCGTTGGTGCCAAGTGGCAGTGCGTACAAGACCCTCGAGGATATCGGCATCTCAACTGGCGCCTACGGCAGTA
>JAFAZN010000444.1 GCA_019239775.1 Chloroflexota bacterium
TCGAGCACATGCAGCGTCCGTTCACAAACGTTCCTTTTTGACACTCCTGGTTTTGCTTGCTTTCTAGAGGCTGATTGGCCGTTCAGAAGGCGTGTCCATTATCTACGTCTCACAAGCTCGGGGTACCAGGGTTTGTGATACACTGCGTAACGCCTGCGTCCAGCTTAGACAGTCAACAGAACTTTTTCATTCGACCCGTCTGCGGGGTCTTCAAGTGAAACACTCATCTTCACGTCCAGCCGCTTGAGATAGCCCAATAGCGCGTCGACTGAAAACGCCTCGAGACGACCACGTACGAGGTGCGAGACCCTGGGCTGATCGACGCTAAGGTGTACGGCTGCTTCCGTCTGGGTCCAGCCTCGGCGCTCGATGGCCATAGCGATCTGAGCGGCAAGGTGCGCTTTGAACAGGAGCAAGTCCGCGTCGGGTAGGTCCAGGTCGCGAAAGACATTGCCCGAGCCGACCGTGATGCGCTCGTCATCGTTTTTTCTACTCATGGTTACGCTCGCTCTCCATAGCGGCCACCTGGGCGGCCGAGCCTAGCCTTGTAGTCAGCCTCCGCCGTGTTCAGACGCCGCTTCACCAGGTCGATATCGCGCTTCGCTGTCGCGATCCCCCGCGTGGATTTCTTCTGGAAGCAGTGGAGGACATAAACCACATCACGGTAGCGAACGGTGTAGACCGCCCGATACGTATCGCTGGCATAGTCCTCGACGACTTCAAGGACGCCCGCGCCGCGGAACGCTGGATCTCCGCCGAGCGGCTTCGCGTCTGGATGCTTTCCGCCAAGCTGAGCGAAGTGGAGTGCATACCCGACGAGACGCTTGACTTCGTCTGGGAAGTCTCTGAGGTCATCCAAGCTACTGCCAATCCAGACGATGTCCTTGAGCTGCTGCTCAGGCACTATGGAAATTTTAGCATAATTTGTCAAGAGCTGGACGCCTGCGCGCATTCGGCACAACGGAGCCCGCCCTCCTGCCCCAGGCGGAGCTGGCGGGGCGTATTTCGGCCTCCATCCGGTGAGTCAATCCAGCTGGCTTCGCGTCCCAACGAGAGGCCGAACCCCTGAGCCGGTATCAGTTCGTGATGCGAGAACCGGTCGCGTGGTGGACTGTAGCCAGCGTAGAGTTCTACCAGCAGTCGTGACCACGCTCGTTGAGGCCGCTGTGCCGGCTAAAAACCGCCACACGCGCAAGCGCTCCGCGCCAGTTGTCGTGGCAGTTCTGCATCCAAAGGGAGGGGTCGGCCGCTCCACGACTGTGTGGCAGCTCGGCGCCGAGCTCGCACTGCGCGGGTACTCAGTCCGGATCGAGGACCTCGACCAAGGAGCCCACCTGTCACGCGTGTTCGACGCGTATCCACTCGGACTCGACAACCTCTACCTCGGTGGTGACGCACCGGCGGACGTCGTGCTCCTGGACACCGCGCCCGAGGCACAGGAGAGGCGCGCGCTTGATTACCTGCGCCGCTCCGATTGGGTGCTCGTCCCAGTCAAGGGGCCCGAGATCGATAGCGTCCAGGCGCTGCCCATGCTCATGGGCTGGATCACCCAGGTACCCGGCGTACGGCTGATTGGGTTCTTGCCGACGATGCACAAGCAGCGCCGCGCATCGTCGAAATACTGGCTGGGTCAGCTCAAGCGCTTGGCAGCTGAGCATGGCACGCGCGTGCTGCCACCCATCAACGACATGGCCAGCATTGCCGACAAGTCCATCGCCGGCCACCCGTACGCAGGCGTCGCCGAAGAGGTTCGTGGACTGTGCCTAGAGCCCGTCAGACGATCGAGGACCTGAAAGCCGCCGCGGCCACGCATCGGCCAGTCGACGACCGTCCATCGGACTACGTCGCGGTAGACCAGGTCCAGGCTTCGCCGCGTAATCCGCGCCACAAGGTCGAAGGCCTCGACGAGCTTGCGGCCAGCTTGGACCAGTATGGCCTGCTCCAGCCCGTTGTCGTGCGGCGCGTCAACGGCGTGTACGAGTTGATCGCCGGGCACCGGCGCCTAGCCGCGGCCAAGCAGCTTGGCTGGCGCCAGATCGCTGCGGTCGTGCGCAATGAAACCGACGACCGGGCCTACCTGCTGACGCTGACTGAGAACCTGCAGCGAGACGATCTCAGCCCCAAAGAGGAGGCCGCCGCACTCGAGGTTCTTGTACGCGAGCGCGGCTGGACCACGCGCCAGGTTGGCGAAGCGATTAAGCGCAGCCATATCTATGTCAGCCGTCGGCTGCGCGTCTTCGAGGATGACGTCCTGGCGCCGCTCGTGCTCGACCGCAAGCTGACGGTGAGCGCTGCAGAGGAACTGCTCCATGTACCAGACGCCGATGCTCGACGTGACCTAGCCGCGCAGGCGGCCAAGCATAACTGGACGCCCATCGACGCCAGAAAGGCCGTTTCTGAGATTGGAACGAATCGTTCCAAGATGGACGACATCGCCCGCCACCTTCGCGCCGTGCTGCAGGACACGGCGCAAATCGATCCTGCGACGCTCAGCCGTGCTGATCGCAAGCTAGTGCGTCAGGCCCGCGCTGCGCTTGGCCGCTTGCTCTGACATCGCTCTACAACGGCGATGTGGCGGCTGGCGCATCCGACAGCACATTAGACGCGCATCGCGACCAGCTTGCGATGCCACGTCTCGCGGAAACCAACCTTGGCGCTGACGCGCAACATCGGGGTGTTGCGCTTGTTGATAGTCGAGGAAAGAGTCTTCACCCCGGGGCGTTCTTCGCGCAGCCAGCTGAGCATGTCGGTCTTCAGCCACCTCGCCATGCCGCGTCCACGCCAATCTGGCAGAACTGCCGTGTCGTGCTGTTGAGCGTCGCCTGCAGTCGGAACCTGTGCCTCTGTAAATGCGACCAACTCGCCGCTGCCCTGCGCTACAGCGGCGCACACCCACAGCTGGTCGCCGGTCGCCGTTCTTGTCGCCTCCCAAGTTCGGATCCAGGCAGCATCACGCGCTGAGGCATTCATTTGCAAAGCCGCGTCTGGGGCATCCCCCACGGTCCGACGAAGAACTGCATAAGCATCAAGGAGCTCCTCAGGTGTGCCATCGCGCCATCGCTGCAAGCGAACGCCGGTTGGCATCGGTACGGCGAAGAGCGTTTCGTGGAGATCGCGAACCACGGTGACGAGATGGAGTTCGATTTCGCTTCCGAGGGCAACGGCAAATCGTTCCCCCGCTGAATCCGCGAGTACGATCGATTTGACGCAGTGACAGCCACGGTCAGAGGACCAGCTCAGTACCTGGTCGGCCAGCGTTCGACCCGCTCCCATGCGCCGCGCACTGGGCTCCACATAGATCCGGGTGAACGATTCTGCAGGGTTGGATGCGCGCACCGAGGCGACTCCGACGAGTTGCTGGTTCAGCCAGGCGCCGAAGTATTCCGCATCGGCAGCCCTGAACGCGCGCAGTTGTGATGCAAGAGATGGTGCGCTTTCATAGCCGCCACCATCGAGGGTCCGACCAGAAACATAGATCTCGCACCAGCGCTCGAGGTCCTGGCTGTCACGACGGACACGGTCGGAACGCATATTCCGCTCAGTCATATGAATTTGTTTGAGCTAGAGCAAGCAAGCCCCCTTTGACAGAATCGTTGCCCAGCACCGGCGGCTCTCAAGCATTGACTACGCAGCGCTCGCTACTCGCGGCGGGTCGGGGATCCATCTGGCGATTTCCTCGTGAGCGGGCTGCACCAGCTCGTCAGCGGCGAACCACGCGCTGGCCCACTCCGGCACGGTCTGCCCCCAGAACAAGCACTGCACCAGGTACGGGTGCCGCTCCGCGGGATCGTCGACAACGAGCCGTCTCTGGACCTGGCCGATGACACCATCCCAGGCTGCTGAGTGGTAAGGCTCGATCATGGCTATCCAGGGCTCGCTATACCACTCGGGCGGCTGTCTGTAGGCACTCTGCTCGCCAAGATCACGACAATCGGCGCTCAATCGCACGCGCACGAAATCCATCTCGTATGGCGGATGCGGATAGCTCTCGCGCTCGCTGTCAGGCATGGTCGTTGTCCAGGTCAAACGGGCGCGCCAGCCCATGGCGGAGGCCACTTCTGATCGTCGCCCAGCACTGGCGCTGCCCGTCCTCGGCCACGAGCCCGTTGCTCGTGGCGGCGCCGTACAGCGCGTCCTCAACTTCGGTCTGGTCCAGCACGTCCGCGGCGACCCATGCTCCCAGCGCAGAGGCCGCTTTGTTGAGCGCCACGTTCCGGCCGCTATTCGGCGCCATCGATGCGAGGTTGCCGATCACCCGGGCCATGTAGGCCTCGCCACGGCCGCGCATGTCCTGGCGCGCTTGCCGTTCGAATTTCGGCTTCGTGCGCGTTGCCGCGCATAGCTCCGTCGGCAGCTCTGGCAGTGTGTGCGGGTCCAGGACCGGACCATCGTGGCAGGTCGCCTTGGCCGCCACGCCGCCACTGTGGCTCGGCAGCCAGTAGGCGCGGCTCGGGTCCTTGCAGGCAGGATCCGCCTCGGGGCACATCGCCGCTCGAGCCCGCAACCATACGTCTTGCCAGTCGCGCGCCGGCACCGGCTGCGCCAGCGGGATCACCACCCGCCACCGCGGCGCATCGGGTTTGTGTGACCACGTGGTGTGCCCGAGCCAGTAGACGTCGGCCAGTTTGTGTTTGTCGGGCGGCACGCGGTCCAGGTCGAATACCAGGCAGCTGACCAACTCCACGCCGGCGTTGCCGCGCGAGGTCGCGCCGTCGGCATATTTCGTCGGTGACCAACAACGCCCGCGGCGCTTGTCCTGCAGGACCTGGAAGTGGCTCAACAGCCAGCGCAGCTCGTCGAGGCTGACCGTGCGCTGGTCCACGGCTGGCCGGTCCACTCCGGCAAACAGCGCGATCGCGAACGCCGCTGTGCTTTTGCCGATTTCCGGCCGAACCTCGGCTTCCATCTCGTGGTTACTCTTCCCGCGCGCATGTCTTCGTCGCGTATTCTCGCCCCTGGTCACCACTTCCAGGTGGTCGGGCCGCTGGCACAGCGTGATTTCGCACAGGTGGTCGACCTCGAGTGGCTTCCCGTTCGGACCGATCCGGATCGGCCCGTAGCAGCGCCGCCAGACGACGCGATGTGCGTAGTCTGACCGTTTGATCGACGGGTCATAGATCCGCCCGTAGAGTCCGCCCGCGGCCCTGTAGGTGGGCTCGCCGTCACGCCACACGAGGCACGCCCCGAGCTCGTGGTGGCGCTTTGACCAGCGCCGCTCGACCTTGGCGAGGATGTCTGCACCCATCTTCGCCAGCAACTCGGGTGGGCACTCTGGTGGCCGCGGGGGCAAGCCGAGCGGGGGCGCCACTAGTTCGCCTATATCGCTGGGATACTCCTCGGCGCTCTGCCCGGCTTGGTAGCCGAAGTCAGTAGCCGATTCCGCTATCCGAGGCCAGCGGCGCTCCATCGCCGACACTGTTGGCGGGCTTTCGCGATCTGGCTCCGCAATGGTCGGCAGCGCCACGCGCACGCGCTCCTGGCGCCAGCCGCGGTCGACCGGTGCCACGCGCAGCCAGGCGTCGCCAGGGTGCAGTCCGTTCATCCATTCGTCGATCGGCACGCGCGGCCGCTCCACAGGGCGGTAGGAGCTACGGCCGTCGCTGTACCGCGTCACGTCCTCGACCCAGTGCTGACCGAACAGCGCCTGCATCATCTGTGCGTCCCGCGGCGAGCCCTGACGGAAGCCGATCTGCCAGGCAGTGTCTTGCAGCACCTGGTCGACCAGCGCGGGCTGCACCGCCCGCAGGTCGGACAATCCCTGCGTCGCCATGACTACCGCCAGGCCGGCTTCGCGCGCTCGCCCGACCAGCGGACGCAGGTGGCGCGCCGAGCTGCCGAGCGCGCCGAGCTCGTCGACCAGCAACACCGCCCGTGGGCCGTCCCGACTATCGGCGACCGGCAGTTGTCGACTGAGCCGGCCCATGGCCAGCAGCACCCAGGCCGCGATCTTGCGCGTGGCGTGCGGATAGGTCAGCTCGTCGAGCGAGAACAGCACCAGGCCGCGCGTGTCGAGCACGTCGTCGAGGCGCAGCGCTTCGGGGCATGTCCGCAGCGATCCTCGGATCGCGACGCCGTCGAGCAGCGTGCCGAGCGCGCGATCCAGATCCGCGGCGCCGCTTTCGGCAACGCGGTCATACTGGCCCAGGCGCGTCAGCCAGTCCACGATGCGACTGTCGCGACCACGGTGCCGTTCGAGCGCGGCGATCAACGTTGATCGGTCAAGGCGTCCTCGCAGCTCGACCAGGTCGATCGGCAGGCCATCCAGCGCCAGCGACCAGGCTGCCCACAGCGCGCGCTGATGCGCCGCGTCGCGGAAGACACGCGCTTCCCCGTTGAACTCCTCAGCCTCCAGCAACAGGTCGGGCACCTGCCATGGCCGCGGATCGAGCAGATCGGCCGGCAGCTTGCCGTCCAGCGTCCAGACCTGTCCGCCAAGGCATCGCACCATGTTTGCGAGCTCGGCGGACCCTTTCGGATCGACGATGATGATCGGAATCTGCCCACACAGCGCCTGGCTCAGCAGCCGCAAGAACGTCGTTTTGCCGCTCTTGGGTCCACCGACGGCCAGACCATGGCCGGCCAGCTCAGCGAGACTCAGGCGCACGCTGCGCAGCGCCGAGACGTAGCCCACGCCGATGTGGCCACGACGATGCACAATGCCGCCGCGAGCGCGCCGTCTGGCAATCCAGCCAGGCCGGCGGCGTGCCTCGAGTGACGAGGTCGGCGAGCTGGTAGGCGCGCGGTTAATGACCAGGTACATCAGCCCACCGAACGCGAAGATGGCCAGGCTGGCAATAGGTAGGCCGTTCCACGACGCGGTGGCCAGCCGCAGCAGGAGATCAGGCATGCGCCGCCTCAGCGCGTCAGGGCGGGGGCAATGTGGGCGTGAGCGCCGCCTGGGTCAGCGACGCGCGCCACGTTTCCGGGATGTACATCGTCGGCAGCGCTGCATCGTGACGCCGCGCGCTCTCGATGGCCATCGGCCCGCCGACCAGCACCATGAGCACGATCAGTGTGCTCAGCACCGTCAGGGCAATCAGGATTGGTTTCCAGAATGTGATCAGCAGCCACGCGAGCGGGCTGACCACGATGATGGGCTGACCTTTCATACGACGGCCTCCTGACGGATCGGGATAGGCTCGACAGGCGCAAGGACGGGGTCGCTGTGGAAAGCGGCGTATTCCTCGGACGAAAGCTTGTCGAACAGGTCCAGCGCCACGCGGCGCTGACCGCTGACCAGCAGCCCCTGGCCGATGCCGGCCTTCCGCACGTACTCGCGTTCTTCGTCGCTCAATTCGAGCGCTTCGGCCACTTCAGTGATCTCCCGCGGCAGCTGTGCGCCGCACCACCAGGCGTCGCTGTTCCCCTGCACAGCGCGTCCGACACGCGTATCGAACCATGACGACGGCCGCTGCGTCAGCACATGGCTGGACTGCCCCCAGTGTCGCGAGCGCTGGAAGATGTCCCGCAGCGCGCGTTCACCGGCTGGGTCCTCGCTGACGGTGACCGCCTCGTCGACGAACACGATCGACCGTCCGGGGTGCGCCAGCATGTGCTTCTTGATGACCTTTGTCCACGCCGCGAAGATCGCGCCGACCTGATCCTCGGCGACCTCGGACAGGTCCAAGATGACCACGCCGTCGTCGCGATGCAGGACGATCTCGCCAGCGTCCTGCGCGTCCCGCGGCTCGAGCTTGCGGCCACCGAGATACTCGAGAAAGCGTCCGCAGTGCTCGTGCTGCTCGTCCTGATCGATGCCGAAGATCCTGATCCCCTGGATCAGGTGCAGCCTGGACCAGAACATGTGCGCGCCAGTGCCCTTGCCGGCGTTGGTCGCGCCATACCAGCACATGTGCGGGCCTTTGTTCGTCGCGCAGTACGGCGTGAAGATGCACGGCCGCTGGCCTGCCTCACCCCACGGTACGCCGTCGGGCATCTGCAGGTACGCATCCGACCACGGATAC
>JAFAZN010000459.1 GCA_019239775.1 Chloroflexota bacterium
AACATCGTGCGCCTGGAGGCCAGCCCGCCCGACAACGGCGCCGACCTGGCCCTCGGCTCGGTGCTGGTCAAAAGCACCAGCGCCGAGATGGGCGACAACGAAGGCAACCTTGACGCCGTAGTGGACGGCGACGACACCCAGATCGCCTTCAACGGCAAATACCTGCGCGACGCCCTGGAGTCGATCGACACCCCCGAAGTGCTCCTCCAAATCACCGGCCCGTCGTCCCCCGGCATCATCAAACCCGCCGGCGAACCCAACGGCTACATCCACGTGATCATGCCGATGCACGTCGCGAGATAAATGTATTCAACGGGTCACTCAATTCGTATTCTTTGATCCATCGTTTCCGCCAGACACCACGAACGCGACCGTCCAGCGTCAAGTTCTTGAACGCACCATAGAAAAACCGCGTCGCTTCGAGATTGCATCTGTCTTTCGCCTGGCAGGCTCGTGCGCTATCGCCCCGGCGGCCACGGCATCGATGAGGCGTTCTTCCTGACCGTCGAGGTGTACCAGTTCGGCCCCGAACGCCTTTCGACGATCAGACTGCGCGGACTCTGACCGTTCGGCAACGACCCGCGCATAGAGGTCGGCGACGTCGATCGCCGCGAAGACCCCGTTGAGGATCTCGCAGGCCTGCTGCTCGGCAAACCGGTCCAGGACGCGGAATCCTTCGCACAGCCCGTGGATCGAGAGGCGCCAGTTAAATCCCGACAGGCCCGCTCCTGTAAGCAGGTTCCCGGAGCCCGGGCACAGAAGCACACCAGCCAGCGGGTGCTGGCTTGCAGTGGGGCGTCGTGGGTTCGAACTCGTCAAGCACGTCCGAAAGCTCGCCAGTCCGGCTGGCCTGCTCACGCCGCACGCCCCGTGTCAGCGCCCCAAAGTAGATGGTGTTCCTCAGCATCCGCGTGAGGTCGTTCGCGTCCCAGGTGCGAAAACCGAGCTTTCGACGCATCGGCCGAAGACGACCCTCCTGGTTAACCCTGCGGCCTACCGAGTGCAAGCTGGGCATCTCGTCGAAGAGCTGCCAGACGTATGTGGCAAGCTCGGCCTCGTCTTCTCTCTTGCGTGGGACCCGGATTGGTACGCCGTTGCGGTGGTGACCGGTCACTTCCAGTCGGTACCCCGGCGGCGTACGGCTCTCAACATGAGCTCATCGCCCGCCTTGGACGCGCGCCTGGTGATGCCGTCCCATGTGGCGTCCCGGATGTCACGCCACTCCCAGCCCGCAGTGAGCGCCTGAATGTCGAATAGTCGGCTGCTCGACGTGACGCGGAAATCGAACACCGTGTCTCGGGTGATGAGCACGCCGTGCGCGCGCTCTATAGCTGCTTGATGCGATGACTGGATGAGCCAGTTTCGTCCCTGGTAGCGCGTTTGATATCGAGCACTGCCAGCCCAACGAGCTCTCCGCATTCGAGGTCGTCAAGCGCTCGCAGCGTCGCTTGGGCGCCGGTCCAGCTTCGACCCCGAGGTGCCCTGCTCCTCGTAAATCCGCGGCTACTACTGGACGGATCGAGCCTCGAAAGGCGAGCTTCGGCTGCACGATCGTCGAAGTGCGCTTTACGACGACTTCGCTGACGCGCTGAACGCGTTCGGCCCGCCCGACTCTATTGCACCGAAGAGTCGACCGGAGTCACCGATCTGAGGCACGAGCGTCAATGTGTCTGATCCAGTGCAGTCGGGGTGGACTGTGTAGGAACCCGAGAAGGTGCTGCCCCGCGATATCTGACCTTAGTAGCTGGCCATTGGTGATCCCGGTGCCGGAGTACGTTGAGCACTCAGTGCGCGCCTCACCAACCAGCGAAGTCGCCACGCCGATACCCAGAGCAGCGGAGAGTGCAGCCAACGTGAGTACTTGCCACGAATGTGCACGCATGTGTGACATCGATCGAGCCCTTCTTCGGCAAGACCTTTCGGTGCGGCCTCCCTAGAGGTGTGGTGAAGCGCAAAGTCCCGCACAAAGCGAATGCCAATTGATGTGCGCATGTTGTCAGCGTGTGGAAGCAGCCGGCGTCAGGGTGAGCGCTTTCTCGATCGCCGAGGTGTCGGTATATACACGCCAACCTGTCACCTTGCCCGCTGCCACCGTGAATTCAAGCGCCCATGGCGAGTCGACGATCGCCAGTAGCTCTGACTTTCATATCGATCGTGCCGAACGCCACGATGCGCTCGCCGTCGCCGACATAGTGCGACGGTTTCCATTGCAGCTCATCAAACGCCGCTCCAATGAGCTGAAAATACTCGAGCACCCCGGCCTTACCACTCCGACGTCCGGCCCAAGGGATGCTGGTCGGTTCGCTGGCGCAGAACACGACCTCCACATCGTCACTACACATATCGAGAAGACTGGGAATGTCGCCCTTTGCGAACACCATATTCACGGACTGGACAATTTCGAGGTTTGTTTGCATTGGGGATTCCTTTCTCTCAGAAGACACGCGACGGCACTGAGTGCGGATCAGTGCCAAAAATCCGCAACCGCGGGCCCGTCGCCGACGAACTGCCAGACCTCGACGACCTGCTCGCTTTCGACCTGGAACACGTGCACCTGGCGATCATCGAGCCGCTGCCCGTCACGCTCCCCCATCGAGCGCACCAGCACGGCACCCCGTTTGCATTTGAAAACACATCCAGGACTTCCACTCGGAACGTGCCACGCGTGAGCTGCATCGTGCGGCCGAAGAACTCCGCGATCGACGTCCAGCCGATGTGATCGCCGCTGAGCAGTCCAGAAGTACGACAAACTGCAAGCTAAATTCCTCCCTGTCCTTTCTATCTCCTGCCGCTCGCACCACACCGCACGGTCGGCTTTAGTTGCGCGCTGAAGCATTGCAGCCAGCAGAGCCAAGCGATCTGCGAGAATTAAGTTGACCGACGGCCCGCCCGAGGCGATTCGCCCGATAACATACCGACGATCGATATCGAGCCATCGAGCGCGTGCTGTGGAGTCCGCGGCGAAGCGAAGACTTTCCAACCAATCAGCACCCGTGTCACAGCCCGCCGGTCTCACCCGTGCTCTGAGATGGGCGATGTGACCGCATGTGTGCGTATAACTGTCATCTGTTGGAAAAATCGAGCATGAGATTGGTGGCCGCTCATGCAGAGCGTTGACCCCCCATGGGCGACGCGACACTGGAAACCGCGAGCATTAGAAGTTCGAGGTGCCACATGCAAGCCGGATATTTGGCCTAGCGTGCCGCCCCGGGATTACTCGCGAAGAAATTCGAGGTAAGGATGCTCTGGAAGGAGGGTCCCGGTCGGTCGAGCGTGCAGCGGTTTCAGTGCGGGGTACCGGCGGGCGCCACCGCGCAGCATGGCACCTGCTGCAACAGTTCTCGATCCGGTGCTCACCACTAGTAGGTATGAGTTCTGTTGCATTCGCGCGACACCAGCCACGGCGAGGCAGCTTGTGGCTATGATTAGAAACTGGGTGCAGAGGGCTCGACTCGAGTCGACCACACCTCCGTGTCCCAAATCGATTTTCTGAACAACGATGGGGCTGAAAAGCTGCAGCACGCTGAACCAAGTGCGAAATTAAGCAGCGAACCTACCCGCACGGGTGAGAGAAAGACTATCCCGGAGGGTGTCGCCAGGGAACGTGGTGCAATGGATACTGATGGTGCAGACAGTTACCGACGATCCTCCAGCGGACCTGAGCATGTTGGCCCAGACGCTTCAAACGCCAACACAATGGGGAAGTCCCAGCCAGGGAGGCGGAGTCCAGTCGGCGAGTTGCGAGGCCCGGGCGCGCGTTTCGAGGACAGGCGCGCCCGGGCCGTTGAACGCGCGGCGCCGGCCCGTGAGCGTTGACGGGACCAGTAAAGTCACAGGAGCCGCAAATTGCTGCGGGAGCGAACGCCTGGATTCAAAGCCTCCGGTCGTCAATCGGTCGCCTCGCGCGCGCGTGCGGTCAGACGCTCGTGGACGAATTGCAGCAAGCGCGCATGCTTTTCGCTATCCATTGCCATCATCTCCAGCAGCACGCTCGGCAAGCCGGCGTCGATGCTTTTTTCTACATGCGCCAGGCCGCGGATGTAACGCGCACCGGTGCGCTCCTCTTCGATGAGCACCCGCACCGCGGCGGCCAGTTCCTCCGTGACGGGGGCTGCAGCAGCACCTGCCGGTGGCAGTGCGTTCGCTGAATGAGTCCAGTCGAGCGCATCCCGCAAGGTTGCTTCGATTCGCTTCAGCAGACCGTGATGGCGTTCCTCGTCCTCGAGGATGAGTCGCATGACCATCGCAATGACCGGGTCACCGCTGGCGGTGCCAATCTGCTCGTACTGATCCAGCGCGTCGCGCTCCGCCGACGCATGCCGTTCCACTGCCTGCAGCAGCCATTCGACCGTCCCCTCAGCCTCTCCTCGGGACGACCGAGTCGCAATAGGAAAACCGGTGAATGAATCGATCAGAGGACCAGCACTGATGTCCGACATGGTTGAATGCTCCTTGGCGAAACCTTCGACGTTTCAGGATGGCGCCAATTGGTCGCTGGCAACACGCCCGCCGGGGTAGTGCGGGCCTACCCCACGGGGTGGTTCGTAACCTACCCGCAGGCGGGCGGTCTGTCCTCTTTACAACCCAGATCTATCACTGCGAGTCACTTTCGAAGACGACCGGACGTCATAACCAGAGACAACCCGACCACGACGTAAGCAGCCCTTCGCTCGGAGTCGTCCTATGCAGGTCCGGGGCACTGGGCGCGACGCACCAGCAGGACGGGGCATGGTGCCGAGCGGACCACGGCGTCGGCCACACTTCCGAGGACGGCGCGGGCGGGTCCGGTTAGCGCATGCGTGCTCATGACCACCATGTCGGTTGCGTCGGTTGTGGCGACCTCCACGATGGCCTCCGCAACGTCCAGCGCGCGCATCGCTTGACCTGTCGCATCCAGGCCTTGAGCCTGCAGATTGGCTTGGAGTCCGGCGACGTAGCCTTTGGCGCTCGCCAGGGCTTGCTCATCCCAGGCGGGGTCGATGTAGGCCATGCTGCCGAAGCCTCCCACCATTGGCTGTTGCATGGCAAGGGGTACCGTAATCTGGATCAGCTTGATGCTCGCGCCGCTCTGGCGGGCCAGGCCGA
>JAFAZN010000299.1 GCA_019239775.1 Chloroflexota bacterium
CGGTACACCAGCATAGACCATCGGCAACATCACATTGTCCAGCGCATCCATGCGCGGCAGCAGGTTGAATCCCTGGAAAATGAACCCGATTTTCTTGTTGCGCAGGTCCGCCAGCTGCGTTGGCGATAGGTGCGTCACCTCCACACCATCGAGCGCGTACGCGCCGCTGCTTGGACGGTCCAGGCAGCCGATCAGATTCATGAACGTTGACTTGCCCGAACCGGAGGGGCCCATCACCGCCACAAACTCTCCCTGCGACACATCCAGTGAGACGGAGCGTAGCGCATGCACTACGCTCTCACCTCGACTGTAGTCTTTCACCAGGTTGTCCACTCGGATTACCGGTTCTACATGTTGCACGACGCGCCTCTCTTTGTTCGCCATACTAGAAATTCGGTCGCATTCCTAGGCTCCCGCTCCTGGCGCCGGCGCCGGAGCGCTGGAACCTTTGTTGTTGTTGTTATTGTTTCCACCGCCAGGTCCGCCGAAGCCGAAGATGCTCGATCCAGAGGAACTGGACTTGCTGCTGGAGGCGGACGCCACACCGGTTACCACCTGATCACCCGACTGGAGCCCGGACACGATCTGCGTGTTCACGCCATCCGAGATTCCCGTCTGCACCGGCACCACCTCGGTACTGCCGTTGCGCAGGACCGTCACCTTGCCATTACTGATAGCCGCGTTGGGGACCAGCACCGCGTTGTCCGCGGACTCGGTGATGATCGTGACGGTCGCCGTCATGTCGGGCAGGAACTGCACATCGGTTGGATCCACCGAAATGAGCACGGTATAGGTCACCACATTGGAGGACGTTGTGCCTGCCGGTTCGACCGTTGCAACGGTGCCAGTGAAGGTCCGGTTCGGGTACGCCGTCACCGTGAAGTTGACCTTCTGGCCCGGCTGGACCTTGCCGATATCCGCCTCGCTCACGGCCGCGCTCACCTGAGGCGTGCTCAGATCGCTCAGCGTTAGGAACGCACTGGAGGCGGTGGTGCTCGTCGACGAGCTGGAGGATGACGCCGAGGAGGTCGCTCCGCCGCCGATGAACTGGCCGACCGCGCCATTGATGCTGGCAATCGTGCCATTGGCCGGCGCGGTCAGCACCGCCGCCGCGAGGTTGTTCTGCGCGGTTTGCAAGGCGGCCTGCGCGCCGGCTACTGTCGCCTTCGCCGCATCGACGTCGGCCTGAGTTGGAGCCGCCGTTGTCGAGGCGAACGTGGCTTGCTGCGTCGCCAGCCCCGCATTTGCTTGATCCACACTGTTCTGGGCCGTCTGGATGCTCGCGTTTTGCTGCGCGACTGTATTTTGCAGGCTCGCATTGGCTTTGATCAGCGCCGCACTGGCGGAATCAACACTGCTTTGCGCCGTCTGTTGGTTGCCTTGCTGTTTGGCCTGGTCGCTGCTCAACGCATCCTGCGCCGACAACACGCTGCCAAGCGCCTGGTCGACAGTCGCTTTGGCCGAGTCCAGGCCTTGCTGATTTTTGGCCTGATCCGCCGCCAACGCGGCCTTGGCCGTGTTCAACGCGTTCGTCGCGCTATTCACCGATGCTTGCGACGACACCATGCTCTGTGAGTTCTTGGCCGCATCCGTTTGCTGAGATGCTTGCGCCGTGTTCAGCGCGCTTTGTGCGGAGCTTACGCTTGCTTGCGCCGAAAGCAGGCTCGCTTGATTCTTTGCTTGATCGGTGGCGAGCGCAGCCTGGGCCGTCTTCAACGCGTTCTGCGCAGTCGTGATTGCAGCCTGGGCGTTGGCGGTGGATTGGTCATTTTGCGCGGACGTCAGGCCCTGCTGCGCCTGTGAGGTCGCCACGCTTGCGCTCGTAGAACTTGGGCTGGACTTCGCCTGCGAAACCTGTTTGGATGCAACATTGTTACTGGCAGCCGCGATATCCGCGACGTTGTTGCTGGCGGCCTCCGCTGCCTGCACATTGCTCTGGGCGTTTTGAATGGCCACCTGGTCGGCTTTCTCGCCGGCTGCGATCTGCTGCTGCGTCGCCGCCAATGCCGCTTGCGCATTCTGCACATTCAGCTGCGCATTTTGCACCGCGACCGTGTCGGCCTGGTCGGCCGTGTCACTGGATTGTTGTGCCGCCGCGAGACTCGCATTCGCATCATCCAGCGACTTCTGCGCATTCGTAACGGCTACCTGATCCTGATCGAGCTGCGCCTGGACCTGGTCCCAATTGGAGTGGAAGGTCTGGAGTTGATCCGAGTACGCCGCTTGCGCATTACCAAGCGCGGTCTGGTCTGCCTGAAGCGCAGCATCGGCTTGCGCCTGCGTTTGCGCAAACGACTTTTGCGCATCGCTCAGGTTCACCTGAGCCGTGTTGACATCCGCCTGTGCGGCGGCCACCGTGCTGTTAGCCGTGGCCTGGGTTGCCTGAAGCGCCTTCTGGGCGCTATCCAGCGTGGTCTGCGCGGCATCCACCTGCGCTTGTGCAGCGGCAACTGCTTCTGGCGTCGCCCCCGCCAGCACTTTGCTCAAAGCCGCTTGCTGCTGGTTCAACGTTGCTTGAGCCTGGTCAACCGCGGCCTGCAGATCAGTCGCGTCCTCACGTGCGAGCACCTGACCGGCAGTCACCGCCTGACCAACCGCAACATCAATCTCGCTGAGCTTGCCGGCGGACTTGAAGCTCAGCGGCACGCTCGCCGGCATGCTGATCGGCCCGGTCGCACTGACGGTCGTCTGCACCGTGCCGACCGTGGCAGCCGTGGTCTGATACGTCGGAGTCGGGCTGGTTCGGGCCAGGGGATTGCCAGCAATCACCACATAACTGCCGCCGAGGGCAAGCGCCAGAGCGAGCCCCAGAGCCAGCAGCCGAGAAGGCACACGGCCCGGACTCCAGGGACGGGCGCGCGGCTCAGTTACAGCCATCAGGTTCATACGCGCACTATCAAGCCCGAACCTTGGAACCAGCTTGGGGTTGTTGACGGGGGAGCACGGAAGGAGTATCGTAGAACATATGTTCGGTCGTCAACTATTTCGGGCCGCGGCGGCGAACGCGAGTCGGAAAGCGCTCCGCGGCTGTCTAGATAACCGGCCAGCGGCCGCGGTTTGCGCGCGTTCCAGTTCGCGCCAGCAGCGCCTCACCGATCGCTTGCACCCGCACCGAAACGGCCGCCTCATCCGCGAACAGCACCTGCCCGCCATCCACCACCAGCCGACCGTCCGCGATAACGCACCGCACGCTGCGACCGTCGGCGGCGTAGACAAGGTTATTGACGGGGTCCAGCAGCGACCGCCACTCCGCCCGGCGCGTTTCGAACAGCACCAGGTCTGCCTTCTTGCCCACTTCGATCGAGCCGATTTCGTCGCCGAGACCCACCGCCCTGGCACCGAGCAATGTCGCCATTTCCAGGGCTTGTTCGGCCGGCACGTAGCTGACATCCTGCCGACCGTCTTTGAAGCCGAGCGCGGCGGCATTCAGCAGCCGCACCCCGTCCAGGTAATTCGAGCTGTTCGCCGAGTCCGCGCCCAGGCCTACCGCCACGCCCTGCGCCAGCAATTCCGGCAGCTTGCGTCGGCCAAGGCCGCTGGCTTCTTTCAATGTGGTGCTCGGACACATGACCACGCTCGCGCCACCCCGCGCGATGGTCTCCACCTCCGAATCGTCAATTCCCGCGGCGTGCGCCAGCAAGAGGTTAGCTCCAAGCACTCCAGCTTGCTGCAACGCTTCGGTGGTTCCACCGGTGTGGTGCAACGTCATCCACGTGCCGTGCGCATCCGCCACAGCCTTGCAGCCGCGCAGCAAGTCCAGCGAGCAGGTATCCGCCGAAAACGGCATGGCCCAGGCCCGCACGCGGCCGTCCAGCCGCCCATCGTACGCACGGATGAACTGCGTCGTGCGCTGCAGCGCCACCTCCGTCGAATGCACCGGCAGGGCGAGGTCCAGTTGCTGATCCGTCACGCACTCGCCAGTGATCACTCGACATCCAGCATCGGCGTAGGCCTGCAGACATGCATCCAGGAACTTGGTGGAACCCGGGTCCACCAGCGTGACCGTGCCCGACTTCATCAGCTCGATGATGGCCAGCAGCGAGGTCCAGAATTCCTCATCCTCGGTCATCGCGCTCTGGAGTCGGAAGACCTCGCGCAATCGCTCGCGACCAATCATGTCATCGGGAAAGAGGCCGCGCACGGCGTGCGCGTAGCTCACATGCATGTGACCGTTGACAAACGCCGGCAGGAGCACGCCACCGTGCGCATCGATGGTTGCGTCAGCGTCGATCTCGCGCAGCTCTTCAGCTTTGCCAACATGCGTGATGCGCTGACCGTCGCACACCACGGTCGCACCCTGCACAATCCGCCGCTGCGCATCCAGCGTAATGGCGTACGCGGCGCCTTCAATTTTCAATGATCGACGGCGACCTGACTCCACCTTGGTCCTCGATTCAGCGTAGTTTCGACATCCGTAGCGCGTGTGCTGCCCAGTGGCAGGTCCGCCATCAGTCCAACGCCAAGAACCACCGCAACTCCGGCCGCGAGCTGGACCAGCACCGCGGTATTGATCGCGCCGGCCGTTGCTGCCGTCGCGGATTCAGCAACGCTCGAGCCCACAATCGCGCCCACTACCGCCGTTCCCATCGATGCCCCCAATTGTCGAAACAGCGAGAGCAAACCAATCGCCGCGCCCAGCTGGCGGTGCGGCACCGCATTTTGATAGCCGATCATCAGCGAAGGCGCCGTCAAGCCGGTCCCGACGCCAACCACCGCAAACGACAGCAGAATCCAGAGCTGTGCCATGCCAGGGGGCACATACAGCAGCATCGACAGCCCCATCAACTGCGCGGCCGAACCCGCGCGAGCAGTCAGGCGGCAGCGTCCCGTTCGACTCAGCACCTGCCCGGTGATCAACGCGCAAATCGGCGAGAGCACGATGCCTGGCGTGAGCAATGCGCCGGCTTGCGTCGCGCTCGTACCGAGCACGAGCTGGAGTCGCAGCGGCGCAAGCAGAATCATCGTGAACCAGACAAAGAATGTGGCGAAAAATGCGACGCACGCAAATGGCACCACCGGCCCCTTGAGGATTCCCGCTGGAACCAGCGGATCCTCCGCCCGGCGTTCCGTTCGCCACAAAATTGCTCCGGCCACAATCGCCGTCGCGACCAATGCCACCATCGGTGGCGAGATCCAATCGAAGTCGCGTCCGCCCCAGGTCAGCACGAGCAAAATGGCCACGATGCCGATCATGCTCCAGCTCGCTCCAGCCCAATCGATCGCCACGCGCTGTCGATTCCTGGCGGAGCGCTGCAAGCCGTACCACACCACCCCGAGGGTGATCACACAGATTGGCACATTGAGCAGGAAAATCCACCGCCACGACACGGTGTCAGACAGAATGCCACCTACCGATGGACCGATCGCGCTCGCGGTCGCGAAGCCGATGTTGTTGACGGCTTGCCACTTGCCGCGCTCGCGCGCGGAGAACAGGTCGGCCATCACAATGAAGCTCAGCGTGTTGATGCACCCAGCGCCAACGCCCTGCACCGCACGGAACACGACCAGCAGCACCATCGAGTTTGCGAGCCCGCACAACAGCGAACCTACAGGAAAATCGTGACCGAGATGATGAACACGGTGCGGCGGCCGAACAGATCCGCGAGCTTGCCGGCCACCGCCACGGTTGCCGTCGCCGCCACGAAATACGCGGTGAAGACCCAGCCCAGAATGGAGGCGCCCTGAAGCTCGGCGATCATGTGCGGCAGCGCCGTCGCGACGACGGTCTGGTCCAGAGCCGTCAGCACGGCGACCAGGGCAACCGCCGTAAGCGTCGCCACGAATTTTGGCCCTCGTCTCATAGGTCTCCCGTCACCGCGCTGCCTTCGACTGTACCGGACGGCCGCCAATCTCTGGGTGCCAGCGCGCTCTCCCGAAATCGCGTATAACCGGCGCCAATCCCGTGCACCTCGAACGAGCGACTCTAGCAGCCAGGTCGTCGCACGCCGCGTGAGATACGCCGTCGGCGACCGCGTCGATGGTCGATACGCAATCCGCGGGGTGCTCGGTGGCGGCGCCATGGCGGACGTCTATCGCGCGACGGATTGCCAGACTGGCCGCGACGTCGTGCTCAAGTTGCCCCAGGTCGCGCTTGCCGGTGATCTCGCCGCGTTCAATCGCTACCAGCGGGAGATCGAAATTGCTCGCAGCCTGGATCATCCAGGCCTGCAGCGACTGCTACCCGATCCGAACGCCCACTACCTGGTTTTCGACTATGTCGAAGGCGAGTCGCTGCGCCGCTATCTGGCGCAGTTTCCCAAAGGTCTACCCATCGATCAGGTGTGCAACATCGGACTGCAGCTGGCCGAAGCGCTGCGCTACGTTCACGAACAAGGCATCGTGCACCGCGATCTCAAGCCCGAGAACATCTTGATCGGCGCCGATGGCCACGTCACGCTCACGGATTTCGGGATCGCGTTGCGGCTGGCGTCGCGCCGCCTGACGTTTTCGCACCTGTCGAACGCGGTCGGTACGCCCGACTACATGGCGCCCGAGCAGGTCCGTGGCGAGCGCGGCGACGCACGCACCGATATCTATGCCCTGGGCTGTCTGCTGTTCGAATTGGTGACCGGTCGCGTCCCGTATCCGTCCGACCAGGCATTGGAAGCGATGCGTCGCAAGGTGGAGAAAGAACCCCCGCTGGTCACGCACCTACGTCCGGATGCACCGCCGGCGATCGAAGCCATCGTGTATCGCGCGCTGCGGCGCCGCCCGAGCGAGCGTTACCAGACAATGGCGGACCTCGCCTACGATCTCAGCCACCTCGATTCGGTCGATGTTCCCGCGGTCTATTTGCCAGACGAACCGCCGCCGAAACCACTCGGCGACTTACCGCCATGGCGCATTACGCTCACGATCCTGGCAGTTATCCTGGTGATCCTGCTGCTGGCCGGCAGCGCGGCACAATTTGCGCATCACACGCCGGTCACTCACTGAGTTCGATTGTTAGCGGCTGCGCGGAGAGCAGAGCGCCAGCATTGCCACGCCAAATCCCAGCCCGCCAACCTCGCCCAGGACCACGAATGGCCAGGGTGAAATCCCCGTCAGCAACCAGTACAGCAGGGCGATGACCGTGCCAAGCACGCTGGTGGCGAGCAGTGCCGCCAGCGTGTCTTGCAGCAACGGATCAAGTGCGCGCATTCACTCATATCTTAGCGCCACGATGGGATCGAGCTGCGACGCCTTGCGCGCAGGATAGATCCCGAAAAACATCCCGATCGCCGCCGAGACTCCGAACGAAAGAGCAATCGCGTTCCACGGGAGCACCGTTGTCCAGCCGGCGATGATTGGCAGCGCGAGCGCAACGCCCGATCCGATCAAGATGCCAACAATGCCACCCAGCAACGAGAGCACCACCGCCTCGACGAGAAACTGGAACAACACGTCGCGTGGTTGCGCGCCAATTGCAAGCCGAATACCGATCTCGCGAGTCCGCTCGGTGACTGATACCAGCATGATGTTCATGATGCCGATACCGCCGACAACCAGCGAGACCGCTGCGACACCACCCAACAACATCGTGAGCGTATCCGACACGCTGGAGACCCGAGAAATGATGTCGGCGTTATTGCGAATGCTGAAGTCGTCAGCCTGGTAGCTTTGCAGCTTGTGGCGCTGTCGCAGCAAGTTCGCCATCGCGCTGTTGACGGTGTCGATCTGGCTGGAGTCCGCTACCTGGACCACGATCTGATTGATATTTGAGGAGCCAAACAAGCGGACCTGACCCGTGCGGAACGGAATCATGATCGTGTCGTCCTGGTCCTGGAAACCGTTGCTGCCTTTACTCGCCAGTACGCCGACGACCGTAAATGGCACATTCCGGATTCGCACCAGCTGGCCAATTGGTGATTGGCCATTCGGGAAGAGGTTCGTGACAACGGTCTGGCCGAGGACTGCGACGTTGTTGGCATTGGTGTTGTCCTGGTCTGTGAATGCGCTGCCCTGACCAATAGTCCAGTCGTTGATGGTCAGATACCCGGGTGTCACGGCCTGCACACGCGTCGACCAGTTCTGGTTGCCGTAAATGACCTGAGCGTTACCCGACACGACCGGACTGACCCCAGAAAGCCCCTGGATATTCTGAGAAATCGCGTCCGCGTCCGCGGAAGTCAGCGTTACGCTGCTGCCGGCTCCGCCCGCGGCGCCGCCACTGCGGGTGCTGCCCGGCGTAATCGTGAGCAAATTGGTGCCCAGGCCAGCCAGCTGGCTGCTCACTGAAGCGCTGGCACCCTCACCCAGTGCCACGATCGCGATTACAGCCGCGACACCAATGATGATGCCAAGCGTCGTCAGAATGCTGCGGCCTTTGTTGGCGCGAAGCGCGGCGAGCGCTGACGGAATCGTTTGAAACAGACGGAATCCGCTGCCGCTTGCCTGCGGCACCTCGGCCAGCAGCGCAAAAGGATCGGCTTCTTGTTCTTCCTCACGCGTCGCGGGCGGGGTTTCGAGCACCGCTTCGCGATCGATCAGCATGGTTGCCATCAGCCCTGTCCTCCACGCGCGCCTGCGCCCGAATTTCCACCGCCACCGCCATTTGCGCCTGCGCCACCGCCGCCACCACCGGGGTTGCCGCCTCCGCCGTTGGCACCACCGCCGTTCCCGCCAGGTCCGTTTCCGCCAGCGCCGTTGCCGCCCGGCGCATTGGCGCCGTTCCCGCCAGCGCCGTTGCCGCCGGCGCCGTTTCCGCCAGCGCCGTTGCCGCCCGGCGCATTCGCGCCGTTGCCAGCAGCGCCATTGCCACCTGCGCCGCCACCGTTACCACCACCGCCATTGCCAACTGCGCCGCCACCGTTACCAGCGCCGCCGCCGGCGCCGTTGCCGCCAGCGCCCGCACCAGCCTGGCCGCCAGGACGCGCCTGGCCGCCGCCTTGCGCGCCGCCGTTGCCGCCACCTGGTCGGCCACCCAGGCCAAAGATGTTGCCGCTGCTGGAGCTTCCGCCAGTTCGGCTCGAGCTGGAGCCGGTCGAGGTCCCGGTCACCACCTGGTCGCCTGGCTGGAGTCCGCCGACGACCACGGTAGTGGTGCCGTCACTGGAGCCAAGCTGCACTGGCACGCGCACCGGCGAACCATTGCGCAGCACCATCAGAAATCCGTTCGCTGCACTCGACGCACCGTTTGTCGCATTTGCACCGTTGCCGTTTCCACTCGTCGACGCGCCGTTTGCCGCATTCGAGCCAGCTTGCGCTGCATTGCCGTTCGCTCCGCTGGAGGTTCCGGTCGAAGACCGGCTCTGGCTCTGCGCGTAGCTAATCGCGGCGTTCGGCACCAGCAGCGCGTTGTCGTCCTGCTCGGTAATGATCGTGACGGTTGCCGTCATATCGGGCAGCAATTGGACGTCGGTAGGATCCACCGAAATCAGCACGTTGTACGAAACCACGTTCGAAGTGGTGGTACCGGCCGGTTCGATACTCGTCACCGTCCCCGTGAATGTTCGCGACGGATACGCCGTCAGCGTGAAATTGACTTTCTGCCCCGGCTGGATCTTGCCGATGTCAGCCTCCGACACCGACGCGCTCACCTGCGGCGTGTTGAGATCGCTCAACGTGATAAACGCGCTGGATGACGTCGTGCTCGTCGAAGAACTGGAGCTAGACGAGGTTGCTCCACCACCAATCCACTGACCCACCGCGCCATTCAAACTCGCGATCGTTCCATTGCCCGGAGCAACCAGTGTCGCCGCGGAGAGGTTGTTTTCAGCTGTCTGCAGAGCCGCTTTCGCATTGGCAACCTGTGCGGTAGCCGCGTCGAGGTCCGGTTGCGTCGCGGGCGCGAGCGTTTGCGCCGCCGTCGCCATTTGCGTCTGCAAGGCAGCCTGATTTTGGGCAACCGTGTTCTGCGCCGATTGCAATGATGCGGCCTGCGTCGTGACGGTGTTCTGCAGCGTGCTCTGCGACTTATCCAGGGCGGATTGAGATTGGTCCACCGTACTCTGCGCGGACTGCACACTTGCTTGCTGCTTGGTCTGATCGGAATTGAGAGCGCCCTGCGCCGTGAGACTGCTGCCCAGCGATTGATTTGCGTTCGCGCGAGCCGAATCCAGTGATTGTTGGTTCTGCGCCTGCGCACTTGCCTGCGCGGCTTGAGCCGACTTGAGCGTGTTCTCAGCCGTCGTTACCTGCTGTTGCGAAGTGAGGAGGCTCTGCTGGTTTTTCGCCTGATTTGTCTGCTGCGTCGCCTGTGCCGTTTTCAGCGCGTTCTGCGCAGTCGTGACATTTGCCTGAGCTGAAACCAGGCTGCCCTGGTTCTTCGCTTGATCGGTCTCCAATGCAGCCTGTGCGGTCTTCAATGCGTTCTGGGCGGTCGTGATCGCATCCTGTGCGTTGGCCGTGGACTGATCGTTTTGCGCCGAAGTGAGGTCCTGCTGCGCCTGGGAGGTCGCCACACTGGCGCTAGTCGAGGTCGGGCTGGACTTCGCCTGGTTGACCTGCTTGGACGCGACGTTGTTGCTCGCGGCGGCCACATCCGCGGCATTGTTGGAGGCAGCTTCCGCGGCCTGCACGTTGCTCTCGGCGTTCTGCACCGCTACCTGGTCAGCTTGAACCGCCGCCGTGATTTGCTGTTGCGTAGCCGCGAGCGCGCTTTGCGCGTTGTTCAGCGCAGCTTGCGCGTTCTGCACCGCAACCGTATCGGCGTTACTGGCCGTGTCCGAGGCTTGCTGCGCTGATGCCAGCGCTGCTTGCGCGTCGTCGACGCCTTTCTGCGCGTTCTGGACCGCGACGTTCTGCTGGTTGAGCGTAGCCTGCGCCTGGGTCCAGTTGGCCTGGAACGTCTGGACCTGGTCCTGATAGGCCTGCTGGGCATTGCCCACAGCGGTCTGATCGGCCTGCGTGGCGGCGGTTGCCTGATCTTGCGCTCCCTGGAGTGACTGCTGGCTGTCGGCCAGAGCACCCTGCGATGAACTCACGTCGGCCTGCGCCGCATTGATCGTGCTGCTCGAGTTTGCCTGAGTTGCCTGAAGGTTCTTCTGGGCTCCGTCGAGAGTGGTCTGGGCCGCGGCGACCTGGGCCTGTGCCAGCGCGATTTGCTCCGGCGTCGCGCCAGCCTGGAGCTTGGTCAGGTTGGCCTGCTGCTGATCGAGCGCGGCCTGGGCCTGATCGACCGCCGCCTGGAGGTCACTGGGATCGAGTTTGGCGAGCACCTGTCCGGCCGTGACTTGCTGTCCGACGGCCACGTCCACTTCTGCCAATTTGCCCGAACTCTTGAAGCTCAGCGGGACGCTTTGGGGGCTGGTGACGGGTCCAGTCGCGCTGACAGTAACCTGCAAGGTGCCCTGTCGAACGGGCGTGGTGTCGTACACCACCGCCTGTTGCGAACGCGTCAGCGGATTACCTTCGACGGCCACATATGTGCCGCCCAACCCAACCGCGGCCGCCAGCCCGATCAGTAGCACGCGCTTGGGAACGCGTCCCCCGAGCAGCGGACGGGCTTGTGGACGAGATAGGGCCATTGGCGTAGTTCTCCGATCTGGTTGCCTTTGACGAGATTGGACTGATCGTAGGCAGCGAACCTTGGACGTTCCTGAGAAACGCCCCTGATCTGTCGGGCACTGCAACCCTGCGCGCCCCGCGCGCGTCCCATGTGCATGGAACTGCGGAACCGAATCTATCGATCCCGAACTGAGCGTATGCTCGCCGGCGTCGCCGGCGGCCTGGCCAACTACTTCGATGTGGACCCGACCATCCTCCGCCTCGCGTGGGCTCTTGCGTTCCTGGCCACTGGACCGCTCGCCCTCTTGCTGTACATCATTTGTGCACTGGTGATTCCGCGCGAACCTGAAATCACCACGGTGTAAGAAGATGCACCGTTGCCCGGTCGGACCATCAGTGCGTCACGAGCGTTAGACTGGGAGAATGCTCAACACCCGCTGCTGCATCGCGGGTTGCGGCCCGGCCGGTGCGATGCTGGGACTTCTTCTCGCACGCGCCGGCATCCCAGTGGTCGTGCTCGAAAAACACGCGGACTTCTTGCGCGATTTTCGTGGCGACACCATTCACCCGTCCACGCTCGAGATCCTCGACGATCTTGGCCTCGCAAATGGCTTTCTGCGCGACTTGCCTCACTCCGAAGTCGCGCGTTTGGAAATGCGTCTGCCGAACGGCATCCACATGCAGCAGGACTTCCGACGCATTCCGTCACGCTTCAAATTCGTTGCCTTTGTGCCTCAATGGGATTTCCTGGAGTTCGTTACCGCCGAGGCGAAACGCTATCCAACATTCACGCTGCTCACCGAGGCGGAAGTCACTGACCTGCTGACCGATGCAGGCCGCGTGAGTGGAGTCCGTTTTCAGACGCCAGCCGGAGTTGACGAAGTCCACGCGGATCTCACGATCGGCGCCGATGGTCGCACTTCGCGCGTTCGCGAGGCTGCGCGTTTACCGCTCACCGAGACCTCACCTCCGATGGACGTCCTGTGGTTCCGGATAAGTCGTCGACCATCCGACAGCGAATCAGTGGAGCTTCGCCTGCAGCCCGGCCATTTCTTCGCGCTGATCAACCGTCACGACTACTGGCAAATCGCCTACGTCATTCCCAAAGGTGCGTATGCGCAGCTTCGAGCCAGCGGACTTGCCGCCTTTCGCAGTTCACTCGCGGAAGGTGCGCCTGAGATCGCAGACCGCGTCGACGAAATTCACGACTGGGATCAGATCAAGTTGCTGCGCGTGCGCGCGGATCGACTACGCCGTTGGTATCGGCCGGGGTTGCTGTGCATTGGCGATGCCGCGCACGCGATGTCGCCAATCGCCGGAGTCGGCATCAATGTGGCTATTCAAGACGCGGTCGTGGCCGCGAATCTGCTCTGGGAACCGCTGAGCCGCGGCCAGGTGGAGCTCCGACATCTCGCGCGTGTGCAACGCCGTCGCGAGCTTCCTGTTCGAGCAATGCAGGGAATGCAGAGTCTGCTGCAAGAAAACGTGTTACGCCCAACGCTGGGCTCGCAAGATCAGGTCACGCTGCCGCCGCTCGCGCCACTTTTGCTGCGCCTGCCGCTGCTACGAGACCTGCCAGCGCGGTTTATCGCGCTCGGCTTGGGCCGCCCGAAGGTCCGGACTCCGGTGCGCGCGCCGCGTGCGGACCAGCCAACTTTAGCTCAAACCGTTACTCGCTGAACCAAGTTACTGCAACAATCGCGCTACGCTCTCGCGGTCTCCGCCAGACCGAGAACGCGCGGCGCGTTGCGCTCCAGAATTTGCTCCACATCCGCCTCCGGCAGTCCCACCTCGCGGATCCAGGCGAAGGTGCGTGCATACGTCTCATAACTGAGTAGCACGGGAAAGTCGCTGCCCGGCACCACGTGATCCGCGCCAAATGCCTTCCACGCGCAAAGCAACGCGGCGTGCGATCCGTGGCCCACTGTATCGTAGAAGAACCGTCGTGCAGTCACGCTCGGTGGTTCCGGCAGCTCGCGCGAGGCCATCGAGAATTGATTATCGATCCGCTGAAGCAGCATGGCGATGGGTCCGCCCAGATGCGGAACGATAAAGGTGATAGCGGGGAATCGCGACGGGATCTTGCGCGCAATCAAGTGCATTGCTACGAGCGTGTCTTCGATTGACGTCCCGATGGCTCCGCCAAGCCCGAAATCATTTACGAGCGGCGAGCTCGCACCGTTACCTGTTGGATGAAACAAGACGACGGCATGCCGTCGGTCCAATTCCTCATAGATTGGCAAGAAGGCGTCGTCGACCACCGGACGATCCAGCACGGAGCAATGGATATTGACGCCAATCATGCCCAACTGATCCAGACCGCGCTCGATCTCACGCAGCGACGCGTCAACGTGCGGTAGCGGTAGTGATACCAACGCCTTGAACCGGTCGGGCTTGCTGTTGGCGAGTTCCGCCAGGGTGTCATTTGCAACATGCGCCGCCTCAGCGGCCGCGTTCTGATCCTGGGAATAGGGCGCCCAACCGGCGGCTGGAGAAAGCACCTGCACGCCGACTCCCGCGTCGTCCATCATCTCCAGTCGTTGTGCGATATGCGCCGCATCGTCAGTTACCGGGTGCGTTCCGCCGGCAAATCCCCGACCTCCGGTCCTGCGCTCGGGCAAACGCGCCAACGCCTGCTCGAAAGCGCGCGGATGGTAATGCGCATGGACGTCCACAATCATGCAAGCCAGCTTACGCCGTTGTTCGCAGTCACTCCGCTGGCGCCGGCAGGTACGCGCTGCTGAGCACCCACGTCGCACCCAGCACTGAGTTGACGGACAGCACGAACCCAACCGGGTACCGCTGCCCCACGCTTTTCAGGAGCTCCGCCTCAAACACCTGATGATCCTCACGCCAGGTGAGCTCCGCGTCGGCGAACCCGAGCCACACGCGTTCGATGGGATAGACCGCTTTGAAGACAGCCTCTTTGGCGGAAAAGAGTCGGGCGAGCCGCTCGGTGCCGGATTCCGGATCGACCCAGGCCATCTCGTTGGGTCGGCACACGAGCCGAGCCGCGCGGGGACTCGGCCCCCGGGCAAGTTCCTCGATGTCAACACCTAGGCCTGCGTAGTCATCGCGCCGCCCGACGATCGCGATCGCCACTTCGCGCGAATGGGTGATCGATCCAACAAACCCGTCAGGCCAGACCGGCTCGCCACCATCCGCGCGGGGAATGGCCGCGTTGTGGATCCCGAATTCGGCCAGCGCGTCCCGCGCGGCGGCTCGCCCAAGTGCAAAGATTCTGCGCCGCTGCTCGATCGCACGTGGCCCAAGAGCCGCCTCCTCGACCGCATGCAGCGGCGGCGCGACGGCGTCCAGCGTTCTAACGGCCCGAATCCCAACCCCAATCGCACAAGGCAGTCCGCGTCGCAAGTGCTCCGCCGAAACCTCCCCCGCCGCGCGACTAACGCCCATCACCTGCGGACATCGCTCCAGTATTGAACACGCCAAGCCGCCACACCCGACGCGCTCCCCAACCTTTGGCAATCCCCAAGTCTGCCGCGTTGGGTGCTCCGATGCCGCCCATCACCGAGTTGCTGCGCACGGCTTGGTCTGGCGCGTTTGGCGCTGCGATGCCGCCGATCACCGAGTTGCTGCGCATGCATGCCGTGGCGCCGCGCGTTCTCTCGTCCCGCCGATCTCCGCGTCGCAGCGCACGCATCGGCCTGGCGCTGTCGTGCTCTGGCGCCGCCGATCGCCCTGGAAGCGTTGGTCTGGCGCCGTGCATGCTCTCGCGCCATTAGGTGGAGGGCGCTGCCAACCGTCAGCGCCTGGCAAGATTGCCACTGTCGTGGATACGCTGGCCGCCGCCCCGCCTACTTCTGGTGATGCTGCCGGCGTCCCCGCGCAGGCGCCGTGGCGCCTCGGGCTCGCGATCGCAACCGTAGCGTTCCTCGTACGCCTGGTCCCAGCGGCCCTCGCCTATGGCACCTCCGATGTCTCCACCTGGGAGCTGCTCGGACGCCTTCTGCTCAGCGGCGACAACTTCTATGCAACGCAACTGCACAACTGGCCTGTCCTGTGGATCTACTTCTGCTCCGCCGCGGTGCTCATCCACGACGCCAGCGGCCTCCCGTTTTTTACGCTGATCAAACTGCCGCCAATCGCCGCCGATGCGGCCATCGCATTGCTGCTGTATCACTGGTCATTCCGGACCGAGCGATCGCCGCGCTGGGCCGCGACAATCGCCCTAGCCTACGCGCTGAACCCTGTTTCGATTCTGATCAGCGGCTATCACGGCCAGTTCGATTCACTGATGCTGGCGCCAACGGTCCTCGCATGCTGGCTCATCTCAAATGAACCCACAAAGCCGCTGCGAAGGGAACTTCAGACCGTCCCGGACGGAGGCGCCCTTACCACCCTTGCGCCAGCACAATCGCAGGACGATGTCGGCACGTTCGGTGGTCCACAGCTCGCTTGCAGCGCCTTGGCCCTGGGCCTCGGCATCTGGTTCAAACCCGTCCCGCTGCTGCTTCTCCCGATCCTTCTGCCGCGCCTGCGCACGTGGCGTCGACGCATGCTCTTCACGGTGCTCGCCGTTGCACCTGCCACTTTGGGCACGCTGCCGTACTTTGTGCGGTGGCCGAACGATGTTGCCGAGAACTTCTTCGGCTACTCGTCGTGGTTCGGTCAGTGGGGCTATCCCGTCGCGTGGATGGTGGTGGAGTATGTGCGCAACGGCACGATTCCGTGGTGGTTGCCGGACCCCGAGTTCGTCTCACGGCCGCTGCACCTGATGTACCTCGCCGGACGGTACGTCCTCGTGGCGGCGCTCGCCGCAACCTGGTGGCTGATTTACCGGCGGCGCATGGAGCTGCTGCGCGCGATCAGTGCGACGTTTGCGGTGTTCTACTTCGCAACGAGCGGCTTCGGCGTCCAGTACCTGCTGTGGATCATCCCGTTCGCCACGGCTCGGCGCGATCGGTGGCTCTGGCCGTTCACGCTCGCAGCGACAGTGTTGCTGGTAGTCGCGTACAGCCTGGGAGCTGCCTATATGCCGATGGAGACGATCCCCGACAACGCGCCCAGCGCTCGCGAGTTCCTCGTGAAGCTAGCAACCCTGCCCACCTGGATCGCAAGTGGCCTGTGGGCCTGGTCACTGATATTCCGCCAATCGACACGGCCCGAAAACGCCTGATTTCGCACGAACTCGCACGATGCGATCGGACCGACCTGCGCCATAGTCTGTGTCAGCAGTTCGTTTTTGTCGTGACGCACCTGCGCGGAAGCGTGCCATTCCCACACCGCGCTCAGAAGGGGCTTCGCTACTGCCAACATCCCTTTGCCGCACTGCGTCTAACCGGTGCCTGCCGCCCCGCGTTGTCACTGCCATATTGCGGTCCTGGTCACTACCTCGCGCTTAGACCAACCGGCACGCAGCGGGCCTGACTACAATCGAACCACCCCCATCGCCATGAGCATCAAAACTAATCCGCTCCACGCCGCCATCGCCGCTGGCAAGGTCCAGGTCGGCACGTGGATCAATTTGACCCGCAATCCAGCCATCCTGACTCTTCTGAAAAGCGCTGGGCTCGACTACGCCCGAGTCGACATGGAGCACTCGTCGCCTTCGATTGAAACCGTCGCCGACATGGCGGTTCTTGCCCGCGCGTTGGACTTCCCGCTCGTGGTCCGACCGCCTGAAGGCAATCGCGAGTGGATCACCCGCCTGCTCGACGTTGGCGTATGGGGTTTGCACGTGCCGCAAGTGGACACGGCTGAAATCGCCTACCAGGTGGCGCAGGCGGCACGATACGCGCCCGTCGGCGCCCGCGGCATGGCCGGTCTCAGCCCCGGCACCGACTTCGATGGCGACATGACGCCCGCCGAACGCCTGCGCCACCTCAATCAGCAGGTCCATGTCACGGTGATGCTGGAGACAGCGGACGCGTTTTCCCAGCTGGACGACATCCTGTCGGTGGAAGGCATTGACGCCGTCACTCTCGGCCCGACCGACCTCGCGCAAGACCTCGGCGTTTTCGGGACGTCACGCCAGGCAGAGGTGCTGGACGAACACCGCCAGCGCCTGATCACCGCCGCCCGCGCTCGAGGCAAACACGTAGCGATGCTGGTAGACAGTGTGCCCGAAGCCCAGCGGTGGATCGACGCCGGAGTCCAATTGATCGCCTACTCCTCGGACGTAGCCATCCTGCGCGCCGGCTACGCCAACGCCATCCGCCAACTCCACCCACCCGCGGTCGCCAGCGCCTGATTTCAGGGCCTCAGACATCCTCGTACCAGTTGGTGATTGGGCCGTCGCGCCAACGTGTATTTTGGACAATGACGCCGCGACCGCTAATCCCCGCCAGTGCGACGGTTGAGGCCCGCAATCAATTTGACCGGGCCAGACACAATCAACCACGGAACGCGGAATAACGGGGAATTGGCGACGGGCCCGGAGGCAGATTGGCGCCGCGCATTACGGCTCCGCCCGCAGCGACGAGGACGCTCGCGGTCCGTGCCCCGATTTAGCGCATGCACGGCGGCAGATCCGGGCTGGTGTTGCCCATTTCGAACTGTCCAATGGCACCGGAGGTCATGACTTTGCCGGTGTCAGTCACCAATAGGATTCACGCCGGTCGGATACATCGAGCGACGCGTCCCTACTCGACGGAGTCGGTGGCACGAGGACAGCCGCAACAAGCACTGGCAAGACTTTGCCGAAGCGGCAGAGCCGGCGTGGCAGGCTTCGCGGTCGGCAGCCCAGCCGAACAGCTTTCGGCCAATGCCATCGGACGGAGACGCCGATGGGCAAACCGCTGCCTGACCGGACACCCGAGCGCCATTGCCATCAAACCAGAGACCGAACTGTGATCAGCTGATGCAATGGTTGTGCGGCGGCTGGCGCTCCCCCCAACGCTCAGCGCCGATGCGACGCGCGCACGAAGCAGGAATCGGGCTCACGCGACCCGTGTAGCAAGAGTTCTCCGACGTCCGAAATCACGAGCCTGCGCGGCAGCCGACGGCTTGCCCCAGGGACCCTTCCTTGAGTCCTGCATCAGCAACCCCAGCATCGCGCGGCCTAATCGCGAGCATCGCGCTTGGCGCCCCCGTTTTCGTCGCAGTCCACGGCACCGGCGAAGTAGCCAGGGCGATCGCGCACATCGGCACCAAGGCAGCGTCACGAGCCCGAGCCAGTTCGCTTTGGCGCCAAGCCTTTCGCCGCGTTGGCTATAATCAGCAGGCCGTCAAACGGCATCGCGGGCCTCTAGCTCAATGGCAGAGCAAGTGACTCTTAATCACTAGGTTCTGGGTTCGAGTCCCAGGGGGCTCACTTCCGATCACCCCAGGATTCCGATTAGCCGTTCTTGGTAGGGCTCTGTGGTTGGGGGACCGCTCGCCATTTTGGCGCATCAGCGACGTGTTTCGCGGGAACGGCGGGCACACGGTTCGAATCCAGCGGTGGTTTCGAATCCTGCAATGGCCGCAGATCTTTACAGTTCATGCCAGATGCCGATGACTA
>JAFAZN010000317.1 GCA_019239775.1 Chloroflexota bacterium
AATCGTCGCGCGCGCGCTCCGCATCCCTCTCGCACTCGGGCTGGGCGACGCGCTGTTGCAGATTGCGGAGGGCGAAGAGGTGCTCGTCGATGGTACGGCCGGTCGGCTGTTGATCGCACCCGAAGCAGCTGATCGACTATCAATCGCAACCAACGGAGTTGTGCATTCCGAGAGTCCGCTCCAGCCGCTTTCCGTACCGGTGCTTATCGAGGCAAACGCCGGCTCCGCTCGCGACGTAGCTCAAGCAGTGGCAGCGGGCGCGCATGGCATCGGACTGCTGCGCACTGAACTGCTGTTTCTCGGCCGAACGGTTAGCCCTGGACTGGAGGAGCAACGCTCCGTGTATCGCTGCATTCGCCAGGCGATGCCCAATGCCCGGGTGGTGTTCCGGACACTCGACGTGGGAGGCGGTAAGCCGGCCGAATACCGGCCCGCCGTCGTGGAGGCGAATCCGTCGCTCGGCGTGTGCGGAGTCCGGCTGAGCTTACGTTATCCTGAACTACTGGAAGTCCAGCTGCGGGCGCTGTCGGAGTGTGCGCCGGATCTTCCGCTGCATATCACGTTTCCATGCTGGCGACTCTGGACGAGGCGCGTCAGGCGCGCTCCGCACTCGACCGGGCGGTTTCAGTCTGGCAAGCCGCTGGCGCCAGCGTCGCGACTGGAATCCAGGTGGGTGTGATGAGGGGAGTCCCGGCGGCCGCGCTGATGGCAGATGCGCCCGCCCGAGAGGTTGACTTCTTCAGCATCGGCACCGACGACCTGATCCAGTACACGATTTCAGCCGATCGCACCAGCCCGGAGCTGGCCGACCTCGGCACCGCGTTTGAACCGCGGTGCTGCGGCTAATCGATAACGTCTGCGGCGCGGGCGGCACCCATGCGCGACCAGTCGCGGTGTGCGGGGAAGCAGCCGCTGACCCTCTGCTCGCACCGCTGCTGGTTGGCTTCGGCGTCAGCCAGCTGAGTGTCGGAGTGTTTAGTTGACCAGTCTTCTGGTCAGGCCCAGGTCGCCTCGGCCCAACCGGCCAAAACGCTCGAACAACGAGAAGCCCACAGTGCGCAGCGGAGGGGCACCTCGCGTGGCAAATCACCCCACGGATCCCCCATCTCGGGGGTCACTTTACTACCAATCACACCGACACTCAGAGAGATGCAAGTCACCCACAGAGCTCGACGCCTGGCTGCCCTCGCAACCACGCTGTTGCTGCTGGGATCGACATTGGTGGGCCCCGCCGCGAGCGCCAGCACGCCAACGGTGGTCCAGCTCGATCCGAATGCAAAGATCCACCCATTGCTGCAATATGGCTCACAAGCCGACCCCTCCAAGTTGGTCCGTGTAGTCGTGCAGAAGACAAAGAACGACATCAGCGCTTCGACGCTGACGGCGCCCATCTCCGGGGCGTCGATCGTGGAGCAGTATCAGTACATTCCCGCGTTTGTGCTCACGCTGCCCCAAACGGGCGTGCCCCAGCTGGCAGCCAGTCCGTACGTGCGGTACATCTCGCCGGATGGAGCCGTTCAGGTTCTACCTGTGGCTGCTCCCGCGCTTACCAGCGCGGCGCCCCGGCCGCCGGCCCCCAAGCCTGTGCCTGCACCAAAGACGGGCTTCAGCCCGGCTAACTTACGCACTGTCTTCCCGTTTGTCTCCGGGGCGACCAAAGCCTGGACTGGGGCGGCAACGCCCGACGCCCACATGGAGTCAGGGGTAAACGTCAGTGTGGCGGTTGTTGATAGTGGGATTGATACCAGTCACGCCGACATCGCCGGGCAGATCCTCGCGGTGAACGTCAACAGGAACGCAAGCGGGCCTGGAGATGGCTATGGGCATGGCACGCATGTCAGCGCGATCATCAACGGCCACGACACCCCTGGCAATTACTACGGGGTTGCGCCAAGCGCCACCGTCATTAGCGTCAAGATCGCCGACGACCAGGGAGTTGCCTACGAGTCGGACCTGTTGCGCGGCCTGGACTGGGTTCGCGCGAATCGAGACGCCTACCACATTGGAGCGGTGAACCTGTCCGTCTCCAGCGGCGTGGCCGCGAGCTACGTGGACAGCCCGGTGGATGCCGCCGTCGAACGACTCTGGAAGGACAATGTCGCCGTGGTGGCGGCCGCGGGTAACCTCGGCACTGCCGAGGACGCGGTCTGGTACGCGCCCGCCAACGACCCGTACGCGATCACTGTCGGCTGTCTTGATGACAACCAGACGCAAACCCCAACTGATGACAGCTTGTGTCCGATCAGCAGCCGTGGAATCACGCAGGACGGCTTCAGCAAGCCGGACCTGGTAGCGCCTGGACGAAAAGTCGTCAGCGCCCTGTCCACCGGCATTAATGGCCATGGCTCTACGCTCGCGGCCGAATTCCCAGACCGCATCACTCCGGACGGCGCGTATATCCGTCTGAGCGGCACATCGATGGCCGCTCCGTCGGTGACCGGCGCGATTGCCCTGCTTTTGCAGCGCCACGGTGGTCTGCAGCCCAATCAATTGCGCCAACTCCTCATTCAGACCGCCACAACCTACCCGGGCCAACTCGACCAGGCGGGCGCCTTGAATATTGCCGCGGCACTGGTCGCTTCCGATCACGCTCCGCCTGGTGATCATTACTTCCCGCTGCCTGTCGGTGCCTCTGCACCACCGAACGGTACGACGACGCTCCTCTGGGATGGTTCGAATTGGGCCACCGCCATGTGGGACGGCTCGCGGTGGGCAAACGCCGCGTGGGACGGCAGCCGCTGGGCCAGCTCCGAGTGGGACGGCAGCCGCTGGGCCAACACTCAGTACGACGGCAGTCGTTGGGCAGGGTCTCATTTCGACGGCTCGCGATGGGCGAGCGACTACTGGGATGGTTCGCGGTGGGCCAGCACCTACTGGGACGGCAGCCGATGGTCGGGCGCAGCCTGGGACAGCGACATCGACTTCGACTGATAACCACGTCGCGCGTGCGAGGCCGAGAGTCGTCTTCCCGACGGCTCTCGCCTCGCTTCAACGCGTTCAATCCAATCCAAGCGAAGCGTAGTCGGGCACATCGGCTGCTGGTTGCGCCAATGGGCCAGGGTCCGCTCCAGTTCCGCCAAAGTGCCACGGACTGACGTTCTCCAACCACCAGGTCGCGCCGACGGACATGTACGGTTCAACAATTCCCACATCTCGGGCACGGACGGTTCCGGATGTCTGACCGCCAATGCGCGACGGAACGGCGGTTTACGTGGCCACATCCCAGTTACCCAAATCGGTGTGCGTGGTGTCTGGCGCGGCCGCGGCAACAGCGGCGTTGGATTCACCTCCGACCGCCCGGGCCGAAATCGCCACGAAACTGATAGCACCGCCCGTCATGCCGCACCGGCTCTCCGGTCCAGAAGTTGACGTGTAGCTCGAGCGCTTCGTCGAGCATCTCGCCGCGGAAGGAAGCGTCCAGCCGGCCGCCTCCGCTGCGCGCGCAATCTCCGCGAGCAGCCGGGCGTCCGAGACATCACCAGAGTTGGAAACCGTGAGACCGTAACGCACGTGCGTCAGCCCACGATCACGCGCTCAGTCCAGTCCGGCGATACCTTCGATCTCAATGCGAATGTCCGGCGGCATGCTGCCATCCGCTTCGCTACCAAGTGCGCCGGCCAGATAGACGGTGTTGCCGACGCGAAAGCCGTGGCTGTAGCGAATCGGATCCAGGGGTGCGCTGCGCTGCAAGCGCGTGCGAGGCATAGTCAGATGAGGATACGCACCTCCTCCGGCGCCGACCGCCACAAATGCGAGGCTAGAGGGCGGGGCACCGGCCCCAGGCCGCCATGACGATCGGCGACAACGCCGACCAGGCCGGGTTATCGAACAGATCCAGCATGCGATCGACCTCGGCGTCACTCAACTTGCCCGGGCCAACCAGACGCGGCCGCAGATGCGCCATCGAGATTTTGAACCAGCGCGCCCCGGCAGTGCCGCCTTCCATGACCCAGACTCGACCCGCATTGTCGACGCCTTCCAGGCCCGCGGCGCGAAGCAGCGACGGCAAGGCGCGTCCCAGGTTATGGTCGACGCCGCTGTTGGCGAACATGTGCAGGCGCATCGCCTGAGTGTGGGCGTGCTCCTTGCCACCGAGGGCGCTCACCGGGATAGCCGACACATAGTCGACGTCTTCGGCGATGAGCCAGCCGCCCGGTTTCAGGGCCGCGACCAGCTTCTGCAGCACCGCCTCGCGCTCTGGCAGATGCTCGAGCAATAGGCGGGCATGCACCAGATCGAACGCGCAGGATTCCAGCGGGTCAGTGAAGACGTTGTGCGCGCGCACCTCGACGCGCCCGCTCGAACCAGGATCAAGGTCGTCAATAGTAATGTCCGTAGCGGCCACATCCGCACCGCGCTCCGCTAGCCAGCGCGCGATCGAACCACCGCCGGCGCCGACTTCCAGGCAGCGCCAGCCCTCCTTAACTCCGAACCGTTCCAGCACGCGCGCCGTGCCGTCGTCCAGCAAGTCTTCGGCGGCGGCCAGGCGCGCTCGTGCATCGTCGACAAACAGATATCCCACGCCTGGCTTAACAGCGTAAGTTGACCGCGGGTTGCAGCTGGCTGTCTGATGCGCGGAAAGCCCCGCTTGCCGAACTTCACTAGCCCTGAATCCCCACGTTAGCTCACTATGTTCCCCCGGTACTGGGGATCACGCTCGACGCGTTGGTCCGGATACGTGAAGTTACATGAGCCCAGTACTCCAGCTGCAGCGCGCGCGAACCATCCGCGGCCGGCTGATCACCTCGGCACTGGCAGCAGCCGTTGTGCTTGTATTCTCGATCGCAAGTCCGGCCGCTGCCGCGCCGCGCATGTTCGCTAGCCTGGACGGCTCATGCCACTCCGTTGAACGGTGAGCTTGGTGCGGAATGTGACAGCTCATCGGCCAGGCACCTGGGCAATCGACGCCCGCGGCACCGTCAGACTGGCTGGACCCGAGGCAATGCGCAATGCTGCTTATGCTGCCGCCAGCGTCGCACGGTGCGAGGACAACTCCCGCCACGCGGCTCCTCCTGCGCCCATCGACCACCCCGCTTTCGTCGTGGGCGCCAAGGAGGGACCGGTTAGAGATGCCAGTTAGCGGCGGCTGTTGCCAACACCGCCGCGAGCGCCCTCGCGCTCGGGAAAGCGGTGCTGACCAATTGCAGCGACGAATTGTTCCACGAACCCCGCGAGATCGGAGCCGCCGACTATCACGCCGGGCCCTTTAACATTTGGCGGCAGGAGCTCCTGCGCCTCGGCGACTACGCCGATAGGCTTTCCATGTCGGAAAGCTTCGCACAGAAAAACATCCACCTCGTCGAGTTCCGACAGGGCCTGGACGTGCTCCGCGCCGCCGGGTATGCAGACCGCGTCGTACAGCACTGAGGCCGCCACCTGCGACGACTTATCAACTGGAACCGGCGTCCCGTCGCTCGCCTTGACCACGCCGAGTGCCAATGAGATCACGTCCGGGTGCGCACCGCCCTCCTCGAGCCGCGTCTTGAGCGCGACGAACTGCTCCCCCTCGAATCCCTGCCCCAGCAATACCGCGACGCGCCGACTCTGGATCGAGCCCTTGACCGTGTTCATCTGGCTCAGCGCTGGCGAGACCTCCACGGCTCTGCCCTTCTCGGCTTTCACCTCGCGTCGCTGGAGTGCCTCCCCGGCGGCATCCCGGATTTCGACGCCCTCGCCGGTGGGCGGCTCCACGCCGATGCGCTCAGCTACTCGCGTCGCCAGCTCCCGATCGACCAGGTCCAGCATCGCGATCATGCGCTGACGTACGACCGGACTCTCGACCCGACCCAGTTCGAAGCGCGCGGCGTCAATGAGGTGGCGTTGCTCCGGTTCCGACAAGCTCCTGTAGAACAGCCGAGCCTGACTGAAGTAATCCTTGAACTTTTCGCTGCGCCGCCGGATCTTGACGCCTTCGACCGGTTCCGGAAAATGCACATACCCGTCGGCCGGCGCCGCGAGCGCCGGGCACCCGAGCCCCAGCGTGTTCGGGAAATAGGCGGTTCGGCCGTGATCGATCTGCGCCCGGTGGAATCCATCGCGCTGGTTGTTGCGGACAGGTGCAACCGACTTATTGATCGGAATCTCGGCGAAATTGGGTCCACCCAGTCGTAGAAGCTGCGTATCCAGATACGAAAACAACCGGCCCTGCAGCAGCGGATCGTCGGTGACGTCAATTCCAGGAACGAGATGTCCAATGTGGAACGCCACCTGTTCCGTTTCGGCGAAGAAGTTCTCCGGGTTGCGGTTGAGCGTCATCTTGCCGACGCGGCGAACGGGAATTAATTCCTCCGGCCAGATTTTCGTCGCGTCCAGGATGTCGAACGGGAACTTGTGCTCGTCCTCTTCGTTGAGCACCTGAATGCCGAATTCGTACTCCGGGTAATCGCCCTGCTGGATCGCTTCCCAGAGGTCGCGCCGATGGTAGTCGGGGTCTTTGCCAGCCAGCTGTTGCGCTTCATCCCAGACTAGCGAATGCACGCCAAGCAGCGGCTTCCAGTGGAACTTGACGAAGTGGGATGTCCGTTCCGCGTTCACCAATCGGAAGGTGTGGACGCCGAAACCTTCCATCATCCGATAGCTGCGGGGAATGGCGCGATCGGAGAGAGCCCACATGATCACGTGCATGCTCTCGGGCATCAAACAGATGAAGTCCCAGAAGGTGTCGTGTGCGGTCGCGGCTTGCGGAATCTCGTGGTGCGGCTCCGGTTTGCCGGCGTGGATAATGTCTGGAAACTTGATCGCGTCTTGAATGAAGAACACCGGAATGTTGTTGCCGACCAGGTCGAACACGCCTTCGTCGGTGTAAAACTTTGTGGCGAAGCCCCGGACGTCTCGGACGGTATCCGCCGACCCGCGCGAGCCCAGCACCGTCGAGAAGCGAACGAAGACCGGCGTTTTCTTGTTCGGATCCTGGAGAAACGATGCAGACGTCAGATCCGCCAGGGACTCGTACACCTGGAAGTAGCCATGGGCGCCGGAGCCGCGTGCATGCACGACGCGCTCGGGAATGCGCTCGTGGTCGAAATGCGTGATCTTCTCACGGAAGTGGAAATCCTCCATGAGCGTTGGTCCACGTTCGCCGGCCTTGAGCGAATCGTCAGTGTGGGGGATCCGGACGCCTTGATTAGTGGTGAGTAGCTCGTCTTCGGGTCGAGCCTGGTACTGGTGAAGCTGCTCTTCCTTGCCCATCCCAGCGCCCGGCAGTCCATCGCGCGGCGTGCCGTTGGAGCGGTTGCGTGGCATAGCTCAGTTCTCCTCGTCTATCGGCGCCGGCGCGCGGTTGCGGCGGCTGGCTTGCTGTGTTGGTCCTTGGCCTTCTGCATATCGCCGCCGACGGAGCTCAGTCGGTCCGCGTCCCACACCTGCTCGATGCGACCGAAGATCTGGCCCTCTTCGTCCGTCACATGTTTGTTCAACGCGTCGGCCACCTGACCGACGCCCATGCGCCAGTCCGGGGTTCCGGGTTGAAAGCCATCAGACCTCGCGATCAACTGTTTGACGATCTGTACGTCCGCATCGTGGCGCAGCAACCAGTCGCCGAGCGGCGTACCCGCTCCATGTTCTTGGCTCAGCGGCCCGTAAACGAACTGGTCCTCGAGCTGTTCGTGCAACTCGAGCACTGGCTGCAGCGCCTGCCACTGCTCTTGGGCCTGGCGTGGGTCGTCCGCTGCCAGGATCACTTTCAATTGGTGCTTCGCGTCTGCGTGCATCGCTCGCAAGACCTGGATCGCGTTCATAGCTCCTCCAGTCATAGGGGACTGCCGAGCGATGCAAGCGGTATGCCATTCGGCGGCAGGTCCCGGTCGCGGTGCGAACGCGAATCGTTGGTGCCACTGGCTTCGCGCAGCCGGCTCAAACGTTCTCGGCCTCTACGATCGGTCGAAGAGGTGCCGGACCTGGTCCCACAGTGCCGATTCCCCGGGATCACGAGAGCACTCGTCGCCTTCCGGTAAACCGCGAGAGCGCCAACTCATCCATACTCTGGCGTGCCCTCAACTGACTTGCACTCAGTCACGCCGCGCATGGTCGTTTCTACGTCCTCGCCGAAGTGCAGTTCCTGCGCGTTGTTTTCGGGGCTACCGGCGACATTCACGAGGGTCGGCCAGCCGAAATTCGCATCGGCGACTCCCTCGTGATGATTTCGCCAGCCGGCGAGCGCGACCTGTTTCCTGCGTCTCTGTACGTCTACGTGGACGATGCCGATGGCGCATATGAGAGAGCGCTGGCGGCAGGCGCGGTAAGCCTGGAAGAGCCGCTCGACACGCCGTACG
>JAFAZN010000344.1 GCA_019239775.1 Chloroflexota bacterium
CGCTGACGGACCTGCAGTTCAATCTCTCGCACACACATGGAATTGCGCTTATTGCGCTCGCGCGCGCACGGCCGATCGGCGTCGACGTGGAGGAGGTTCGCCCGTTTGCGGAGGTGGAGAACCTCCCACGCCGCATTTTTTCGATACGGGAGCTCCAGACGTTTCGAGATCTCCCACCTTCAGATCGACAGGCCGCATTTTTCAGGGCGTGGACGCGCAAGGAGGCGGTGGTCAAGGCCACCGGACTCGGCTTCAGCATGAACGTCCAGGAGGTGGAAGTCACGTTTTCTCCGGATGAGGATGCACGTCTACTGGAGTGGCCTGCAACTCCACCGGCAAGAGAGTGGACCCTCCGCGAGGTAGAGATTCCGAGCGGCTACGTGGCCGCGGTGGCCGTGCCCGGTCAGATCCGGGAACTGCTGGTAAAAGGTTCGGTCTTCTGAGCCGCGAGCCAGTCCAGCAGCGCGCCCGCGGCGGCGGTGGGATCGTGGCGCACCAGGTGACGCGCTGATACCAACGGTTGCGCGATCACTTCGATGCCCCGCCGCCGGATGGCTTCCGCGTCCACCTCCACCAGACTTGCGCCTTCGCGCGCATACCGCTGCAACACTTTGTCATCCGGAATGCTGGTGTTCACCAGTACGGCGTCCAGTTGGGCGGGTGCGAGATAGTCCAGCAGACGGTCCACGAACGTACTTGCCGTGAATCCGTCGGATTCCCCTGGTTTGGTCATCAGGTTCACGATGTACACCCGCTGACGTGCCGCCGCGATGGCTTCGCAGATTCCATCCACCAGCAGGTTCGGAATCAGGCTCGTGTACAGATCGCCCGGACCGATGACGACGAGGTCCGCACCGCGCAGCGCCTCGATCGCCGAGTGGGTCGGGTATGCCGGATGGTCCAGGTAGACGTAGTCGATTTCCGCGTCCGGATGCTCGGTGCGCACGTCAATTGACGCCTCACCGTGCAGGACATGGCCATCCGTGAGCTTGGCGCAGAGGTGGACGTTGGACGTCGTCACCGGAATCACGCGGCCACGCGCCCCGAGCAGTCGGCCCGCCCATGCATAGGCTGCCTCGACCGAGCCGGTGATATCGGTCAGCGCCGAGATGAACAGGTTGCCCAGGTTGTGGCCGTCGAGCGAGCGCCCACCGTGGAATCGATAGGTGAAGAGAGCACGCAGCAGGCTTGCTGCCTCGTCATCATTACCAGCCAGCGCCACCAGGCACTGGCGGGCATCACCGGGCGGAAGGACTCCGTATTCATCGCGCAGCCGCCCTGAGCTTCCACCCGAGTCCATCACCGATACGACGGCGGTCACGTCGAGCGGCCGATGGCGCAGCCCCGTCAGGACGGTGTGCGAGCCCGTGCCGCCACCAACGACGACCACTTTTGTGGCATCGAGTCCGATCTTGAGCGGCTGTGGCTGCATCCTGGCCGACACTGTGTTCGTTGGGGCGGGCACGCCGGGTAAGGTGGCGGTTGAGACCAGGTTGAGTTGCATTCGCAGACTTCTGCTTCTCTTGAGAGAAGGGTTTTCCTCTTTACAGGGTGGAGGCCCACGGTCCGCGTAAGTGTCGGGCGCTCGTCGCTGTGGAAGTAGACCAGGATGAATCCTTTGATAGACCTCTTTAGAGTCGGGAGAAGATCGCGATTACGTAACGGACAGAATCTTCGTTTACGGACCTGTCACCAACCTGAGGGGCTTCAGGCCGTCCCCCGGGCATGTCACGTGCGTTTTCCGTTGCGTACGACCATGGCCAAGCGCGACGTGAACCTGACGATCAACCTGCTGCTTGTTACGCTCCTGATCGTCTCGTTCATCTCCGGCTGGGTGGCCTCCTTGCTCGGCCTGACTGAGTTTGGTCTCCACAAGTGGACCTCGATCGGCGTCTTCGTCGTCGCCCTCGCTCACCTGGCCGTCCACCGCCGCGCGTTGATGGCGCACCTGCGCCGGTTAGGCGTGCAGAATGGTGCCTGTGCTCCGACACATCCTCGACGCACGGCAGTTCACGCGCCCGTGGCTCGAACACAGCTTGTTCCCCACCGCGCTGCGGCTGCAGCAGACGCCCGTCGACCAGCTGGAGAAAGCGCTCTCCGGTAAACGCCTGTTCTACCTGTTTTATGAGGCGAGCACGCGCACGCGCGTGTCGTTCGAGATGGCAGCCACATTGCTCGGCGCCACCGTGCATGGCATCGATAGTCACGAACAGTACGCCCAGGAAGAGCGGCTGGAGGATCGCATTCGGGTCCTCAACGAGTATCCGCACGATTTCCTGCTGATTCGCTACGACCAGGAAGGCGGGGCCAGCCGGGCGGCGGAGGTGTCGCGCGTACCGGTAATCAACGCCGGCGACGGCGCAGGCCAACACCCCACTCAGGCATTGCTGGACGTCTATACGCTGTGGCGCGAGCTGGGCCATGTCGACGGGCTCCGACTGGCGTTGGTCGGCGACCTGTCCTATCAACGTTCTACGAACTCGCTGGCCTACCTCCTGACCCAGTTCGAAGGTTTGCACCTGTACCTGGTGAGCCCAACTCTCCTGCGCATGCGCGACGAAGTGCGAGAACACCTCACCTCAGCTGGCGCCGTCATCGAGGAGGTTCGCGACCTGCGCGAGGTGGCATCGCAGGTCGACGTGATCTACGTCACGCGCGCCGAGACCAGCCGACTCGAACACGCGCGCCGCTTCGAAGCCAGCGCCGGCTGGTACACCGTGGACCATGACGTGCTCGCCCGGCTACCAGAGACGGGGCGCGTCCTCCACCCACTACCCCGTGGTCCGGAACTGCCGCCAGAGCTGGACCTCGACCCGCGCATCGCGTGCTTCCGTCAGGCCGCAAACGGCTTGTACGTGCGAATGGCGCTACTTTCGCTTCTGGCTTCTGGCGAAGCCTAAACCAAGAGTGGCTCGTGTATGAGCGGCACCTGCTGAGGGACGTCGAATTCTTCGGCGAGCAAGCGCGCCGCCATGCGACGCATGAACAACAAGCCGTCGACCGCACGCTGATCCTGGACCAGCATGCTGTGTGCGGCGCAGGGCGCCAGGGTGCGCCCGTTCGCAACTTCGCACGCGCAATGTTCGCGTAGCGCGTGCAGCAGAGCGATCGCTTCGTCGGTAGTTCCGTTCCAGGTGATTCGTCGTGCCATGCGGGGCCGATCTCCATTGACCGGGTGGGATCGCAGTCACAATAGGTCGCTCGCGTTGAGAGCAGGTTGCTTCACTGGTACTGGCTCGTTGCGCCCTCAGGCCGCGCAAGCCGGCGTGTGCTCGCGCGGCGCTGGCGCCGGTGCCGCCATCAGGTGCGCCTTCAGCGCACACGCCACACCGCCGATGTAAGGCGGATACAGCACATTGCGATGGCTCCCGGGTACGACGTTGACCACGACCCGACCGCGCACAAGGCGTGACCAACCCATGTCCGGCGTGTGGGCACACAACAATGGCTGGCGCTCGCAGCGGATCAACACGATTGAGCCGCCGTACGCCAGAGGTACATAGTCGCGATTTGCCTGATCGAGTGAAGCCACCACCTCTAGGCGGTAGTCCGGCATCTGTTCCAGGTCATCGGCGTGGGCATTCGCGACGCGATCGACCACGGTCTCCCACTCTTTGCTGACGCGGCCGCGTAGCGCCCGCGCGGTAATCTTGAGTCGAGCCTGGACGATGTTCACGGACTTGCGCCAGCCCAGCCAGCGGGCGGCCTGGAGTGCGTATGGCGCGCGACGCAAGGCATTGGCCACGGCTCGAGGTACGTACCGCGCGTTCCACTCTGGCCGGTGGTAGCCGAACGCGTAGGGCGCGTGATCTACCACGGCAACCAACGCGACGTCGTCGCCAGCCAATTCGAGCTGGCGCGCCATCTCGAAAGCGATGCTGCCGCCGCCCGAGTAGCCAATCAGCTGATACGGCCCATGCGGCTGCTGTTGGCGCATCTCGGCAATGTAGGCGTACGCCATGTCTTCGATACGAGTGAGCGGCGCGAGCACGCCGTCAATGCCCTGGGCTTGCAATCCGTAGACAGGCTGGTCCGGTCCGAGCTCGCGCGCCAGATCCGTAAAACACGCCACGTCCCCGAAAACTCCATGCACGGCGAATAGTGGCAGCCGGTCTCCAGCCGTTTGAATGGGAACGAGATGGATGCGATGCTGGTGGAGCTGGCGTGCAGAAGGCAGCAAATGTGCAATCTGGCGTGCAAAAGTCTCCACGGTTCCATGCTCGAACATGTCCAGCAGCGAGACTTCGATGCCGAAGACGTCCGGTACCCGGGCGACCACCTGGGCGGCCAGGATCGAATCACCGCCCAGGTCGGTGAACTGGTGCCCGGGTTGGATACCGTCAGCGCAAATGCGCAGCACACTCGCCCACAGCTTGGCCACGCGTCGCTCCAACGGGGTGAGTGGCACACCCGTGTCGATCGACACCGGAGCGGTCTCTGGCTGGGCAGTCAGCCCGAGGCGCCGTGCCATCTGCGCGCGCTGCGGTTTGCCGGTCGGGCCTTTCGGAATCTCGTCCACCACTTTGACGATGCGCGGCACCTTGAAGGCCGCGAGCCGAGAGGCGACATGCGCCCGCAATAACGTGGCATCGACCGCCTTACCGGGCCGTAACACGATCACTGCCGCCGGTTCCTCGCCGAGTTTTGCGTCGGGTACGGCGAACGCAACGGCTTGCTCGACAGCAGCGTGTGTCAGCAGGGCGTCCTCGATTTCGCGCGGCGCAATTTTCTCACCAGCACGGTTGATCAACTCTTTGATCCGTCCGGTAATAAAGACGTAGCCGTCGGCGTCGATGTAGCCCTGGTCGCCTGTGCGCAGCCAACCATCGCTGAACGCGGCGTCGTTGGCCGCTGGATTGTTTTCGTAGCCGGCCATGATGCTTGGACCGCGCGCCACGATCTCGCCGGTTTCGTTCTGGCCGAGCAGGCGGCCATCCTGGTCCATGATCGCGACCTCAGGCCCGCTCGCGCGGCCGACGGAGCCGGATCGCCTTCCCTCAGCACCGAGTGGCGTAATCGCCAGTTGATGCGAGGCTTCGGTCATGCCGTACGCCTCGATGACCTGGGTGCTGAACGTGCTCTCCAGTTCCTGCGCTACGGGTTCAGGGAGCGCGGCGGAGCACGAACGGATGAATCGAAGAGGGTGCCGCCCAATGATCTCACTGTTGCGCGGCGCCCGAGCAAGGATCGCCTGGTGCATTGTCGGCACTGCCGTGTACCAGGTTGGACCGCATTCGTCCATCCAGTCGAAAAATTCGGTTGCCACGAAGCCAGGTGGACAAATGACCGTTGCGCCAGCGGCGATCGACGACAGCAATGCTCCGATCAGCCCGTGGACGTGGAAGAGCGGCATCACGTTCAAGCACACGTCGCCAGGTCCGAGCCGCATCGATCGCGCGATATTTGCTGCCGATAGGCTGAGGTTCTTATGCGTGAGCGGCACGACTTTCGGCGTCGAGGTCGTCCCCGACGTGTGGAGCACCAGCGCCACGTCGCTTTCGGTGGGTTGCACCCGTGTCAAGTGTTCGGTTCGTCTCGCGGGAGTCTCGTTCTGGAGCTCGAAGGTCCCAGCAGGAGCATCGAGGCGGGGCTGCATACGCAGAATGGTCAGGCCCAACCGATGGGCGACTTCGAGAGCCGGCGAGTCGAGATTCCACGGCACGACCAGGACCTCGGCGCCCAGCAACGCCAGGTCGCGCTCGAGCTCGGTGGCAGTCAGGTCAGGGTTAAGTGGTGTTAGTGCCGCGCAAGACATCACTGCCAGCGAAAGGACCGCGGTTTCAGGTCCCGAGCGCAGCAGGGTTGCCACGCGCACGCCCGGGCCGACGCCCAGCGCTTGCAACGTCCTGGAAACAGCCCGCGTTTGTTCCAGCAACTGGTGGTACGCGAGCGGCTCGCGACCGGGCGCCTCGATCGCAATCCCGGTTGAATTGCGCTCGAAGCCGCCCCGGAGGGCAGCCGGGAGTATGAGTTTATTGCCGTGCGGGGGCATTTTCCTCCAGCAGGTGTGCGGGCCTGCACTTCAGGTTCTACACAGCCGTACGCTCCGTCCTCAGAACTTCGTGGTTGAGAACTGGTAAACCGGACATAAGGGTTGTCTAAAGCGGACCGTTGCCTGATGAACGTCAGGCGCCGCCGTCTGGATTAGCTGGCGCTGATGAGCTCGCCTTCGAGGAAGTCCGGACGTGGGTTGAGCACGACGTCGGTGCCTTCCTGGAGGCCTTGCAGGATCTCGATGTTCTTGCCGTCCGAGAGGCCCAGGGTGACTGGCTGGCGGTGCACGCGGCCACTGGTCACGGTGAACACCACGAGTTGAGGCGGGGCCGATGGATCGGGTGACCCGAGCTTCAGCACCGACTCGCTCGGAACCATGAGCGTTGCCTGGTGCTGGCCGAGTTGAATCGCCATCTGGGCAAACATGCCCGGTTTGAGCTTGCCCTGGGGATCGGGCACGTCAACCTGGACGGCGGCGGTGCGTGTGCGGGGGTCCAGGACGGGTGCGATGGCTTTGACCGTGCCGCCGAACGCGTCCCGCGGGAACGAGTCCACCGTGAGGTTTGCACTTTGGCCGACCTGGAGGAGCGAAACCTGTGACTCGTCCACCTGGACGACAACCTGCATGTCGGGCGGAATCAACGTCATAATCGCCGCCGACGGCCCGACTGTTGAACCGACCTGCGCTTTGATCTCCGCCACGACGCCCGTGATCGGGGCGACAATTGTGGCGTCCTTCGCGCGTGCGCGAGCCAGCTCAGCCTGAGCGAACGCCTCTTCGACCTGGGCTTGCGCAGCCTGTAGCTCTTCGGGCGAGGCCGGCGCGTTGGCGAGGTTGAGTTGCGCTTGCGCAGCATCCTGCAGGGCCCTGGCCTCGTCGAGATCGAACGCCGTGGTCGAAAGCCGCGCTAGCAGCTGTTCCTGCTGCGCGACTTGCAGCTCATTCTGCGCCTGCGTCACCGCCGCCTGGCTACCTGTCGGTTGGCGTGCCTTCGTCGCTGCATCCTGCGCCTTCTGGAGGTCCGACTTGGCCGCGTTGACCGCGTTCTGATCCTTGGATTTCGTGGGGTCCGACTGAATGTCGTTGAGCTTGGTCTGGGCAGCCTGGACTGCGGCATCGGCCTGCGCCACGGCCTGGGCGTCGGGCTGCATCGCTGCTTGCGCCGCCTGTAGCGCAGCCTGGTCGTCCTTGACACGCTGGTCGAGCGTGCTGATGTCCGCGTTGTCTCGCGCGGACTGGAGCGCCTTCACCCGCGCGGCCGCCGCGTTGGAGTTGGCCTGCGCAGCAGCCAGCACCTCGGGCTTTGGCCCGGCCTTGAGTTCGGCGAGTTTAGCTTCGGCCGTTGCTTGCGCCGCCTGGGCTGCCAGCACCTGTTCATCCAGGTCCGCGTGATCGAGTTCGGCCAGCGTGTCACCCGCGCGAACCTTGGAGCCGACGTCGACGTCGAACTTGGTGAGCGCCGCGCTCACGCTCGGGATGATGGCTACCTGGCCTTTGGTCTGGATCTGCGCGGTAAACGCGGCGACACCGGTCAGGTCACCGCGGACTGCCTTGCCGATCCGCACCGTGCTCGTGGTCGTATTTGCCTGGGTGGTCGTTGCCGCGTTGGTCGTGACTGGCGCCAGCGGACCACACGCGCTCGTAGCCAGAGCGCTAACTACGGCGGCAGTGGCGACGAAGCGAAGACGTGGGAGCACCATGGGCGACAACTCACTCGTAGCGAGCCGCGCTGCGGATCTTAGCATCCGGCACACGTGGCTTTCGGTCACGATCGAGCTTCACCCTTGACGGTATCTCCTGTATCTCCACGGTCTGACCGTTATCCTGAATGCATCACTTCGCCAGATTCAGCGCCCGCTAGCCGGGACCGCGTCGCGCTCCTGGTGGACTATCCCGTACTGTTGCGGGCCGTACGGGCAATCGAGGCCGACGCCGTGCCGCGGCTCGGCGACATCGTTCGCGCCGCGCGCGAGCTCGGCGCCGTCTTCATCTCACGTGCGTACGGTGCCTGGTACGACATCGACGAGGCGACCGCCGCGTTCAGCGCGGGACTGGACCCGGTGTTCGTTCCGCCAGTCGGACCGGGCAACGTGCCCACCACGAGCGCACTGCTGAACGAGGGGCATGCGATCCTGCAGCAGGGTCAGGTGGACGTCCTGGCGCTCAGCGCCGACGATCGCGCGCAGCCATTGATGGTCGCGGCTCGGGACCTTGGCGTGCCTGTGGCCCTGATCGCGCACGCGTGCCAGCCTGGCGGGCCGTGCCTCGATCTCGCGGACACCGCGATACCCGCAGCGGAATTTCTGCGAACGGTTACGCGCGCCGAACGCTATCGCCGCTCACGCTCCGCCGCCTGAGGCGCTTCGCCCGCCTCAGTGGCCGTGGCCGAAGCCGCTGCCGCTCTGGCCAGCCCAGCCACCAGACTCGTGCTCACCGCCGCCCTGGCTGCTACCGCTCTGGCCGCTGCCGCCGCCCTGGCTCGCGCCGCTCTGGCCGCTGCCGCCGCTCTGGCCGCTGCCGCCGCTCTGGCTGCCGCCGCCCTGAGTGCCGCTGGCCTGGCCGGTGCTGCTGCCCTGCGTGCTGCCGCCCTGGCTCGCGCCGCCCTGGCTCGCGCCGCCCTGGCTGGCGCCGCCCTGGTTGGCCGAGCCACCGGAGTCGTGCTCACCGCCGCCCTGGCTGCTACCGCTCTGGCTGCTGCTGGCCTGGCTGGTGCCGCCCTGCGTGCCGTTGCCCTGGCTGGTGCTGCTGCTTTGGCTCGTGCTGGTGCTCTGGCTGCTGCTGCTATTGGAGCGCGAGTTGCCGCCGGCGGACGTATCGCTCCCACCGGCGCGGTGACTGTCAGAGCCGGCGGCGTTTGAACTCTGCGCGCGTGTCGCCACCGGTGTCGGCGGCGGTGGTTGCGGCGAGCCCGCGTCAGCATCCCGCGTGCTGGCGTGACCGTTGCCACCCTGCGAGGCCTGCACCACCACCTGTGTCTGCTGCTGCTTCTGCGGTTTGGTTGCCGAAGCAGCAGACGACTGATGCTGAGCAACCGCCGCCTGTACCGGCGGCGCCGCAGGAGCCGGTTCCGCGACGCGTCCACGCTCGTCGTCCTGGTTTGCTGACGGAGTCACAACATAATCCTGGCCGTCATCCGGTCGTGCGTCAGCAGAATCCGGAGCTTGACCGTCGTCGACCTTCACCTCCTGGCGCCTGCCAGAATCGACGTTCGCCGAGCGCGCCGAAACTGCCGGCGGCAAGGCGTGCGCCACTACGGCCGTCGGCGCGTCAAGTGCGCCACCCTCGCCGTGTTCAGCGACGTCGCGACCTTCGTGGCGATCCCTGGCTTCGGCAACGGGTGCCTGTGTTGGCTGTGCCACGATGTCCACCGGCGGAGGCGCTGACGGTGAGCCGCGCGGCTCGGTCTCTGTCACCGGGGTCGGCGCCGCGGCGACCGAGCTCGGTACTCCGGCCCGCGGCTCGTCCGGATTTGGCTCGGACACGAGGGCGCGGCTTCGCTCAGTCGCCACCAGCGCTTCGCGTAAATCGGCGCGAGCTGGTTCCGGTGCGCTCTTCAGCAGATTTTGCAGCTGTTCCTGCTCCTGGCTGAGCGTGCTCTGCATCGTCCCAGCCGTCGGGTCCGTCGGCGTGGCGGCGGCAATCGTCACGACGTATGTGATCGTCGCCCGGTTCAGCGCATCGTCGTACTGCTGAGTTGTTTGCGAGACCTGGTCGGTACGGCCCTCTTGAAGGAGCCGCGTGGTCTCGTCCAATCGAGTATTTGCGGCCTGGAGCAGCGCAAGCGCTCGCGCATCGTCGCTCGGCGCAAAGCGCACGCCGAGCTCTTCCCGCACTTGCTTGACCCCGTACAGGGCATCACCCGGCAGCGCGCTGGCGGAGGCGGTCAGCGTGGCCGCGGCCACGAGCGCCGCGGCGAGCAGGCCGCCCAAACCACCGCGTCGCAACCACTTCGTGCGCCGGCGGCGCACGACCTGATGGCCGTTGCGCGATGGCAGCGAGGTGAGCCGCACGCCCACGCCCTCCGTGGGGCTCGAATGCTCATTGCGCTCGACCAGACCTGGAGCGATGCGCCGCATCAGTCGCGCCCGAGCGCGAACACGGAACTCTTCGGACATGACCGCGCTGGTCGCGGCCGCATCCAGCGAGCCCGCGAGCGCTACCAGTCGCCGCAGCTCGCCACGCGCCCAGGCTGGCTGGCGAGCGATGATGTGATCCGCCGAGCCAGGTACACGTCGCTCGGCTCCGATGCACGTCTCCAGCGCTTGCGCCAGCAACAGGGCGCGCGTCGGCTCGTGATCAGGCGAGAACAGAGAGTCCGACACGGCAGACACGGCCGCCTTTAAGCCAAGCATTCGGCCTGCCGAATGCGGTCAAACAGGTTGCGCCTAGGAGCAACGCATCCCGACTCGAACAGGTTGGGGACGAGGTTTGCATCGCGGCCGCGCTCCTAGGCCTGCCCAAACTCGCCCTGGTGCTCGAGCACTCGCCGCAAGCTCATCAGCGCACGCATCTGTAGGGCGCGGATGGCGCCTTCGCGTTTCTCCATGCTGTGCGCAATTTGCTCGTTATCGAGGCCTTCAAGGAACTTCATCACGATGACTTGCTGCTGGTCGGGAGTGAGCTCGCCCAACGCACGCGCCAGCAAATCGGCATCCAGCGCACGCGCCAACTCAACCGTCGCGGAAGAGCTGGCCAGCTCAACCGGCCGATCGTGATTATTGAGTGAGGTGGTTGGTTTTTGGCTGCGAACATGGTCGATATGCGCGTTATGCGCCAGGCGGTACAGCCAGGCCAGAAATGGCCGACCCTGCCATCGATAACGGCCGATCGCTTCCCACGCCTTCAAGAAGACCTGTTCGGTGAGGTCCTCAGCTTCAGGATGACTGCCAGTGCGGAAGTACAGGTAGCGATACACCCGTTCGATGAACAGGTCGTACAACTCACCAAAGGCGTTGGGGTCGCCGCGGGCTACAACGCGATTGACGAGCTCAACGACTCTTGGGTCGTCCGGGCCCTCGATGGATGGGGACGGCTCAGTTCCCGGTACTGTCAACGAGTTCGAGTCCTGGTGTGTTATGGGCGGGTTAACTGGAGACGAAGTCAAGCGAGTTACGGCCGCCCCCAGGTGCCAGGCTACTGCCCCGGGCATGGCCGCGGAGCAAATCCCCCAATTATTTAAGTAATTCGAGATACGCGACGATCTTGGTCGCCTCGTCGTCGGTCAGGCCGAGGTTCGGCATCAGCGTGCCAGGCTTCTTGGCGGGCGGATTCAGGATCCACGCCTTCAGGTCGTCGGGGCCGCTGTTGTTGACAGCGCCGCCGGCGATCTTGGTACGACTTGCCACACCCGCCAGGTTCGGTCCGACCGTGCCGTTGGCACCCGGAATGCCCGGGATCGTGTGACAGCCCACGCACGGCTTGCCGGCAATGATCTGCTGACCGTCCGCTGCCGGACTGCCTGGCTCTACCACTGGGGCGCCACCCGCCGCGGCCGCCGCCCCGAGTTGATTGGCCGTACCGCCGGCCTTACCTGAGGCGAAACTCGGGTTCATACTCACGAGCAGGATGGCGATGCCCGCCGTAACGATCAGGCCCAGCACGCCCGCGATCGCGCCCGCCGTCGGCGAGAGCGCGTCGCCGCGCGAATGGTCGAACAGTCCAGCGCCGCC
>JAFAZN010000064.1 GCA_019239775.1 Chloroflexota bacterium
ATCAGCGCGGCCGCACGCTGGCTGAAGGCGCAGAATATCTCGAATGGCAGGGTCGGCTGCATTGGCTTCTGCTCCGGCGGGCGTCTGGCCTATCTGGCTGCAAGTCAGGTCCCGGAGCTTGACGCCGCCGTCGATTGTTGGGGCGGCGCCGTCACCCGCGGCGAGCGATGGCCGACGAACGAACACCACCCGGTCGCGCCCATCGATCTGACGCCCCAGATCCACTGTCCGCTGCTCGGGATCTTCGGCAACGATGACCAGTTCCCCACTCCACAGGAGGTCAACGACATTGAGGCAGCGCTGAAGACGGCGGGCAAAGACTACGAGTTCCACCGCTACGACGGTGCCGGCCACGGCTTCTTCGCGACGGATCGCCCCATGAGCCGTCCCGAACAGGCCAAAGATGCCTGGGAGAAAGTGTTCGCCTTCTATGCCAAGCACCTGGCGGCGGCGCCCGTCGCCGCCGGCGCCCGCTAACTCTGAGCGGAAGCTCGATCGTGGGCGGGAACGGTTCGCTGAGAGACCAGCAGCCAGTTCCCGTCCGCGAAGCGCCGATAGACGCGCACGTAACGGTCATAGTTGTGGCGACCGTCCGTCCAGCTGATATCCAGGTCGCCCATCGCTACGGCAAGATCACCGTGTAGTTCGATCTGAATCGAGCTCGCGACCCGCTGCCTCCGACCCACCAGCGGCTTCAGCCCGTCCACCCATTCACGCTTGTCCTGGGAGTGGCCGGTCGAGTGGTTGTAGCGGAAGTCATCGGCGAGCAGCCCTTCCAGCGCGCCAAAATCACCCTGGCTTGCCAGCGTATCGATGCTCGCGTCGAGGTCCGTCATCGTCGAGATGAGTGCCGTGTGGGTATCAGTCATTCAGGCCATTATTCCTCGCACACGAAGAGCTGTGCCCAGTAGCGCACCTCTGCGCTAGCGCGGGTGTAGGGGTACACTGGCCGTATGGTCGTGGCACAGGGGATCGCAGACGCGTGTCTGCTCAGCCGCAACGGCATCGTACGCTGTCGAATCGATGGGGCTGCGCGCCAGGTAGAGGTGCTCGGCGAGTTCCTGCCGGGCGAGAATATCCGATCCATTCTTCCGGACCCGCTCCATCCGGGGCGGATGTACGCGTGCAGCACGACGGAGGTGTATCGGAGTGACGATGGCGGCCTGACGTGGCAGTGGCTACCCGCCGGCGGACTCACCTACCGTGAGTTCTGGACCATGGCGATTCACCCCACGCGGCCGGACGAGCTCTACATCGGGACACTGCCCGCGGCGGTCTTCGTCAGCGAGGATGGAGGTAAGTCGTTCCGCGAGTTGAGCGGATTACGCGAGCTGCCCGATTATCCGCGCTGGACCTTTCCGCCTCCGCCGCACGACTCCCATCCCCGTGTGATTACACTCTACGCGCCCGCTCCCGACGAGATTATGGTCGGCATCGAAGAAGGTGGAGTGGTGGTCAGTCGCGACAGGGGTCTCACCTGGAGTGACATGAGCGGTCCACCGGATCCGTCGGCCCTGCCATCGGCACCAAATCCAACCGGCTTGTTGCCGTACGAGCCCAGCAGCCACATCGAAGGTCGCGTACACCGCGACCTGCATTGGCTCGTCCGCGACCCCGCCCGGCCGGCACGCGTGTTCGCCACCACCGGCCGTGGTACCTATCGCACCGACGACAACGGCCAGCATTGGAAGCGGCTCGAGTACGGCATTGGTGGCGGCTACGCGGTGCCGATCGCGATGCATCCAGACCGGCCGGAACGGCTGTTCGTCGGCGCCGCGGAGCAAGGCCCAACCGCCTGGAAAGGCCCGAAAGGCCCCCGCACCGGCCCGTTCACCGCCTCGCGCTACAGTCGTGATACGAGCGAGCAGGTGGGCGGTGCGCACGCGTGGGTGCTTCGCACCGACGATGCGGGCGAGACCTGGCAGAAACTCGACAACGGCATTCCGGCCGGGTACCCGTACATGATCTCCGGGCTGGCGATCGATCCAGGCAACCCTGATGCGGCATTTGCGACGTACACCGATGGCAGCGTTTTTGCCAGTACTGACGCCGGCTCCAGTTGGACGAAATTGATGCAGGGTCCACCAGAAACATTCGGCGTCATCTTCTTCTAGTACTGAAAGGAAACCCATCCCGATGACCACCGAAGCACCCTCACGCGATGCGGTGCGATACGTCGCCGAACCTGGCGCACCACGGTATCTGACGTCTTATATCGCGCGTCGCGCGTATAAAGAAGAGGTCCAGCATCCTCCGTCGGTGAATGGCGTGCGCGGCGTCATCGACGTCCACTGCCATGCACACGATGGTCAGCAGGACGCACTCGACCTGGCCAAGTATGCGTCCGTCAATGGCATGCGTGGCTTGCTGTACAAATCGATCGTTGGCCGTGCCCGCCCCGCGGAGTCGGTCCGCGCCGTGTTGGAACAACTCCAACGCTGGGCCGACGACAATGGTGTGGAACCGATTCAGGCCTGGGCCGGATACAACGTTGGTTCCGGCGACGCGCTCGTTTCCGCTGACGAAGTTCGCAAACAGATCGAAGATGGAGTTGTCGCCATCTGGATGCCCACTGCGCGTAGTGCGAACACCATCCACAAGATCGGCGGACCACCCATTTGGTGGGACAAGAGTGCGAATCCGCGCTCGCACACCGGACCGCTGCCTTGGGATGAGGCCAGGAAATGCGGACACTACCTGCTGGACGAGCACGGCAACCTCAAGGAGCAGGTGCGCGAGATCTTTCGCGTGGTGGCGGATACCGGCGTGATGGTTTCCTTCGCCCACGCGTCTCATCCGGAGCTCTACGCGATGCTGGACGAGGCACTGCGGCTCGGCCTGAGTCGCGCCCTGGTGGACCACCCGTTCAGCCCATTCGTGGACCTCAGCGTCGACGAGATGCGTGACCTCGCCTCGCAGCGTATCTACCTCAACTTCACCTTCGATGAGATCTCGCCCCTGCTCGGGGTCGACCCATACCAGATGCAAGCCGCGATCCGCGCGACCGGCGTGGACTACGTCACCCTCTCCAGCGACTGCGGCGAACCGCTCTTTCCAAACTCAGTAGAAGCAATGCGCCTGATCCGCGGCTACATGCGAGCCTTCGGGCTATCTGATGAGGAGGTAGACCAGATCAGCATTCACAACCCCGCCAAACTGGTGCCCCTCGACAGCTAAGCGAGTTTCACCCTCTCACAGAGTGATATCCCCCGTCACGATGTGATCTCCCCCCGGACGGAGTGCTGTCCCTCCGGACGGAGTGCTGTCCTCCCAACGGAGTGTTGTTCCCCTCCACGGAGTGATGTCCTGCCAACGGAGTGATGTCCCTTCGACGGAGTGATGTTCCCCTCCACGGAGTGATGTCTACCCTACGGAGTGGTGTCCATAGCACGGAATGGTGTCGACCTCAGGGATTGGTGTCCTCCCAACGGAGAGTTAGTCTTCTGCAGTATCAGCCAGCGATAGCGGCGAGGTATTCGTTGCGTATGTCCTCGCCGCCGTTGTTTTGCCAATCACTGACCAGTTGGTCCAACTCACCCAGTCCGCGGCGCCCCTGCAACACCTCCAGCAGCCCGTCATTGAAGCTGAGCCGCAGCCTGACGCCCTTGGCGTTGTTGGTTGGCGAGTAGTACCCCAGCGTTGCGTCTGACACACCAATCGGAATAAGTGCAGCCTCCGCATCTGCCACGAGCTTCGTGAACTCCGGATAGTTGGCGTTGTACATGACCTGGTGATGCTGGCTCATGTACCGCCAGGGAGCGTTGTATGCGTCTCCCATCCAGGCGTCGGTGGTTACAGGATTGCCGCTTGCGTCGAGCGTGTAATCGGTGCCTTCTATCCCGTAGGTCAGGAGCAAATCTTCCTGGCTGCCGAACGGCGCGGCGGTCCAGTTCAAGATGCCGAGCAACTCCTTGATGCGATCGGAGCTTGCTTTCTTCAACATGGTGCTGGCGCCATAACCGGTGCCTAAGAAGAAGACAGGCTTGGCGCCGTCGTGGGCGGCGAAGTGGCGCATGAAGCCGAATGTCTGCGGCGGAGTGAGACGTTGCCCTTGCTGGTAGCCATCGGTCCAGTCCAACCCGAGAGATCGCACCGAGAGCACGCACTTGCCTGAGACCATGTTCGTCATCGCCGCCGGCGGGCTGGTGGTGGTTAGCGAATCAGGATAGAAGACGCCGGCGCCAATAAGATCGCGCACGTACCCGACGGCTTCTTTGAACTCAGGCGTCTCATAGTCCTTGACCAGTTTGCCACTGGGCTCGAGGCGCCAGTTGTTGGGCGCTCCGAATAGCGAAGCAAACCATGCGATCTCAAATGGGCCTGACAGTGCGGCCTGAAAGGTACCAATGGCCCACCGATTTGCCGACGGGTTCGTCAACTCTTGCAAGACTCGCTTGAAGTCATCGGCATTCTTGGGCGCGTAGTCTTGCCCAACTTCCTGGTCCCAAACGGTCGAGTTCTTGATCATCAAACTGGCGATGCTCGGGCGCGAGATCGGGACGGTCCAGAGGTGACCTCCGATCACGCTCCCCGCATTACGCCAGGCGAAGGTCGGCAAGGCGGCGAGATTCGGATATGCCTTGACCGGGTCACCACTGAGGAAGGGCGTGAGGTCCGCGGCGGCCTGCTGCAGGAAATTCGGCAGATTGGGAGCCGCGTTGAGTCCGCCAAACAGGCTGATCAGATCTGGATAGTCACCACCTGCCATGAGAGTCGCGAGCTTCGGCGCGTAGTCGGCGGGTGGGACGATATTGAACTGAACGTTCGCATTGAGCTGTTTATTGATTGCCTGCCAGGCGGGATTCTGCTCGAGCGGAGTTGGTGGCGAATACAGGCCGTCGACGAAGACCGTCACGGTACTGCCCTGGCCCGGGGCATCTGGCGGAGTTGCCTTTGCCGGATTCGCGGGGTACTTGATGTAGCCGTCTTCGTACAGTTCACCCTTGCTGGGATAGTCGGCTTTCGGCTTGGACGCCAGCGGAATGTAACTCGGTAGCACGGACGTCTTGGCCGGAGTTGCCGTTGGAGGCGCGCTGGTTGGCGCAACGGTTGGCGGCGGCGCCGTGGGTTTAGCTGCCGCGCTGGCCGGAGCCGAGGTCGGGGCAGCCGTAGGTGCCGGTGCGACCGCCGGACTGGTCGGCGCGGGTGCGGGAACCGCGGGCGCGGGAGTGCAAGCAGCCAGGAGTGTAGTCGCGCACCCCAGCGGCACAAGCTGCAAGAAACGCCGTCGAGAGCTTCGCATGTTTGCCCCTCCCCGACCTTCTGTGAAGAGAACTAGCGCAGGAGTGCGATATTACCGCGCCCAGAGGCGTTGCGAAGCAAGCCTGGCCCCATCGCACAATGCGCGAGTCTTGGCCCAGGCAACGTCAGGGTGGACTTCGTCGCCCGCGGCCGACGTGGCGAAGCCACAGTCGTTCGAGGCAAGCACGCGCTCGCGTCCCACCACGCTGGCAAAACGCTCTATGCGCTGCGCCACAAGCTCCGGGTGTTCGACCAGGGTGATGCAGTGCGAGACAACGCCCGGGATCAGCACTTTGTCCTGTGGCAGCCTCACGTCCTCCCACACCTGCCATTCGTGCTCGTGGCGTGGGTTGGCGGCTTCAAACGAATATCCGCCAGCGCGAATTCCCAACATGAGATCGATAAAGTGCTTCAACTCCAGGTCGTTGACGCGCGGCGCAACGTTCGTGCTGTAGCAGGTGTGGAATCGCACGCGATCTTCGGGAATGCCGCGCAGCGCGTGATTCACAACCTCCACACTGCTGGCGATGAACTTCCGGCAGTCCTCGATGTTCAGTCCAGGACTACGGTCGTAGTACGTCGCCAGGCGAGGGTCGTCGATCTGCAGGATGAAGCCGGCCTCTACGATGGCGGTGTATTCCTCGTGCATCGCATCGGCGATGGCGACGAGATACTCCTCCTCCGTCCGGTAGTACAGGTTCGGGTAATGCGGGGCGACGTTGGTCGGCGAAAGCGCGGTGAGGAATCCTTCTCCGTCACTCGCTCCGATAGTCTGCATTGCGCGCTTCAGATTGTCGATATCTGCCTGGACCCGAGCCTGACCGGTATAGGTAATCGGGCCAGTGCATGCGAGAGACGGTCGCGAGCGTTGCTTGCGAACATTGGACGGGCGGGCTGCATACATCACCCGCATTTCTTCATAGACCGCAGGGAATTGGAGCGCATCCCGCGTCGGCGCCCGCTCCCCACTTTGCGACGCGGAGCGCTCCAGTCCGCCGAGGCGTGAGGCAGTATAGGTGGTGAAGCTCATCTTGCTGTGCTCACCGTCGTTGATGACGTCGAGACCTGCGGACACCTGTCGCTGAACGACGTCGGCAACAGAGGCGGCGACGTGCTGTCGCAGGAGGTCGTGATCGACGGTGTCGCCGCGGCCGCGCTCCTCGGCAGCGAGCAGCAGTACAAGATCGTCCGGCCGCGGCAGGCTGCCGCAGTGCGTGGTGAGAATGCGAGAGGTGCTGCGTAGCGTGCTGCTAGCCTACTGGACCGCCGCCCGCCGAAGCCACACACACACGGTTGTCACCACAGGCCCGCAGTCCGCCACGGAGCATTCTTCCCCACGGAGTGACGCCGCCCAACCGAGTGACGCCGCCTCACGGCACTGAGCCCCCTTCACAGAGTTATGTCCACCTTACTGGAGTGATGTCCACCTCACGGACTGATGTCCACCTCACGCCCTGATGTCCACCTCACGCACTGATGTCCACCTCACGCCCTGATGTCCACCTCACGGAGTGGTGTCCACCTCACGCCCTGATGTCCACCTCACGGAGTGGTGTCCGACTCACGGAGTGATGTCCACCTCACGGAGTGATGTCCCCTTCGAGGCCGCGAACAGGTAACCGGCTACCAGACCTCCTGCGCCACCTCCTGAACAACGCGCAGTTTGCTCCACTGCCGCTGCTCGTCGGGCGCCGAGCCCATACCGCAGCGTGGG
>JAFAZN010000062.1 GCA_019239775.1 Chloroflexota bacterium
CCACGATATTCAGGCCGAGCGCCAGCAGGACGTACGTGCCCGCATTGGCCAGGTTATCGAGGTCGCCGCCGTTGGAGTCCGCCAGAGGGAGGGCGATCAGCAGCGCGAACACAATGAGCCAGCCGAGGGCGGTGCGCTGCGCCGACGGCATCCGCTCCCACGGCATCGGGAACGCCAAACGGCCGCGCACCGGCACCGCAACAGCAGTCGGCGAGGCGGCTGGTTCGGCGACGAAGGCGGGGGGATGGAGCGAGTCGGGCGCGTCGTCGAGGGGCGTTGTGCTCATGCGCGCTGCGGCCGCTGCATGCCCAGAAGCCCGTTGGGTCTGAAGACCAGTACGAAGATGAGGATCGCGAAGATGATCGCGTCGGACCAGGCGTTGCCGATGAACTGGCCGCTGAGTGACTCGACGAAGCCGATCAAAAGACCGCCAAGCACGGCGCCGGGGATGTTGCCGATGCCACCCAGGACGGCCGCCGTAAAGGCGCGCAGACCAGCCAGGTACCCGACGATGTACGACGTCAGACCGTAGTACAGGCCGAAAATCAACGCCGCGGCACCGGCCAGCGCCGAGCCGATGAAGAAGGTCACCAGGATGATGATGTCGATGCGGATGCCCATCATGCGCGCGGCTTCAGGATCCTGCGCGGTGGCGCGCATGGCTTTGCCGAGCCAGGTACGCCGCACGAAGAAGTCGAGAATCAGCATCAGCACGAGCGCCGAAACCCAGAGCAGCACGTTCTTGAGGGTGACGTTGACGGGTGAGCCGAAGATGCCCCAGCGGTCGGTCGGCACGATGCCAGGGAAGGGCACGTTGTTGGCGAAGTTGCTGCCGAACAGCATCAGGCTCTGCAACACGAGCGAAACGCCGATGGTGGTGATCATCGGCGCGGTACCTGACACGCCGCGCAGCGGCTTGAGGCAGAGCCGTTCGATGATGGCGCCGAGCGCGCCGGTTACGAGCATCGTCACCGCGAACGCGGCCACGAGCACCAGGATGAGGGTCACACCAGCGAGTGGCCGACTCGATTTGCCGAAGCCAATCAACGCCAGGAACCACAACGCGAAGAACGTGCCCGACATGAACACGTTGAAGTGCGCGAAGTTGATCAGCTCGATGATCCCGTAGACCATCGTGAAGCCCAGCGCGAGCAGGGCGTACATCATCCCGAGCGACAGCCCATTGACGAGCTGCTGCAGAACGACCGTTTCTTGTGGACTCATGTGAGGGTCCAAGGGGGCCGTCAGGCCCCCTTGATTACCTTTAGGTCTGCGGTGCGGCGCCGACGAACTGGAACTGACCGTCCTTGACCTGGAACACCGACACGATTTTGTCCTTGAGGTCGCCGTTCGCGTCGAAGCTGATCACGCCCTGCAGCGTGTCCAGGTTGGTGTTCTGCGCATAGTCGCGCACGTTCTGGCGCGTGATCGGCTGGCCATCTTTGACGATACGGGAGATGGTGTCGTCGATAACCAGGACCGCGTCATACGCCGTCAGCGAGTAATCGTCAGGCGCCTTGTTATAGGTCGCTTTGTACTTGGCGACCCAATCCGCCGCCTGTGGCTGGTCGATGGTGTCCGGCGCGGCGATGGTGGCGTACCAGTTCTCAGCAGCCGCGGGCTCGTCGGCAATGAAGCCGACCGAGTACATCCCGTCACCTGCCAGCTTCGGCAGATTCGGCATGAGATCCATGGCCTGGGCTGCGAGCTTTTCACCGGCTTGCTGAACGCCGCCGTAGTACAGCGCGTCGGGGTTCAACGCGGCGATCCTGGTCAGCACGGTCGTGTAGTCCGACTCTTTCGGGTCGAGCTTGTCGTGGCCGAGGACGGTGATGCCCTTGGCGGTTGCCTGCTGCTCGAATGAGTTGGCGATGCCTTCGCCGTAGGCGCCCGTGTCGTCCAGGATGTAGACCGAAGAGATGCCTAGGGTCTCAGCAGCAAAGTTGGCCATGAACGGGCCCTGGAAGGCATCGGTGGTCACGGTGCGGAAGTAGATCGCCTGGCCGTTGGGACGGTACTGGCTGGAGAACGCGGGATCGGTGATGTCGGGGTTGGTGGAGCTGGGGGTGATCAGCATCAGGTTGGCCGCCGAGGCGATTGGCGACATGGCCTTGCCTGAACCGCTCATCTGTGGGCCCACCACCGCCATCACCGTGGAATCGGCGACGAACTCCTTGGTGTTGGTCGCGGCCTGGGCGGGATCGTACTGGCCGGCGGCCACCGTGCCGTCGTCCTTGATGACCGGGTTGATCTTGATCTGGCCCGCGATGCCACCGCGGGAGTTGACCTCGTCGATAGCCATCAACGCGCCGTCACGGATAACGGCAGCATCGGCGGCATCGGCGCCCGTGAACGGCAAGTTGATGCCGACGGAGATGCTCGACGGATACGACTGGGCTGACGCAATATGCGCAGCCCCTGGTGCCAACGACGAGGCGAGAGCGGCAGCCGCCATCAGCGGCGTTCCAATACGGCGGACGAGCGTGTGCATCAATTCCTCCTCTCGAGCCACTCCCCGACCCGATGAAATTGTGGCGCGAATAGTAGTGGCGCCCCTGTGGGCTGTCAACGTATGTTCCGCACAACCAGCCTCAGGCGAGGCCGATCGCCTTGAAGGCGCGGTCCGCGGCAGCGATGAGCGCGTCGACTTCGGCCTCGCTCATCGGCGTGGACATGCAGCCTGCCAGCTCGGGCGTGAGAATCATTCCCTCCGCGAAGATCGCCTGGCAAAAACGGTCCATGGCCGCCTGCTCTGAAGGCGTCGGCAATGAGGTGCGGTAATCGACGACGCTGCGCGGGTGCGGGTGCAGCTTGAACAGACTCGCCTTGCCGGCGACCTGCCAGCTGATGCCGCGATTCTCGAGCACATCGGCCAGGCCGTCGCGGGCGCGCTGGCCAAGTGCGGCCAAACGGTCAAACTCCGACGGCGGCAGCATCGCCATGGCCTCGTAGCCGGCCACCATGGTCACCGGGTTTGCGTTGAATGTGCCGCCATGCGCCACCTTCGGGCCAGCCCGACGGGTGGGGTCGAACACGGCCATCACGTCGGCACGGCCGCCAAAGGCGCCAACCGGGAAGCCGCCGCCGATGATCTTGCCCAGCGTGGTCAGATCCGCGGCGTACCCTGGATAAAACCGCCGTTGGGCGCCGCCGTGATCGACGCGGAACGAGATGATCTCGTCGGAGATCAGTAGCACGCCGAGCGAACGTGTGACCTCGCGCAGCAGCTGCAAGAACCCGGGCGCAGGGTCAACGAAGCCCGGTCGGTGCGGAAGTGGATCCACGATGACCGCTGCCAGCTCACTGGCGTGCGAACCAATTTCTCGCTCTACGGCTTCAGCATCGTTGAACGGCAGCAGCAGGTCCTCGTCAGCGTGATCGACGTACGCGCCGTGGTAGCAGCCCTCGAAGCGGGCGATGCGCGGTCGGCCGGTGAAGGCGCGGGCTGCCTGGACGGCCATCATCACCGCCTCAGTACCCGAGTTGGTGAACCTCAGATGTTCGATGCTCTCGACGCGCCGGACCAGTACCTCGGCGAGACGGACCTCAGTCTCGGTTGGAAACGACAGGGCCGTGCCGAGTGCCAGTTGTCGCACGACGGCTTCGGTGATCCGCGGGTGCGAATGACCGTGGATCAACGACGTGTAGTTGTTGACGAAGTCCAGACGCGTCTGACCGTCCACGTCGGTAACCGAAAAGCCAGATGCCGAGGCCGCATACGTTGGGCGTGGCGAGGTGAACACGGTGGTGCGACTGTTGCCGCCAGGCATCACCGCGCGAGCCCGCGCCCACAACGCGTCCGAGCGCGATTCGCTTGATCCAGGCATGGTGAGCGCAATCCTATGTCGCCCGGGTACAACTGCCGGCGTGGCCGAGATCGTCGCAGCCGTCGGCGTTCCGCACGGACGGGCGCTGCCGGCCTAAGAATGCGGCCGAACACCTGTTGCAGATGGTCCGCCAGGCGGTCTCCACCTGGCCGGAATCGCTGCGCGTCGCGATTCTCGCGAGTGGCAGCCTGGCGCTGGACATTGGCGGGCCGTTTGCGCCACACGGTCGCATTGCCGCGTGGCCGATCCGGCGTGGGCCGACGAAGTGCTCGGCGCACTCGGACCGCGCCCCCTTGCTGGTGGAGAAGCTCATGGCGCACGGCGACGGCTTCGCCGCCTGGGGTTGGGACTGACTGATCGGCATGAGTGTGTACGGCCTGCACAAGCTGCTGAAG
>JAFAZN010000066.1 GCA_019239775.1 Chloroflexota bacterium
TGACCGATGGCGACGAGGTGCTGCGCTGCCGCGCCTCCGTGCTGCGCATCGGCAACGCCCGCGCAGGCGCAGTCATGGTGCTGCGCAAAGCCAGCTAAGCGCCCGCCTCCCTGTCCACACGCGCGCGAGTTTCCCGTCGCGAAATGATGCCACCTCACGCAGTGCTGCCACCTCGCGCAGTGATGTCCCTCACGGAGTGAATGTCCCCACGGGAGTGATGCCACCCCACGGAGTGGTGCCACCCATGGAGTGGTGCACCGCACGGGCGTGATGCCAACCTCACGGAGTGATGTCCCGCACGGAGTGCATGTCCTCACGGAGTGGCAACCCCTGAGCGGTCAGTGGGGACTACGCGTCGCGTGCTTCCACGCCGGTGGGGAGCAGCAGGTTGAAGGTGCTCCCACGGCCGGGGCCTGCGCTTTCGGCCCAAATGCGTCCGCCGTGGCCCTCGACGATATTGCGGGTGATGTAGAGCCCCAGGCCCACTCCGGCAGTTGTGCGCGACAGGCGGTTGTCCGTGCGGTGGAAGCGCTCAAAGATCCGCTCCTCTTCCCCGGGCGCGATGCCAACCCCGTGATCGATCACACGCACCAGCACCGCGGACCCAGAGGGCACTTCGCCGGCGACCAGCACCTCTCCGCCATCCGGGCTGTACTTGACCGCGTTCTGCACCAGGTTGAACAGCGCCCGCCGCAGCTGGTCCGCATCCCCACGCACGAGCGGGAAGTCGCGCGCAAAGGAGACTCGCAGGCTATGCCGCGGCGATCGCGGACTCAGTTGATCCACCACTTCGGCGGCAATCTGGGGCAAGTCCACGCTGCCCACGCGCATCGCCACACGGCCGGCCTGGATCCGCGAAAGGTCGAGCAAATCCGTAATCAGCCGGTGCAGCCGATCGCACTCCTCCTCGATGTTGCGCGAGACTCGCTGGATGGTTTCGGCTGACCAGGTGGCGTCCTCGCGTGCGAGGGTTGCCGCGTAACTCTTGATGATGGCGACAGGCGTCTGCAGCTCGTGCGAGACGATCGAGACGAAGGTGCTCTGCATCTCCTCGAGGCGCGTTTTCTCGGCCAACATGTCGGCCGTGGCGCGGCCCTGCTGCAGCGCGCCGGCGGCCTGCCGCGCAAAGACGTCGAGTACGTGCAGGTCGCGATCGGAAAAGCCTCCGGCATCCACGTATCGGAAGACGTAGATCACGCCGAGCAACTGCTGCTGCTGCTGCATCGGCAACGCCAGGACGTGGTATCGGCGCGCCCAGTCGCCAAAGCCGCTCGGCAGGTAGAGCACGCTGACCTGTTCTCCGAGCTGTCCCAGCACGTTGAGGATTGCCCGATCCAGACGCGGGTGCAGTCCCGCCAGGGCGCCGGCCGGTAGTCCGTAACTGGCGCGGGGGACCAGACGATCACCTTCGAGGAGCGCAATCACCCCCGCAGCGCCCTGCAGAATCTCGACCGCCGAGACCACAATCAATTGCAGCACCGGCGCCGGATCGGCAACCGTCGCTGCAATCTCCGCTGACCTCGATTGGTGCGTCATAGAGATCAAAACTGTATCCTTCGGCGCGCGCGGCGATGTGGCGAAATTACGTCATCTGTCTGCTGGTCGGCCTGCTGATTGCAACCTCGCTGAGTAGCCTCGTCCTGTTGCGACAAAGCCAGGCCACCCAGGCCGACCTCACCAGTTTCCGCCAGCGCGCGGTCGCCGCGGAAGCAACGCGCTCCAGCCTCCAGCAGCAGGTGGACCAGCGCACGTCGATCAGCACACCAGGCGGAAACGCAATAGTCAGCACCAATGGCACGCCGGGCACCCAGCCCGCCGGTAACGCGATCGTCTCGCCCAATGGCACACCCACACCGGCCGCCGTTGCGGTAGCACCCGCCGCGCCCATCGCTACGCAGCCCGTGGCGCGGGCGCCCGTCCCTACGCTGGCCGTCACGAGTAACGATCCGCCGGTCCTCCAGCAAATCGAGGCGCAGGTCGTCGGCCTGCGTGGGCTTCAGCCGAAAGAGACGGTCGCCCTGCAAATGCTCGATCAGGCCTCGCTGCAGCGCATGTACATCGATCGTTTCAATCAGGATTATCTCCCGAGCGAACGCGAGTCCGACCAGAAGCTGCTGGCCACGATCGGGCTGGTCGGGCCGAACGAGAGCGTCCTCCAGATCCTGCAAGACGTGCTCCAGGAGCAGATCCTGGGCGTCTACAGCCAGGACGACAAGACCATGTACCTGCTCGCCAGCAGTGGCCCATTCGGTCCCAGCGAAAAAGACACCTTCGCCCAGGAGTACGACCACGCGCTGCAGGACCAGTACTTCGACCTGGCGACCCTGGCGCCCAAACATCCCGACAACGACGATCGCTCGCTGGCCGTCCAGGCGGTGACCCAGGGTGATGCCACGCTGATCCAGCGGCTGTGGGCCCAGGAGAACCTGAGCTCAGACGAGCTGAGCCAGCTAGGTCAGAACAGTGGTAGCTCCAAGCTCTTCTCGGCGCCCCTCTTTCTCCGCGAGCAACTGCTGTTCCCCTACGCCGACGGCTTCAACTTCGTCCGCCAGATCTATCAGACGAGTGGCTACGGTGCGGTGGACGACGTCTTCAGGGACCCGCCGCAGTCCACCGCCCAGATCCTGCACATTGACAAATACCGCAACCACGTCGCGCCCGTTGCCGTAGATTTGCCGGACCTCTCGCAAGGTCCGCTTGGTGATGGTTGGCGTGAGATCAACAGCAACGTTTTTGGCGAGCTCGATTTCAGGTTGATCCTCGCCCAGCTCACCGACACCACCACTGGAGTGCGCGCGGCCTCTGGTTGGTCCGGGGACCGGTGGGAATTACTGGAGAAGGACGGGCACACCGCTCTCGTCAGCAAGAGCGTCTGGGACTCCGATGCTGATGCGAAGCTCTTTTTGCAGACGTTCGGTCAGGCGATGCAGAACCGCTACTTTGGTGCGCACGTCGAGGAATCTTCCGATACGCGCCAGGCGCTGACCGCGGGACAGGCCGCCACCGAGTTCCGTCGCGACGGCAGCACCGTAGTCGCCGTCATCGCCTTCGACCGCCCCACGGCCGAGTCCATCGCCGACGCCGTCTCTTAGGTCTGCTTCTCTCCAACAAAAGGACTTCGTTGTCGCGCTAGACCGTCAACTCCAGACCGTCGTAGGCAACTTCCACGTTGGGGCCAACCCGCGCGTTGGTAGCGGCGTGCTCCAGCGCGTGACTGACGTGGGTGAGGTACCCGCGCGGCGCGCCAACATCGCGGATGAGCTCCAGCGCCTCAGGCACGCTGAGGTGCGTCGGGTGTGGCTCCCACCGCAGCGCATCCACGACGACCACCTCGCAGCCCTGGAGCAATGCCCGCGACGAGGCCGGCACGCCACTGGTATCCGTCAAGTACGCAAATCCGCCAATGCGGTAGCCCGTCGCGCGAATGGAGCCGTGGCGCATCGGGATCGGCTGAATGCAGGTCTTACCAATGTAGAACGGCTCTTTGTCGACGTTGGTGTAGCTGATGTGCGGGATCAGGCCGATCCATGGCGTGCCGGCAAAGGCGTACGCGAAGCGCTCCCGCAGCGAGGCCCCGGTCGGCGCGTCGCCGTAGCACGGCAACACCCCACCGAGCGCCGCGTTGAAGGCCTTGAGGTCGTCGATCCCGGCAGTGTGGTCCGCGTGAAAGTGCGTGTAGAGCACCGCGTCGATGCGCGTGACGTGCTCGCGCAGCACCTGCAGCCGTACCTCGGGGCCCGTGTCGATGATCAACTTCACCCCTTCGTCGGTCTCGACATAAACGGAGGCGCGCGTGCGCTTGTTGCGCAGGTCAGTGCTGGTGCATGTCTCGCAGCGGCAGCCAACCACGGGCACGCCATACGACGTGGACGTCCCCAAAAAGCGCACCCGCATCACATCACAATAGCGTGAACAGGTGTGGATCGAGCAGGCCGACCATCAGGCCGGCGATTAGCTGGCCCCGCAGGCGTTTGATGCGCAGCAGCCAGCGGGCGATAGCGAAGCCGGCGAGAGCCATCAGCAGCATCGGGATCGGCGCCAGTTCGATCCGCCGTACCAGGGACGCATCTGCACCGACGAAGGCGGTCTGCAGCAGCCCAATGGCGAGAGCCGCCAGTGACAGAGCCAGCGCTGCAATCAGCGTGAGCCGCACGTTGAACGCCATGATCAGGCGGATGGTGAGCTGTGCCGCGGACAGCACGCCAAAGCTCCACACGTAGAGCGCCAGCAGCGCCCAGGGCTGCAAGAACGCCGTCACGCCAAAAGGGAGTAGACCTTGTTCAGCAGTTGGATCGGCGAAAAGGGCTTGACGAAGTAGTCGTCGGCGCCCGCCTCGCGCGCGTGATGCCGATCGATATCGGCCCCGCGCGCGGTGAGCATGACCACTTTGATCGCCGCGGTACTCGGATCCGCTTTGAGCTGTCGGCAGACTTCAAAGCCATCCAGCCGCGGCATATTGACGTCGAGGAGCACGAGCGCAGGATGCTTCGTTTGGGCGATTCGCAGCGCTTCGTCCCCGTCGATCGCCTGCAGTAGCTCGAAGTCCTCCGAGCCGAGCGTGGCACCAATCAAGCGCCGCAGCGCCGGATCGTCGTCCGCCAGGAGCACGCGATGTCGGGCGCCAACCGTCACGCCTGAGGCGCCCTGCCAAGCCGGACCTGGTTGCGGCCGTTCCGCTTCGCCTCGTACAGGGCGCGATCTGCGCAGCCAATCAAAACGTGGGCATCCAGGACGTCTGCGCCGAGGGAGGCACCACCCACACTGAGCGTGATCCTGGTGCTTTCGCCACCCATGCCACCGGTCACCGGTGGCATCTCCTCCACCGCTTTCCGCAGCTTCTCGGCGACGATCGCGACTTCCTCTGGACCATCGCCCGGCAGGATCGCCGCGAATTCCTCGCCACCAACCCGGCCTACGATGTCGGTACGTCGCAAGCGTTTGCGCAGCAGCTCCGACACCTGTCGCAGCGCTTGATCTCCGGCCGGATGTCCGTGTCGGTCGTTGACCTGCTTGAAGTGATCCAGGTCCATCATGAGCAACCCGACCGCATACTCCATGCGCCGCGCGCGCTGGACTTCATAGCTGAGCAGCTCGTGGAAGTGGCGATAGTTGCTCAGCCCAGTGAGCGGATCGGTCGTCGCCAGTCGCTGCGTCTCCTGGTAGAGATGCGCGTTTTGCAGCGCCACCGCCGCGGCAGCCGCTAGCAGCTCGAGGATTTTGACGTCGTCGATGCCGAGCGGTGCTCGCAAGGTCACCTCCTGGGCGCCGAGTGCACGACCACCCGCCACGAGCGGGACCACCAGCTGCAGCACACCTGAAGGCAACATCCGTCCGACCGTCTGCTGGTCGCGCATGGCCTCGACGACCGTGCTGTCTTCGGCCGCCGCCAGGCCTTCGACGCGCTCAGGTGGACCTTCAGCCGCCGACCGACTCGCCCGCAATCGCGGCAGTCCGCCGGCGGGCGTCACCGTCCTCGGACCTTCAGCCGGCACCGCCACGTCCAGGTCCACCAGGTAAATAGCGGCGGTCACGTACGTCACCAGCTCGGACAGCGAGTTGAGCACGCCCGACAGAACTTCTTCGGGATCAAGGGCCGAGACGATGCGCGTGCTGACCTCGTGCAGCACGGTCATGTGGTGGAGATGTCGCCGCAGCTCACCGTACGTGCGAGACAGATCGGCGGCGTAGGTTTCGAGCTGAGCTGAGCGCTCCTGTGCCTGACGGAGCAGGTCGACCGGATCCTCCGGTGTCATTCCGAGGCCGCGCCAAGCCCAGGCACGTACGAGGTTGTACTCACGGAACTGGGCGAGGAGATCCCCATCGGAGGTTTGCCGAAGAGTCGCCGCCAGCCCCAGTCCACCAATGGCAGCGCGAGAGGCGGCAGGGCGTAGGCCAGCACCAGCACACCCGGCATGTTCGTGCTCCAGTAGTGGTGCACGTAAAAGACCGGCAGCGACGTCAGCGTGTATCCGACGATGACCTTGGTGAGCATGCGGCCCCAGCCGAGCAGCGTCACCAGCGCCAGCGGCCACATCCAGTACCACTCGAGCACCCACGTCAGTACGACCAGAATCAACACGCTGAAAGCGCGCGCAGACGTTTCGAGAATCGGCTGCAGCATCGAGCGGTCGCGGTCCCCGGCGAGCCGCCAGAGCCGCACCACTTCCCAGGCGAGATAAATGGCGAAGATCAGTCGGGTGATCACCTTGGCCCAGGTGCGCACACCTTCGTGGAATGCGGTTGGATCGTCGACGGTACTGGGATCCAGGTAACGATCGACGGTGAGCGCGATGAGGTCAGGTGCCCAGTTGGTGAACATCCAGACTTTGCCGCTGGCTGCCACCAGCATTGGTTCGAACGCTCGGGGGTCAAGCCACGGAATGAACAGGACGTACGTGACGAGCGCGATGATCGCGCCGGTCCCGCCGATCCACGCGATGCGCGCGCGCCAGGTGGGCAGTCGCCGCGCCCAGGGGACGACATAAAAGAGTCCCACAAGTCCTGTCGTGTACTTGATCAGCGCGCTCAAGCCGACGAACACGGTGCCAACCGACCATCGGATGTTGGACGGCTGTGTGCTGCTCCAGACCAGCGGCACGATCCCGAGCAGCAGGAGCGTGACCATCAGCGCATCGTTGTGCGCGTTGCCCGCCGCGTCGAACAACATCATGGGGTTCCACGCGAACACGACAAACGCGGCTAGGCGCGCCCTCGGCTTCGTCTTCAGGACTCGCCCGAGCAGCCACCACACCAGCGCCAGGTTGACGACCTGGACCGCGTTCATCAGCAGCTTGTAGGCAAAGACCTGGTCCATCAGGCCGACGTTCAGCACGGTGCCGTCGTCGAGCGTGGTGACAACGTCCGTCAGCGACGCGGTTGCCCGCGCCATGAGCCAGCCGATGCCAGTCCACAGCGGACCGTAGACGCTGGGCTGGTCGTGCCAGATCGGGTGGATCCAGCCGAGTAGTGGATTGCCCGGAAAGTAGTTGGGCGGATAGATATACGGGTTCAGGTTGTATTCGGCCGAAATCCGGCCGTACATGACGTAGGAAAAGATGTCCGTTGTGAACAGGCCCGGCGTGATGAACAGCGTGACTTGAAAGACCAACTCGAAGATGAGGACGACGGCGAGTGCACCGCGGACTGCCACGAACCCCGAATCGATCAACAAGATCGCTGCCAGATAGCCCAACCCGGCCACGATGAAGGCCATCACCAGCGAATTCACCACGATGTCCAGCGAGACGGGGCCCTGGAAGCCGGCCTGCTCGAACCCCGGCGCCAGGGTGTTGCCCAGCACGAGCAGGTCCATCAGTTTGTTCCAGACGGCCGGCTGCGTCATCAGATAGGTAAAGGTGAAGTCGTTGCCGTGGGTAAGGCGATAACTCAGGGTCCAGACTCCGAGCCAGCCGATCTGCATGACCACGCCGGCCGCGGCAAGCAGCGCCAGTCGCAGGCTGAGGCTCAGAAGCTTCAGCGCGAACTGGGGCGCGCCGGAGCGCGGTGCTTCGCCCGGGGTCCTCGGGTCAGCGACGGACGCCGCCGACTCTGAGGGGCGACTCGCAATCATCGATTCACTCAAATCGTAACGCTCTGCAGAACGCGCTCAGCCACCACGTCTGCTCCGTTCATCGCCAGAGGTGCCCACGCCGTGTTTAACCCGAAGAGTTTGTCCAGGTGTGCTCCCAGTTCACCCCTGAGGACGTCGGCGCGTGGAACGTACACGGCACGACCCAGGTGGGTCAGCGCGTGGGCCAGGGCGTCGTACTCGCGAAAGGGACCACGGTCGGTGAACAAGACCGCCACACGGTTCGCCAAACAGTCAGCCACCATCCCGTACCCGGGTTTCGTCACCACCGCGTCGCATGCCGCCAGTAAACAGACGTACTCGGTCGCGGGTGGGTTCAAAATCCGCACGTTGTCCGGCGCGGGCTGACCTTCGTGCACCAGCGGAGGCGTGGCCACGAAGACATGCTCCTTCCACCGCGCGAGCCGCGAGAGGTCCAGCAAGTTGGCCGTGAACCCGCCGAACGACAGCAGCACGACCCGCGCATCTGCGGGCAGGCCGTACTGCTCGCGCACCTCCTCGCGACTGTGCTGCGCCACGCGAGCGACCAGCGGCACATCCTCGACGCGTCTGAAGGCGCTGAACACATCCGCTTCAGGCGCGTGAAACGGCAAGCGCAAGAGCGCCTCCGCCTGCCCGTAACTGGCACGTATTTGGGTGACGACCTCGTCGAAGTCCGGCCACGCCGAATAGATCCAGTCCCACGCGAAGTTCGTCACCGCGAAACTCGGAATACCCGCCTTTGCGGCGGCGCTGAAGGCAAGTGCGGGCACGTCGCCGAGGAGCAGGTTCACCCCCGCCTCGCGGAGGAGCTGCGCTTCCACCTCCGCGTGGTGGTCGAAGTCGCCGAGAAAGCTTCGCCAGCGGGCGCGCGTGGCGTCGATGTCCATGTCGAGCCCGTCGTGCTGCACAACGCCGATGTCGATGTCCCAACCGGGGCGCTCCAACCAGTCGGCGTCCGCCGGAAACAACCAACGCGGGGCTTCCGTGCGCAACACCACGCGTGCACCTCGCCGCAGCAGCGCTTCGGCGACCAGCGCGGAGCGCACGGCATGCCCGTAGCCGTGGCCTGTCACGGCCAGTGCAACGGTTGCGCGGCTCACTTGATGCGGCCTTCTTTGCGCAGGCGGCTCTTGAGCGCTTGCAGCTCGTCCTCGATCGGATCCTGCGCTCTGGCCGTCGTGTTCTGGGGTCCGAGGGTCGCCAGGATGCGGCGCCACACGGCGGGCTCGTCCAGGATGGCGCCGTGGCCGAGACTGCCTGGCCGCGTGATGCGCGTGCTCACCTGCAGGTCGGCAACGGTCTCGCCCGGCGCCGGCAGCAGCGCTTCCTCGGGTCGGACCACCGAATCGTCCGGATCTGCCAGAGTGAGGACTCTGGCGCCCTCGGAGCGTAGAAACGTTGCGCGGCGCGCCAGCCGTGTTTGCTCCTCGGCGTCCTTCCAGCGCGCCTGCAGGTCGTCGCCGGCAGCGCCGAGACCATCTGGTTCGCCGGTGACCAGCCAGGCCCAGTTCACCAGCGCGCCCACACTCGACCCGTGCAGTGGCGCGGCGAGCGTGACGACGGCGTGCAGCCGGCTCTTCCACGCCGTGCGATCCCGCGCTACTGCCAGTGTGGCGCCGTCCAGGCCGACGACGCCGCCCATCGAGTAGCCGACGACGCACAGCCTGGTTTCGGGGGGCAGTGACGTTCGGTAAAAATCCAGACAGGCCGCGAATGCCTCCGCCATGTCGATCAGCGATCGCTTCGTATCGGCAGGGACGTAGGCCAACGGCCGCGACTCGCCGCACGCGTAGGTGCCTTCGAGGGCGTCTCGACGCGGGTCATAGCCGCCGTGCTCCTTGAAGTACCGCAGCATCGCGGCAAACGACTGATCGCCGTCACCGGTGCGTGAGTTGAGTCCTGCGAGGAGCACGAGCTTGGTGCGCCCGTCGGGCCACACATAGTGCCCCGCCCGCCAACTGGGTCGCGGCTTTAACAACTCCGGCTCCTGCACCGCCACGCTCCTCCACTTTACCTAGCGCGGTCCGCGCACCACGCTCCGGGCTCCATGGTCTGGTGCGCTGAGCGCTTGTCCCGCAGTGCCGCCTCGCGTGTTACTCGGGCGCGTGTGCCGCTGGCCACCACAGGAAGCGCGCCACAGACTCTCGACTTCCAGACCAGACACACCTCTGCCTTCGCGAGTGAGTACGCGCGTCTCTTCGCGCGTCGATAACCCACGCATAGAGTTCGCGCACGATGAAGCGGACGCGCAATGCGCTTATCGGGTTCTTTGCAGCGGCAGCGGCGGCGGCGCTGGCTCTCAGCATCCTGCCCAGCCAGGCAGCGCTGGCCATGGATGCCTCGATGGCCAGTCCAAGTGAGGCGTCCTTCATCATGCTGGTCAATGCCGAACAATCACTGGTCGATCTGACCAATGCCGATCGCGCCGCCAACGGCCTCGATCCCGTCCAGTGGGACGCCGACACCCTGCCCATCGCGCGCCAACGGGCCGAGGAGCAGCTCGGCAGCCAGAGCCTCAACCACTACGACAGCGACGGTCAGCTCGTGTTCGCCGAGCTTCTCGGCCAGGCGAAACTCGGCTACGAGCTCGCAGGCGAGAACCTTGCCCGCGCTTCGACGAGCGACGCCAACATCACCTACCGCGTTGAGCAGGCGCTCATGCAGTCGCCGACGCACCGCAAGAACATCCTGGAAGAGCGGTTCCATCGCATGTCCATCGGTGCCGCGACCGACACCACCACAGGCCAAATCGCCTTCGCCGAGGTCTATCGCGACTAAACCCGCATAATCCGGTACGTGTCAGTCCCTACTGACCGTCTGGATGAGTTCTATGGCCCCAATGCGGGCTACGCGCTGGAGCTGCTCGAACGCGGCGAGGCGCCTACTGCCCAAAGGCTGTTGGAGGAACCAACACCCGAGCTCAGCGCCTCGCCAGAGGTCTCGGCCGCCGCGGCGGCCGCGGCACTGGCGCAGAGCATTCGCCTGTTTGGCCATCGCGGCGCCCATCTCGACCCCCTCGGCTCCGAACCGCCCGGCGATCCGCATCTCGACTACGGTGCGCACGGCGTCACCGAGCAGGATCTTGCGCGCTTGCCCGCGTCCGTCGTCGGCGGCAGCGGGGGCAACGCCCTGGATGCCATCCACCGCCTCGAGCAGATCTACTGCGGCTCCACAGGCTACGAGTTCGCGCACGTGGAAGACCCAACCGAGCGCGCCTGGCTGCTCAGCGCGGTCGAGGAAGAACGCTTTCGTCCCCCGAACGACCCCGTCGACGAGCATGAACTGCTCGATCGCCTGACTGAGGTCTCCGCGTTCGAGCGGTTTCTCCATCGCGCCTACCCTGGGCAGACCCGCTTCTCGGTCGAAGGCCTCGGCATGCTCATCCCCATGCTCGACGAGCTCATCGCCGACGCGGCCGCCCAGGGCACCCGCACGATCCTGCTCGCGATGGCCCATCGCGGCCGACTGAACGTGCTCGCTCATGTGCTCGGCAAACCGTACGACCGGATCCTCGCCGAGTTCGAAGGCCAGATGCTCGCGACGCGGACCGACGAGGGTTGGGCCGGCGACGTCAAGTACCACGCGGGCGCCCGACGTGTGGTTGGCACCCAGAGCGACCGTGTCACGGTGATCATGGCGCCGAATCCCAGCCACCTGGAGTTCGTCAACCCCGTCGCAGAAGGCATGGCCCGGGCGGCCATCGATGCCGAAGGACCCAACTCGCTAGCGGTGCTCATCCACGGTGATGCGTCGTTTCCTGGCCAGGGCGTCGTGGCCGAAACGCTGAACCTCGGGCGCCTGCAGGGCTACACCACGGGCGGCACGCTGCACCTCATCGCCAACAACCAGCTCGGCTTCACGACCGAGCCACGCGATTCGCGTTCAACCCTGTATGCCAGCGACCTCGCCAAGGGCTTCGAGATGCCGATCGTCCATGTCAACGCCGACGACCCGATCGCTTGCCTGGCCGCAATTCGCCTCGCCACGGCCTACCGCACGCGCTTCGGGCAGGACTTTCTAGTGGATTTGATCGGCTACCGGCGCTGGGGTCACAACGAGGGCGACGATCCGTCGTTCACGCAACCACGCGTGTACGCAGAAGTCCAGAAGAAGCCCACCGTCCGGGAGCGCTTTGCCGCCGAGCTCGTACGCCGCGGCGTGGTGCGCGAAGGCGATCCCGAGGCCTTCTTGAAGGCCGGCCTCGACGAGTTCCAACGAATCCGCGAGCGCGTGCGCGCCAGCGCCTCTGCCGACGGCCACGTGACGGCCGAGCCGCCGGCAGCACCGGTGGTCGTCACGCCCGAACCTCCGCGGCCGTCGTGGGACACGCTCAAGTCCCTGAACACGCGACTCCTCACCCTGCCCGACGGATTCCACGTCCACCCGAAACTGGTGCGATCGCTCGAGCGACGCCGCGCTGCGTTCGATTCACCCGATGGGACGGTGGACTGGGGGCACGCCGAAACACTCGCGTTTGCCAGCGTGCTGGCCGAGGGCGTCTCGGTGCGCCTGTCGGGACAGGACACCATCCGCGGCACGTTCAGCCAGCGCCACGTTGCGTTCTACGACGCCCAGAACGGCACCCGGTTCACGCCGCTGGAACAGGTCGCTGCCGAGCACGGCTCGACGACCTTTCATGCCTTCAACAGCCCACTCTCCGAGAACGCCGCATTGGGCTTCGAGTATGGCTACAGCGTCCAGCAGCCGCGCACCCTCGTCCTCTGGGAAGCCCAGTACGGCGACTTTATCGACGGCGCGCAGGTGATGGTCGACGAATTCGTGGTGTCCGGCCAGGCCAAGTGGGGGCTGATCTCGGGTCTGGTGCTCTTGCTGCCACACGCGTGGGAGGGCCAGGGGCCGGATCACTCGAGCGGGCGCCTGGAACGCTTCCTGGGGCTGGCCGCCGAAAACAACATCATCGTCGCCAACTGCACGACTGCAGCCCAGTACTACTACCTTCTCCGACGCCAGGCTGCGTCACTGGGTAAACCAGGTGCGGCGCGCCCGCTCATCCTGATGACGCCCAAGAGCCTACTGCGCCACCCGCTCGCGGCTTCACGCGCCAGCGATCTGGCCAACGCCGAGTTTCAGCCGGTGCTTGATGACGCCGATGCGGCTCAACACCCGAGTCGCATTCGACGCGTGGCCCTTTGCAGTGGCCATCTCTGGGCCGAGCTGCAGTCCGCCGAAAAGGCACCAGCGGCCGCGGTCGTTCGCGTCGAACAGCTGTACCCGTTCCCGCGTCAGGTCCTGCTCGACATCCTCGAGAAGTACACGCACGTGGAGGATATTGTCTGGGTCCAGGAGGAACCGCAAAACATGGGCGCCTGGTCGTTCGTGGAGCGGCAGCTGCGCGGCGAATGCGACATTCGCTACGTCGGTCGGCCGGCCAGCGCCAGCCCCGCCGAAGGTTGGGCCGAAGCGCACGCGTCCGAACAGCGGCGCATCGTCTCGGAAGTACTTGGAGGTGTCCCCGCCCATGCCCGTTGAGGTGCGCGTACCCGTCCTGGGCGAGTCAGTTGTCGAAGCGACGGTCGGTGCCTGGCTGAAGCACGAAGGCGATGCGGTTGAGGCCGGCGAGCCGCTCGTGCAACTCGAGACCGAAAAAGTCAATGTCGACGTGTCGGCCGATCAAACCGGTGTCCTCGGTGGCTTGCGTGCACACGAAGGTGACACCGTCCACCCGGGTGACGTGCTCGCGACGATTGACGCCAACGCCCAGCCCGTGAAGGCCGAAAGCGCAACGACTCAAGCAACGCCTATACCCGCCGAAGTTGAGCGGCCGCACGCTTCGCCCGTCGCGCGCCGTATGGCTGAGGAACACGGTCTTGACCTCACGCGCGTCGAAGGCACTGGTACCGGCGGCCGCGTCACACGTGAAGATGTCGAGCGCTACATCCAGCCGGCGCCCAGACCTCAGACCCAGCCGCCTGTGGCCGCGCCGGCGGTGGACGGCCAGCGGGCGGAAAAACACCTGCGCATGACGCGCCGGCGCCAGACCATCGCGAGTCGGCTGGTCGAGGCGCAGCGCACCGCCGCCATGCTGACCACCTTCAACGAAGTCGACATGAGCGCGATCATGGACCTCCGCGCGCGCCGTCGCGAGAGCTTTCTGAAGCGTCACGGCGTGGGGCTCGGCTTCATGTCCTTTTTCACCAGGGCCGTAATCGGTGCGCTGCACGAGTTTCCCAACGTGAATGCCGAGATCCGCGGGGACGAAATCGTCCAGAAGCACTACTACGACATCGGCGTGGCCGTCGGCGCCGAGGGCGGCCTGGTCGTGCCGGTCGTCCGCGACGCCGATCAGAAGAGCTTCGCCGA
>JAFAZN010000070.1 GCA_019239775.1 Chloroflexota bacterium
CGTCGTTACAAAGACGAGTGGAACGAAGACGCGTCGTGACCAACGCGTTCCCCGCGATTTGCTTGCCAGGTAACCATCCGTCACGTACATCGACTCCCTTCTCGCCTTTCTCGGCGCAGTGGCCGAGTATGAAGAGGGCGCCGATGGCGGCACAAGATCCAAACGCGTTACGGTCGAGTAACGACCACCGTTGCAAAACGGTTCGACCGGGTGGTTCTCAAATTTCTCAACCGAGAAGCATCGCGTCACCGAAGCTGTAGAAGCGGTACTCGAGCCGGACGGCGTCCGCGTACGCGGCGAGGATGCGCTCGCGGCCGGCGAATGCGCTGACCAGCATCAGCAGCGACGACTGGGGCAGGTGGAAGTTGGTCACCATCGCATCTACCAGCTGAAATTGATGGCCGGGCAGGATGAACAGGTCCGTCCAACCGTCGATGCCACCGGTCGCAGCCCAGCTCTCCAGGGTGCGCACGACTGTGGTGCCGATGGCTACGACGCGGTTGCCACGCGCACGCGCCCGATAGACCGCGCGCTGCGTTTCGTCCGGAACCTCGTACCACTCGCGGTGAATGTGGTGCTGACGCGGATCTGACTCGGTAACTGGCCGGAAGGTATCGAGTCCGACATGCAAGATGACGGTCGTGAGCTCGATGCCCGCGGCGGCCAGGCGGGTCAGCAGCTCTGGGGTGAAGTGCAGTCCCGCGGTCGGTGCGGCGGCCGAGCCTTCGACGTCGGCAAAAATCGTCTGGTAGCGCGCGGGGTCGCCGGTCCAGCCTCGGATATACGGCGGGAGCGGCGTGGTGCCTGCTGCCAGAAGCGCCGCATCGGCCTCGCCATGCTCCGAGGAGACCGTGAGCTCGCGCACTCCGTCGGGTCGGGCGACTACCACTTGAGCCGACAGCCCCTCTGTCACGCGTACGGTGTCACCTACGCGCAGGCGACGGGCGGGTCGCACGAGGGCTTCCCATCGAGCCGGTTCGAGGCGCCTGAGCAGCAGCAGCTCTGCGCGCCCGCCTCCGCGCAGCGTACCTCGGACTCTGGCGGGCAGCACACGCGAGCGGTTGGCTACGAGCAAGTCGCCAGGACGCAGCAATTCCGGCAAATCGCGCACATGACGGTGTTGCGTCGCACCCGAAGCGCGATCGAGCACCAGCAAACGCGCCGCGTCGCGCGGTTCGATCGGCGTTTGAGCGATCCGCTCGGGTGGCAGCACGTAGTTGAAGTCCGAAAGCTGCATCGTGCGAGCGCCTACTCTAATCGGCGTGCGTTTCGAGGTGGTGGCCACTGACCGGAATTCGGGCCTGCGCGCGGGCGTGCTGCACACCTCTCACGGCAGCGTTCCGACTCCCACGTTCATGCCTGTGGGCACCCTCGGCAGCGTGAAAGCGCTGACGCGGGCGGAGGTGCAGGCGACGGGCGCCTCGGTCGTCCTGGGCAACACCTACCACCTCGCGCTGCAGCCGGGCATCGGCACCGTTGCGCGTCTGGGCGGCTTGCATGCCTTCATGCGCTGGGACGGACCCATGCTCACCGACAGCGGTGGCTTTCAGGTGTTCTCGTTGGGACGCCTGCGCGAGGTCAGCGAGGCCGGCGTCACGTTTGCATCACACCTGGACGGTGCGCCGACGCACTTCACGCCTGAGTGCGTGGTCGAGATGCAAGCACGCATGGGCGCAGATCTGATCATGCCACTGGATGAATGCGTCGCGGCCAGCGCCAGCCGCGCCGAAACCGAGGTGGCGCTCGAGCGCACCCAAACGTGGTGGGGGCGAAGCGCGTCCGTTCCGCTGCGCGAGCATCAGTCGCTGTTCGCGCTCATTCAGGGCGGCATGTTCAGCGACTTGCGCCACCAGGCTGCTCGTGCCGCCGCGGCGGACGATCCGCCCGGCTTTGCGATCGGTGGTCTCAGTGTGGGCGAGCCAAAAGCCACCACGTTCGAATTGCTAGACGAAACCGTTCGCGAGTTGCCCGCGCGCAAACCAAGGTACCTCATGGGCGTGGGCCACCCTGCCGACGTGGTGACTTACGCACGCCTCGGCGTGGACCTCTTCGACTGCGTGCTACCGACGCGGCTGGCACGAAATGGTGCAGTGTGGTCCGACAGAACCGGTGCGCGCCTGGACCTCGGTCGTCGCGGCCTGGTCACCGAGCGCGGACCGATCATGCAAGGCTGCCCGTGCAGCACCTGTGGCGACTGGCCGCTCGGGGTCGTCGCGGCGTTGTTTCAGGCGCACGAGCCACTGGCCTATCGGCTCGCAAGCGTGCACAACCTCACGCTCTTGAATCACTTGCTTGCCGAACTGCGACAGTCAGTCGTTTACACTGCCTGGAAATAAACATGCTCTGGAAGCATTCCAGCAGATGACGACGACCGGTCCCGCGGCCGGCGCGGCTGGAGTTGTCAAAGACCCCACGGAGCGTGCGGTTGCGGTTGCCGCGGCCGTTCGAGCCGAGCGGCGAGCCTGGCTAATCATCTGGGTCGCATTCGCCACGCTGTGCGCGCTGGTCTTTGCCGCGTTCAAGTTCGCAATCGACTACGTGAGCACCGCCCAGGTCGATCAGGTGGCCACCGTCGTGGCCAGCCGTGGACAGGTGGCGTTCAGCCTGCCCGGCAGCGAAGAGAAGACGCTGCTTGGCGATCGCACCGACCTGGGTGTCGGCACGGTCGTCTTTCTCGACCGTAAGACCGACACCTCGGCCGATGTGCAGCTGTTCGATGCCTCGAAGCTGAAGCTGCTCCCCGGGGCCACACTCGAACTGAGTCGCATGGAGGTCGGCCGTTTCATCAACCAGCACGCGGTGCAGCTCACCCAGGACAGCGGGCCCATCCGCTACGCCACGGGCGATGCCGTCGACGCCGCACTGCCGAACGCGACGGTCCATCTGGCGCCACACGGGGACTACACGCTATGGATCCACGACGATGATCAAGCCCGCGTGCTCGTGTACAGCGGCGAGGCGCACGTCACGCCGGCCTCGGGTGGACTGGGCGTGACCGTGGCTGAGAATCATCGTGCGGAAGTCGATGCCAACGGCCAGATTCAGATCTCTGACCTGCCGATGCCGCTGATTAACAACGGCGACTTCAGCCAGCAAGACCAGGGCTGGCAGGCGCTAGACGTGCCGAATAGCAGTCTGGACGTCAACGGCATTCGCTCCTGGGTGCCCGGACCTGGCGATACGGGCACCGCACTACGCGTCGCACGTCAAACGCTGAAGGGCGAGCACGGCGAAACTGGCCTCGTTCAGCAGTTGAACAACGTCGACGTCTCAGGCTGGCGCCACCTGTGGCTGCGCGCCTGGGCGCGCGTGGATTACTCCGACCTCTCCGGCGGCGGCACGCTCAATTCCGAGTACCCGATGATCTTCCGCATCAAGTACGAGGGCCCTGTAGAGGGTTCGTTCCTGCCGTGGGCAATCGGGCTGTACTACTCGAATCCAGACAACCGACCGATCCCGGAGAACACGGCCGTGATGTGGCCGCAGCAGGAGTGGAAGCTCTACCAGGTGGACCTCATGGACACAGACTCCAGCCGCGTCCCTTATCGGCTGCAGGAGTTTGCGGTGATGGGCCAGGGCCACTCGTACGACGCCCGCGTCGCGAACATCTCCCTTGTAGGCGAGTAGCTCCGCTGGAGAACAGGTCCAGCAGAGTTCACAAGTTAGCCGCGGGCGGCGGCGCTCTGACTGCCTGAGCCCACCTCGCGCACCACGTTGAACACGTCGCGAATGCTCTCGAGGCGGCTCATGATGCGGCTGAGGCGGTCAAGCCGGGGCACCTCGACGGTGGTCCACACGGTGGCGGTCTGGTCTTTGTGAACGACCGCCGAGAGCGCGATGATGTTGATCTTCTCATCGGCCAGAATGGCCGTCACGTCGCGCACCAGACCTTCGCGGTCCCAAGCTTCCAGCCGCACCGTGACAGGAAAGACGTGCTGATCTGACTCGCTCCAGTCCACGCTGACGAGCCGATCCTTCTCGTCCTCATTCAGGACTGAAGGACAGTCCACGCGGTGCACCGTGACGCCGCGGCCGCGGGTGATGTAGCCGATGATGTTGTCGCCAGGCACAGGGTTGCACGAGCGGCACACCCGCGTGAGCAGGTCGCCCACTCCGAGAACCCGCAAGCCGCCCATCGGCATCGCCGCCCGCGCAAACTGAGGGATCGCCGCGGGATCACGCCGCTGCTCCTCTGCGCCAGAGAGCACGTGGCGACCAATCTCGTCGGGATTGATGTCGCCGTAGCCAACCGCGGCCAGGAAGTCGTCGACTTTGTCGTATTTGAAATCCGACGCGAGGTCGTCCAGCTTGACGCCATCGACGTTCAGCCGTTTCAGCGCCTTGTCGACCATCTCCCGGCCGCGCACGATGTTTTCCTCGCGCTGCTGGCGGCGGAACCACTGGCGGATCTTTTCCCGAGCGTGCGCGGTATGCACGAAGCCAAGATTCGGGTTCAGCCAGTCGCGAGACGGGCCGCGCGAGCCCTTCGCCGTGATGATCTCGACGATGTCGCCGTTGCGCAGCTTGGTATCCAGCGCGACCAGCCGGCCGTTGACCTTGGCGCCGATGCACTTGTGGCCAACATCGGTGTGGATGCGATAGGCGAAGTCGAGCGGCGTCGCGCCACTGGGCAGCTCTTTGATCTCGCCCTTTGGCGTAAATACGTAGACCTGGTCCTGGAAGATGTCGGTCTTGAGTGAATCGACGAACTCCTGCGCGCCGCCGGCGACGTCCTTTTGCCAATCCATGAGCTGGCGCAGCCAGGCCACCTTGGCGTCGAACTTCTGATCCTGACGCAGGCCTTCCTTGTAGCGCCAGTGCGCGGCCACGCCGTACTCGGCCACCTGGTGCATCTCGTGCGTTCGGATTTGAATTTCGAGCGGCCGCCCATCGACGGCCAGCACCGTGGTATGCAGCGACTGATACAGGCTCTCTTTCGGATTGGCGATGTAATCGTCGAACTGGCCAGGCAACGGACGCCAAATCGAATGGATCACGCCGAGCGTGGTGTAGCAGTCGGGGATTGTCTGCACCAACACGCGCACGGCGAGCTGGTCATAAATCTGGTCCACGTCGACGCCACGCCGCTGCATCTTGCGATAAATGCTGTAGATGTGCTTCGGGCGGCCTGAGAGATCCGCCTGCAGCTCGTGCTTGTCGAGCTCGGCCCTGAGCACCTCGATCACACGCTGGATGTACTTCTCGCGCGCTGCGCGGCGGCTGGCGACCTTGTCGGCGATTTCGTGGTACTTGTCGGGCTCGAGATAGCGGAACGACAGATCCTCCAGTTGCCACTTCAGCTCCCAGATGCCGAGCCGGTTGGCCAGTGGCGCATAAATATCCATCGTCTCCTGTGCAACGCGGCGCCGTTTGGCTGGCGGACGGAACTGCAGCGTGCGCATGTTGTGCAGCCGGTCGGCCAGCTTGATCAGCACGACGCGGATGTCCTCGGCCATGGCCAGGAACATCTTGCGCATGTTCTCAGCCCACAGATCCTGGCCATTGAGCTTCGGCAGCTCACCATCGCCTTCGACGTGCAGGAACTGCATCTTGTCGAGCTTGGTGACGCCGTCCACCAGCCGCGCGACCTCACGCCCGAAGCGACTCTCGAGCTCGGTCATCGGCACGTTGCAGTCTTCTGAAACGTCGTGACACAGGGCAGCCACGATCGTGGCGGTATCCATGTGGATGCTGGCCAGCGTCTCGGCGACCGCTAACGGATGATTGATGTACGGCTCGCCGGACTCGCGCCGCTGCGGCGCATGGGCGTCCGCGGCAAACGTGTAGGCGCGCCTGATGGCCTCAACGTCGGGCGGCGAGAGGTACTTCGACACATCGTCGAAAAGTCCTTGCGGGCTGCGCGCGCCCACGTCGGTTGCAGTGGCCATAGTTTGGAAAAGGCCTGGAGTAGGTCCCAGAGTTTACAACCGTTTCAACTTGCTTCGTGTTCCGGTGTTATGTGTTGGACACCAGCCGCAGGACAAGCAGCGCCATAACCTTGGCCGCGGCGACCAGGTCTGCCACAGCGACGTACTCGTCGGGCTGATGCGCAAGGACCAGACGGCCCGGGCCGTAGGCAATGCACTCCGCGATGCCCGCGCGTCGAACGACGTGCTTCTGGTCATAGGTTCCAGGGCTCACGATGCGTGCTGCGTCGTGGCCAAGCACATCGTGGATGCAGCGCGCTGTGGTCTCGGCAAGTGGACTGTGCAGGTCGCCCAGAAGGGGGTCGACGCGCATGAGGTCGGTGAGCTCGTACGCGATGCCCAGTCCTTCGAGAAGGCTGATGATCTCGGCGCGCACGTCTTCGAAGCGCTCCTCGTGAATGAAGCGTCGATCGAAGATCGCGATGCACCGATCCGGCACCGCGGGCGTTTGCCAGCCGTTGAGGACCTGGCCCGCATGGATCGAGTTCAAATTCAAGCTGGGGCTGCGCGCTTGCGGCGGCTCGACCGGTGCAGCCGACTGTCGCTGCGCGAGTAGCGGCTTGAGCTGCGACTCGAACGTCTGAACCACGCGGGCCATTTGCTCTGCCGCGTTGACTGCCAGGCCGGGCATACTTCCGTGCCCCACGCGTCCCAGCGTGGTCAGCTGAAACCAGTACACGCCGCGATGCCCAACGCAGACGCGTTCGGGGTCGAGCGGTTCGGTGATCACCACGTAGCGCTGACGCGATTGGCTGAGATAACCCGCGTCGCACAGCCAGGCGACTCCGGCGAAGCCGCCGCTTTCTTCGTCAGGCGTCGCGCTCTGCTCGATGGTGCCGCCCAGCTCGATTCCAGCTCTTCGGACGGCATCTACGGC
>JAFAZN010000461.1 GCA_019239775.1 Chloroflexota bacterium
GCGAGCTCGCCGACGTGCTCGCGCAGCGGGTTGCAATTCGTCAACGACGGGAGGAGACCGTGCTGTACCAACTCATCGGACTGCCTGGGACGGATGCGGCTATTGTGGGCTTCCTCACCGATTGGGCTAAGGCGCACGGCCGAGGCACGGAGTACAACTGGGAGACGCGATGCTGAGCCGAGAAGAAAACCTCTTGCTGTGTCAGACCGGGCCCGAGACGCCCATGGGCAAGCTCATGCGCCGCTACTGGCTCCCCGCGCTGCTCTCGGAAGAGTTGGTCGAAGTGGATGGCGAACCACTCCAGGTGCGACTTCTCGGGGAGAACTTCGTCGCATTTCGCGACACCAACGGACGGGTGGGCTTCCTCGACGAGAACTGTCCACACCGCGGCGCATCACTGGCCTATGCACGCAACGAGGAATGCGGCCTGCGCTGCATTTATCACGGCTGGAAGGTCGATGCGGACGGTCAAGTGGTCGATATGCCAACGGAGCCGGCGACGAGCACGTTTCGCAACCGGCTTCGTCATCCGGCATACCCGACCCGAGAAGCGGGAGACGTCGTGTGGGTGTATCTCGGTCCACCGGAGCACGAACCTACGTTTCCCGATTGGGAATGGACCAGGGCACCCCGGGCGCAGCGCGGGGCGTCCAAGATTTTCGAGGACTGCAACTACGCGCAGGGTGTGGAAGGCACCATCGACTCCGCCCACTCCGATTATTTGCACAGCTCCGATATTCGCGGCCGGCCCAGAGACCACGCGCCCCGGCTCGAGGCGGTCGATACGCTCTACGGCTTTAAATATGCCGCCGTGCGCGCGCCCGATGTAGATGCAGATCTCTACAAATACGTCCGGCTCACGTTGTTCGTCGCGCCGTTCTACGCGTTCATTCCGCCATTCCGGCAGGGTCGGCTAGCGTCCGATTCCGACACTCCAGGTGAAGTCGCGGTCCAGCAGGCGTTTGTGCCCATTGACGACGAGCACACGTGGTTTTTCACGTTTGCGTATAACCGCAAGGGTCCGCTGCCGGCCTACTGGCGCCAGCATGCAGCGGAGTTCGGGATTGAGCATGGCCACGTTGGGCGCCCGGTGCGTAATCGTGCCAACAAGCATTTGCAGGATCGCGCGGCGATGCGCGCCGGCAACTGGTCCGGCGTGACTGGCATCAATCCACAGGACTTGACCGTGGCAGAAGGTATGGGGCCGATCGTGGATCGCAGCCGCGAGCACCTGGGCGCCACCGACGTGGCGATCATTCGCTATCGGCGGCGCATGCTCCAGGCCGCGGGGGCGCTGGCGGCCGGTCAGGAACCGCCGGGGCTCGGCGTGTTTGCCGGTCTGCGCACCGACGAGCGAGTGGTGCCCATCGACACCCCCTGGCAGGACGTTCCCACCTTTGGTGAAGTGACCGCGTGAGCATGCGGCTTCCGCTTCTCGTGGGCGCGCTCCTGCTCCTGGCGTGTGCGCCGGCGGCGGCACCGGCACCCACGAGCGCGCCCGCTCCGACAGCGCAGTCCATCAAAGTGGCGATTCAGGGAGTGGCGGGGCCTCTGGAGATCGCCTTTCGGCGTGGCTACTTCTCCAAACAGGGACTCGACCTCGAAGAGGTCCCGTTCAACTCCGGCTCAGAAGCGACGCAGGCGCTGGCGACCAACCAGGTCCAGGTCGGCAGCGGCTCGCCCAACGCTGCGACCTTCAACGCTCTCGGCAGAAACATTGACCTGCGTATCGTGGGTGACTGGTCGCACGTCGGCTCGCCCGCGGACACCACCCTGGCGTTGCTGGTGGGCAAGTCTGCCCAGGACAGCATCAAGACTGTCGGCGACCTCAAAGGCAAGAAGCTGGCAATTCTCGGAGCGGCTGGCAACGTCGGCGATTTCTTCATGGCGCGCGCGCTGCAGGGCAGCGATGTCTCGCTGTCAGACATTCAGGTGAACTATCTCGGCGCCTCGGATATTGTCGCCGCCCTGGGCAACGGCGCAGTGGATGCGGTGACCATCAACGAACCGCTGGGGACTCAGGCGCAGCAGCAATTCGGTGCCAAAGTGCTGGTCCCAGCCGGCGCAGTGATGAACGGCTCGGAGCTGTCGGTGCTCGAGTACTCGCCGGACTTCGCGCGCAACACCGATGCCGCGACGCGCTTCATGGTCGGCTATCTGCAGGGCGTACGCGACTGGAACGCCGCCTTCCACGACAACGTAGCCAAACCCGATGTGGTGAATCTGCTGGTCCAGAACACGCCCGTGAAAGACGCCAACGTGTGGAACATGGCGCCAGCCTGGTACGTCGATCCAAATGGAAAGATCAATGTTCCTGATTTAGAGGACCAGATGAATTTCCAGGTCCAGGCAGGGCAAGTAAAGTCGCCGCCGGACCTGAGCAAGTTTGTTGATACGACCTTCGCCGACCGCGCGGTCCAGGTCATTGGCGCAAAATAGCCCAGCCACCCAGGTGTTGCCCACCGGGGCCGAGTTGATCCAGCGCCCGTGCCAGGGCTCCAGTCCTGAAGGGAGGCGTGGTTCCGTGATCCGACTGGCCTTGTTCGCGCTGTTTGCGGTGCTCATCGGTTGCGCGCCGGCCGTGCCCTCGCAGGCGACGACTCCGGCAACGCCCGCGCCGACGCAGGGCACTGCCAACGTCACCAATCCGAATCCGTTCACACCAGCTCCGAAGTACAGCGGTGCGCGTGAGACGGTCCACTTTGGCGGTCTGAGCGGCAGTACAGATCGCGCGATTTACGTGGCGCAGACAAAAGGCTATTTCGATGATCAAGGCCTGGTCGTTACGGTCGACAATTTCCCTTCGGCAACGCAAATCATTCCGTTGTTGGCGACGAACAAAGTCGACGCCGCGCATGGTGGCAGTAGTCCGGGGCTCTACAACGCCATACTGCAGGGCACCGGAATCAGGATCGTTGCCGACGTCACAGTGCCCCGCCCGCCGGTGCCCGGCGTCAAGGATGCTCAGTTCGTGGTGGTGCGGAAAGCGCTGTACGACCAGGGAGTTCACACTGTGGCGGACCTCAAAGGCAAGAAGGTTGCCATCAACGCGCTTGGCGGAATTGGGCACGAGCAACTGGAGTACGTTCTGAAATTTCACGGGCTGACCCTCGACGACGTGGACGTCCAGGGCGTCACCTACCCCGAAATGCCGGTCGCGCTATCGAATGGCGCTGTCGACGCAGCGATCGTTGTTGAGCCGTTCGCCGGTCAGATGCAGGACATGGGCATTGGCGTGGAGATCTTCAACACGACGCTCGCTTTGATCGACCACACCGCGACGTGGCTGTTCTACTCACAGGACTTCATGACGCAGCGGCCGGAGGTCGCGCGGCGGTTCATGATCGCCTGGCTGGAGGGGATGCGCTACATCGAGGACGCGCAGATCAAGGGGCTCCACCGCGACGAGGCGTACCAGATCATGGCGGATAACACCTCTGTCAAAGATGTCAAAACCTGTGAGCGCACCGGCATTCCGTATGGTGATCCAAACGGCGAGATTCGCCTTCCTCCCATCGCGGCCGACCAGGACTTCTTTATGCGTATGGGCAGCATGAAGCAGCGCATTGAGCCGCAAGCGGCCGTCGATACCAGCTTTCGGGACTATGCCGTCGGCGTCCTTGGTCAATACATGTACTAACAGCTCACATGAGCGACTGGAGCTGATCGGCGTGTTGCTCCAGGTGGCCGACGAGGAACTCGTCTACGATCCGGTGCAGCGACATGGTGCCCTGGCCCTGGTGCTGGCCGCGCGCTGACCACGCCTGCTCCGGAAGGTTCTCCAGGAACTTGCGAAGTGACGCGATGCTCGCTTGCGTTCGCTGCCACAATACATCCGCCTCAACGCGGCGGTCGCGTTCGATGGCTGCGATCCGATCCGGGTTCGACTTCACCCGGCCGAAGGGCACCGGTTCACCCGCGTAGCGATGGACCACATACTCCGCCTGAGGAATCCAGTAGCCGATGATTTCTGCGACGTGCGCCCACACCTGGCCCATTTCCCACTGCTCGCCGGTGGGAGGGTCAGCCGTCGTGAGGGCACCCGGTCTTGCCTTGCCCTGGCTGAGCTGGCGCAGGCGCGTCTCGACGGAGTTCAGTCGCGCCAAATAGGGCGTGGCCTCCGGGGTCACGCGGCGATCTCGATGAATTCGGCCGGTTGTGTGCCCAATCGCTGAGCGCCTTTCGGAGTCACTACCACGGTGTCTCCCCAGCATGTCGGGTTCTGACCTGCGGGATTGCGGACCATTGGCTTCAGGATAAAGGTCGCGTTTTCCGAGATTGGCCAATCCAGTTGACGGCGGTCACGCGAATTGAAAATTACCATCGGGGCGTCGTTGCCGAGCCCGCGGCTGTGGATGATGACGCTGCACGAGTAATTCGTGCCCCGCGCCGCCTCCTCGCCGATGGAAACGAAGTCGCCCATCGTCGCGCCCGGCTTCAAGCGCTCATAGCAACGGG
>JAFAZN010000138.1 GCA_019239775.1 Chloroflexota bacterium
GTGGCGTCCGCGAGCATCGCCTCGTCGTTGGCCAGGCTCTCTTCGGCGTGGGCGAGGGTTTCGTTCTCGACCGCATCCTCGGTAATCGAGGCGCTGGTCGCTGCCAACGCGCCTGCGTCTAGCGCTGCGTCGGAGGCCAGCAGCTCATTGGCGCCCATCGCCTCGCTGTTCTGCTGCTGCGCCTCAGCCGGTGCCGCGATGGCGTCCGCCTGATCATCGCCGATCTGCTTCGCGTTGGCCATGTTGGCAGCGGCGAGCGTATTGGTGATGTAGTCAGCCGCCTGGTGCAGTAGCTGTGACTGTGCCAAAGCGTTCTGCAGCTCGTCGTTGCGGCCTTTGTTCTGCGCCAGCATCTGCGCATTGGCCACGTTGGCGTCCGCGTTGGCGACCAGGATGGCCGCCTTGGCCTGCGCGATCAGCAGCTCATTCTGCGCGTTCAGGTCGCCGTTGGCTCGCGCAGCATCCGCCAGCGCGGAGGCAATCTGCTGGAGCGCGTTGCCGTTGGCGACGTTGTTCAGCTGCATCTGGCGCAGCGCCTCGGACTTGAGCAGGGCGATCGTGCGCTCATTGGCCGCGCTTTGCTGCGCCTCGGCCTGCATGTCGCTGACCTGCTGCTGAGCCTGGATGAGCTGTGCCTGGCCGTTGGCCAGCTCGGCCTGATCGTGCGAGGTCGAGTTGTCGGCGAAGGCCGCCAGCGGCATCAGCGCGATAACGAGAGTCGCGCATACCACGATTGCTCGAAGACGGTTCATACCGTTGACTTTCAATCCCTTCCTGAAAAACTGCACCCGAACGGTGAATCCAACTCCACTAACGTCCCATGTGGGCTTGCCGTTATCGCGCCGGTCTCGTTCCCACCCCCAATCTCATTTCGGGCGCCCACGAGGTCTGGTCAGACGCCGCCGGACTGCCTGGCCGTGGCGAGGCGGCCGGCGAGGTTAGCAACTTTCGTGCCACATTCGGACTACGCTGATCAGACGTGCGCGATCCCTTAGCTCCTCCGGAGGTGCCGCGGCGGCTGCTGATGGGCTCAGGGCCCAGCAATCCGGAGTTCCGCGTGTTGCAAGCGCTGGCGACCTCGCCCCTGCCCGCGGACGTCCCTGGCTTCGAGCAGGTGCTCACAGATGTGACGGCATTGTGTCGGTCGATTTTTCAAGCCTCCGCCGAATCTGCCGCGTTGACCGTGCCTGGCGCCTCGCGATCTGGACTGGAAGCGGCCATAGCCAGCCTGGTCAGGCCCGGGGACCGGGTGCTCGTTGGCGTGTACGGCCATTTCGGCGAGCTGTTGTGTACGCTAGCGGCTCGACACGGGGGCACCGTAGAGCGAATCGACGCTGACTGGGGGCAGCCAGTCGATCCGGACACTATGGTGAGGCGCATTCGCGAAAACCCGCCACGACTGGCGGCTATCGTCCACGCCGATACCTCGACCGGGGTGCTCCAGCCACTGGAAGACATCGGTGCAGCATGTCGCGCAACCAATACGCTGCTACTGGTGGACGTGGTGCTCAGTCTGGGTGGCTGCGAGGTCAACGTTGCGGACTGGAACGTCAATGTCGCGGTGGCCGGACTGCAGAAATGCCTGGGCGGCCCGCCCGGTCTGGCGCTGCTGACGGCATCGCCTTCTGCGCAGGACGCGTTCACGGGCGGCGAGAGTGCGTATCTGGACCTCCGTCGCCTCGCGCACACCCGTGACGAGCTCTCGATCCCCATGGTGTTTGCCGCGCACGAGGCCATGCGCATGGTGATGAACGAAGGTCTCGCGCCACGCTGGCAGCGGCACCAGCGGGCGAGCGATGCGCTGCGGGCTGGCATCGAGGCAATCGGCCTCGAACGCTTCGGCAACCCTCGGTATCACGTCCCGATGATCACACTCGTGGAAGTACCCGATGGCATGGACGAAGCCGGTGTTCGCCAGCAGTTGCTGGAGCAGCACGGCATCGAGATCATGGCCGCGTTCGGTCCGCTGCGTGGGCGGGTCTGGCGCATCGGGACGATGGGGACCAACGCTTGCCTGCCGAGCGTGCTGGCTCTGCTAGGCGGTCTCGAATCGGTGCTGCACTCGCGCGGCTTCCGATGGCAACCGCGCGGCGCGGCCGTCGACGCGGCAATCGCCGCCTGGGGCTAACCTCCGGCCGCTTTGATCCGGGCGGTCACGGTTAGAGCGCGGCAGCGATCTGGGCGGCCAGGCGCGCGTTCGAGCGCACCAAGTTCAAATTGACCTCAACGCTGGCGCCACCTGTTTGCGTGCGAAAGAAGTCCAGCAAGAACGGCGTGATCGCTTTCCCGCGGATGTTCTGCTCGCGCAACGCACTGAGGCCCTGGTCCAACACACGCCAGTGGACCTCCGGATCCAGTTGGTCCTCGCGTGCCACGGCATTCGCGATGATCACGGCGCCGTCGTGGAGTTGAGACTTGAGGACCGAGGCGGCCTCGGCGGGCGTGTCAACGCACCAATCCAGGGGAAAGCCGCTGTCGGCCACCAGGAAGCCCGGGAACTGCCGTGTTCGGTACCCAACCACGCTGATGCTGAGCGTTTCCAGGCGTTCAAGCGTTGCGCCAACGTCGAGGATCGACTTGACGCCAGCGCACACCACGCCAATCGGCGTACGGCTGAGCGTAGTGAGATCCGCGGATTCGTCGAAGCTTTCCGAGGCGCCGCGATGCACCCCACCCAGTCCGCCAGTGGCGAACATGCGAACGCCCGCTCGCGCGGCTAGCAGCGCGGTGCTGGCGACGGTGGTCGCTCCATCGCTGCCGCAAGCGATCGCAGGACCGAGGTCGCGCACGCTCAGCTTTGGCACATCAGTGGTGGCGATCCGTTCCAGTTCGGCATCGTCCAGTCCGACGACTGGTTCACCGCGGATCACGCCAACGGTGGCGGGGACGCCGCCTTCCTCTCGAACGATGCTCTCCAACTCGCGCGCGAGCTGCAAGTTGTCAGGTCGCGGCAGGCCATGCGCAATTAGCGTGCTCTCCAGTGCGACTACCGGTTTGTTCCAGGCCAGCGCTTCGGCAACTTCGCGACGCAACCGAATCGACGACGGCTGAGACAGGCGGGCGTTCACGGCAGCCAGCCCTCAGCGTGAATCAAGTCGAGCACCAGGGCCGTCCAGCCGAAGTCAACCGCCCCGTACGCCGTGCCGGTGTAGGGGTTGAAAAACTCGCGCATCCCGCCCGTGCCGACCATCTGGACGGTGCGCTTGGCCAGCTCGGTTGCAACGTCGCGGTAGCCATGCGCGCGTAGCCCCCAATAAAGGTAATAGTTGGAATTCACCCACGTAGGCCCGCGCCACATCGCGCGCGTCTGATACTCGGGATCAAAACTCGGCTCGGTCCCGGCCACGCTCGGCACAGGAAAGGGCAGCCAGAATTCGCGCTCGTTGAGCAGGTGCTCCTCGACCAGGCGCCAGACCATGTGCCGATCGAGCGAATCGAGGATCAGCGGGAACAGGCTCGTGAACGTCAGGACGTGCGCTCGGTTCTCTTCGTAGCCGTACAGGTCCCAGAAGACGCCGGTGCGCTCGTCCCAACATTTTTCTTCCAGCGCGGACAGGACGCGCCGCGCCCGCCGTTCGAACTCAGCGGCCTCCGCGGGCGGATATCCAGCCTCGCGACACAGCCCGCCCAGACACTGCAGGCCGTCGGCATAGATGCTGTTGACCATCACGTCCTCCCAGTTGAAGACGTCGAGCGCCAGCAGCCGCGCCGGGTCCTCGCGGTGTGGGGCGTACGCGCCGAACAGTCGATCCATGCTCTGGCGTAGCGCGTCCGCCATCTCCTCAGCCGCGACGTTGTGCAGATTCATCAGGCGGTCGTATTTGGGGCTTGCATCCAGGCCTGATTCGTCTGGCTGGATGAGTGCGATCAAGTGGTCGTCATCGGGGTCGCGGTAGGCTTTGAGCCAGCGGAAGTAGCGCATCGTTGCTGGCAGGACCTCGAGCAGAAAGTCCCGATCCTTGGTCGCCTGGTACACCCGCCAGACCGCGCGCGCGAGCACAGGTGGCTGCGTCGTGGCGGTGTAGTAGGGGTCGGCCAGCACGATCGAGTACTCGCGCAAGGCGGCCGCATGGAACTTCTTCTCCCACAGCAGCATGTGCGGCAGGAAACCATCCGGTTGCGCACCCTGTAACAAGCACCGCAGCTCTTGCTTCGCGAGCTCAGGGTCAACGCTCAGCAGCGCGATCGCGTGGAAGCACGAGTCCCACATCCACTGGAAGGGATAGGACCGCGGTGAGGGGCAGACGAAGTCATAGGCGCGGCCGTTCCACTCGGATACGCCCTTCTGGCGATTGGCCGCCAGTACCCGCCGCGCATCCTCGGCCACCTTGGAGACATCAATCTCAATGGTTGTCATGCGCAGTCACCGTTCCGTCGCACACTTACGTTGTCGCACCGGAGTGCACAAGGTTGCAGACACCTTCGACCACGAACCTCACGCAGGGGTTCTCTCGAGGGACGGCAACCCCCATGGTAACGTGGGTGGGCGGGTGAGACTTTATTCGCTGGCACGTAACGTGCTGAAAAGCGCCGCGTACTCGATACGGACCGTCACCCGAACCTTTACGGTTCGGTAATACTCTTATCCAGGGTTTAGTTAGCCAATCCAGGAACGAGGTACTGTGGTCATTCAGCCCAAGGGCCAAGGCGCAACCACCATTATGCTCGTCGAGGATGATCACGCGGTCGCCCAGACGTTGACAGACGCGCTGGAGTCCAGTGGTTATCGAGTGTGGCTCGCCGAAACAGGCGCCGACGCCAAGACCCTCTTGGAGCAGACGCGGCCAGACCTGATCATTCTCGACCTGATGCTGCCTGACGTGGATGGGCTGGTGTTGTGTTCAGGCCTCAAGGCCATCGCCGATGTGCCTATCGTGATCTGCAGCGCGACACCCCAGAAGCGTGATGCCATTCTCGGCCTGAAGCTCGGTGCTGACGACTTCATTGCCAAGCCGTTCGATATCTACGAGCTCGAAGCCCGCGTCGAAGCCGTGCTGCGGCGCACCTCGCAGACCCGTGTGAGCAGCGAAGCCTCGCCCTCGCCGCCAGACCATATTCGTGTCGGCGAGTTGATTATCGACCGCTCGCGACGTCGCGTGACGCTGGGTGGCGAGCCGATTCAGCTCACCCCGACCGAATACCGCCTGGTTTCGGCGCTGGCCTCGCGGCCTGACGAAATCCTGTCGCGCGATGATCTCGCCACGCTGGTCTGGGGCTATCAGGACGCCAGCAGCGGCCGCACGATCGACGTGCACATCCGCCGGCTGCGCGTGAAGTTGAGCCAGGGGCCGGTGCCCGCGCCGGCGATCGTGGCCGTACGCGGGTTTGGTTACAAGATGGCGGTGGAAGATACCGCCAACGGGGCCGCTGCCTAGTTCCTCGCGACTCGAGTTCGGCGCGAGCCTGACGCCCGACGGAGTCGCCTTCCGGGTGTGGGCGCCGGCCGCGGCGCAGGTGAACGTCGAACTGACCGCATCGGGCGATGCCATGCCCATGGAGCGCGACGGCGACGGCGTCTGGGGCGCCACGGTGCGCGACGCTGGGCCGGGAAGTCGGTACTTCTACCGCCTGAACGGCCAGATCAGCCGCCCAGACCCGTACTCACGCTTCCAACCCGAGGGAGTCCATGGGCCTTCCGAGGTCGTGAACCTCAACACCTACGCGTGGCATGACGCAGATTGGCCTGGTTTACGCATCCAGGGCCTGGTCATCTATCAGGCGCACGTAGGCTCGGCCACCCCCGAGGGCACACTCGATAGCCTCATTAGCCAGCTACCCCGTCTGCAACAACTCGGTGTCACGGCGATACAACTCCTGCCACTCGGCGAGTTCCCGGGAACGCGCAACTGGGGCTACGACGGCGTCGACGTCTTCGCGGTGTCGCGCAATTACGGCGGACCAGCCGCGCTCCAGCGCTTCGTCGATGCCGCGCATCAGCACGCGCTCGGCGTAATTCTGGACGTCATCTACAACCACTTCGGACCCGACGGCAACTACCTGCGCGACTTTGCGCCCGAGTACTTCACGGATCGATACCACACACCCTGGGGCGATGCCATCAACTACGCGAATCCGTATGTGCGCAAGCTCGTCGTGGACAACGTGGGCTACTGGCTCCGCGAATACCACGTTGATGGCCTACGGTTCGACGCAACACATGCCATCTACGACTCGTCGTCGCCGCACATCCTGGCCGAGGCCTCTCTTGCCGCACGCTCCGAAACCAGCAAACCTGTGGTACTCATCGCCGAGACCGGCGAAAACGATGTGGTGTACGTGAAGTCTGTGGCTGACGGAGGTCGTGGATTCGACGCCGTTTACGCTGACGACTTCCATCATTCGCTGAGGCGGTACCTCGCCGGCGACCATGAGGGCTACTACGCCGAATTCGCGGGCACACTGGCAGAGGTCGCTCGCTGCATCGAAGACGGCTGGCTGCGGCACGGGCCGCCAACCAGCATGGCGGCGTGGCAGTTCCTGTACGTGCTCCAGAACCACGATCAGGTCGGCAACCGTGCCTTCGGGGAGCGGCTACACCATCAGATCGGCATCGAGCGATTCGCGGCGGCTTCGGCCTTACTGTTGTTCCTGCCGTTTACGCCGATGTTGTTCATGGGCCAGGAATTCGGGGCCTCCACGCCGTTCCAGTACTTCACCGACCACAACCCCGAGCTCGGGCGGCTGGTCACCGAAGGTCGACGGCGCGAGTTCAAGGCGTTTTCGGCCTTCGCCGACCCGGCCACGCGCGAGCGCATCCCTGATCCGCAAGCGGTCTCAACCTTCGAGGCCTCGAAACTCCGTCTCGCAGAAACCTCATCACCACCGGGGCCTGAGCTCATTGGCTGGTACGCGGCGCTGCTGCAGTTGCGGCGCAGTGACCCCGTATTGCTGGATCAAGCCCGCGAACGGACTGAAGCCCGCGCCCTCTCGGCCGACGTGCTCGCCGTGCGGCGCTGGCACGAAGGTGACGAACGTCTCCTGCTGGTGAACTTCGGAGACGAACCCGCCACAGTCACACAGTTCGGGGCCGATTGGCGCGTGATGCTCGGACTTGCCAACGCGCGGGCGAAAGGCGCAATTGTGCAACCGCGCTCAGCCGCCATACTGGGGCGCAGCGCCTCGTGACCGTTCCGCCACCGCCTGCTGCGACCTACCGCCTGCAATTCCATGCAGGCTTCACGTTCGAGGATGCGCGAAAGCTCACGCCGTACCTGCACGACCTGGGCGTGAGCCACATGTACGCCTCACCTTACCTGCGCGCCCGCTCGGGCAGCATGCACGGCTACGACGTGGCCGATCCCAGCTCGCTGAACCCGGAGCTCGGCTCTGCCGACGACTTTGACGCCATGATCGCTGAGTTGCGCGAGCATGGCATGGGCCAGCTCGTGGACGTCGTGCCCAACCACATGGGCATCGGTGACCCCGGCAATTACCGCTGGTTGGACGTCTTGGAGAACGGCCCGGCTTCGATCTACGCCCGCTTTTTCGATATCAACTGGCGACCGACGCTGGCTCAGCCGCAGGACCAGTTCAAGCTCGTCGTGCCCACGCTCGGCGACCAGTACGGCAAAGTCCTGGAGAACGGCGAGTTGTCCGTGGAGTTCGGCGGCGGCGCCTTCGCGGTCGCCTACTACGAGCATCGCTTCCCCGTGGCGCCCGACACCTATCCGTTGGTCCTCGACGGGGTCCTGGCGCGCCTGGAGGATGAGTTCGGCCGTCGCAACGACCAGGTGCAAGAGCTCGCCAGCATCTTGACCTCAATTCGTCACCTTCCGCCACGCCGCGTGCTCAGCCCACAGCAGATGGAGGAGCGCAACCGCGAGAAGGAAATCGTGAAGCGGCGCACCGCTACCCTGTGCGAAGGGTTTGCGCCCTTAAGGTCTGCCTTAGCCGAGGAGCTGCGCGCGGTGAACGGCTCGACTTCGGATGGTCCGTCGAGCTTCGACCGGCTCGATGCGCTGCTCGATCAGCAGTCCTACCGTCTCGCATTCTGGCGCGTGGCGGCCGAGGAGATCAACTACCGTCGCTTTTTCGACATCACTGAGCTCGCGGCGGTCCGCATGGAAGATCCCACCGTCTTTGCTGACACGCATCGGCTCCTGCTGCGCCTGGTCGGCGAAGGCAAGATTCAAGGCCTGCGGATCGACCACCCGGACGGCCTGCGCGACCCCGCCGCATACTTTCGCCGCCTGCAGGAGAATTGCCTGACTGCTCTTGCACGCGGACGCGCTTCTGCCACGGGCGCGTTGGCAGGTAACGCTTCTGGGACGCCGAACGCTCCTGGTGTGGCAGGCATCTCTGCGACCGAGCGGTTTTACGTGGTGGTGGAAAAGATCCTCGAAAGTAACGAGACTTTGCGCTCCGACTGGGTCGTCCACGGCACGACCGGCTATGACTTTCTCAATGTCCTCAATGGCTTGTTCGTCGGTCGAAACAACGAGCCGTTCTTCAGCACCATCTACTTTCGCTTCCTGCGTCAGGGAGCGCAGCGCTTCACCGATCTCGCCAATTCGACCAAGAAGATGGTCATGCTCATCTCTCTGGCCAGCGAGATCAATGAGCTCGCGTACTCCTTGTGGGACATCGCCAGTGGCGACCGTCGCCATCGTGACTTCACGCTCAACAGCCTCACCTTCGTCATCCGCGAAGTCATCGCCGCGCTCGGGATTTATCGAACCTACATCAACCCTGGGACCGGCGAGGCGTCCAAGCAGGATGAGACCGCCATCGACCAGGCCGTGGCCGAGGCCAAACGGCGTAACCCGCGCACCGATCCATCGATCTTCGATTTCGTCGGCGACACGCTGCTATTGCGTGACGAATCCAGCGTCGCCGCGCACGAAGATCGACTGAGGTTCATCGCGCGATTCCAGCAGACGACCGGGCCCGTCATGGCCAAGGGCACGGAAGACACCGCCTTCTACCAGTACAACCGCCTGGTCTCGCTGAACGAGGTCGGCGGCGACCCGGATGCGTTTGGCCGATCGCTCACCGCGTTTCATCGTCACAACCTGCAGAACTCGCGCGACTGGCCGGCCACGTTGCTGGCCAGCTCCACACATGACACCAAGCGCAGCGAGGATGTGCGAGCGCGCATCAACGTGCTCTCGGAGCTGCCCAGAGATTGGCGCGCCGCGCTCACGCGCTGGACACGCCTCAATGGCCGCAAGAAGCCCCTGGTTCAGGGTCGGGCCGCTCCGGACCGCAACGAGGAATACCTGCTCTACCAGACCTTGCTTGGCGCGTGGCCCTTCGACGGTCTGTCCGACGAGTTCACCCGGCGTGTCTGCGAGTTCATGCTCAAGGCCTTGAAGGAAGCCAAGGTCCACACGAGCTGGATCACTCCCAACATCGAGTACGAAGAAGCCGTGCTGCAGTTCACGCGCACCATCCTCGATCCGCATGAGAGCGCTGCGTTTCTGGAAGACCTCGAACAGCTGCGCAAGAAGGTCGCCTGGTTCGGCATGTTCAACTCCCTGTCCCAGGCAACCTTGAAGCTGGGCTCACCAGGGGTGGCGGACGTCTACCAGGGCAATGAGCTGTGGGACTTTTCGCTCGTGGACCCTGACAACCGTCGGCCCGTGGACTTCGACCTCCGTCGGCGATTACTTACCTCAGTAGTGGGACACTCAGCCGACCGGCTGAAGCTCGCGCGCGACCTGCTCGCGCACGCTGAGGATGGCCGAGTCAAGCTGTACGTGACGCAGCGACTGCTGTGCTTACGCCGCGAACGGCCTGCCTTGTTTGTTGGTGGCAGCTACACACCCCTGCGCGGCAACCCGCACGTCGCGGCGTTCGCTCGTGCGGCCGAGGGGCAGACACTGGTGGTGGTGGCGCCCGTGCTCATCGCCACGCTGCTGCGCGGCAGCCAGGTTGCTCCGATAGGCCCAGACGTCTGGCGTGACGAGCGACTCAACGTGCCAGGCTCGCGCTATGAAAACCTCTTCACCGGCCAGCCCCTGAGCGTTGAGGACAACAGCCTGAAGCTGGCCGATGTCGTCTCAGATTTCCCAGTGGCCGCACTCCTCAGCACCTGACGGTCAGGCCCTGGCGGTTTGCCCGCACCTTAGGAGTCCAGGCTCCTGCCTGGTTTTACTGTCCGAGGTTTGGAGCGCTCGGACCTCAATCAGTGACAGAGAATTTCTCTTCTGAAGAGAAACAGAACCTCCTCAGAAGAGAAACAGAACAGTGATTGCTCAGTGGCCGGCGGCTTTGCCTGCGGGGCGGTAGAACCGTTCGGCGTATTCAGCCACCATGCGCTGCGCTGAGAATCGTGGCGCCATCATCTCGATGGAGCGTGCCACACAGTCGAGCCACCGCTGCGGCACCCCGTGTTCGTCTCGATCGAAGAACTGCGGCAGGATGTCAAACTCCAGCAGGTCCATGAGCTGGCGAGCCTCGGCCGCATCGTGCGCCTCGCCGACCAGATCCTCTGGCAGCCGCTCACCGAGCGCCCAGCCCATCCCTGGTGCGTACGCTTCGTCCCACCAGCCGTCCAACTCAGAGAGATGGAGCGAGCCGTTCAACGTGGCCTTCATGCCAGAGGTGCCGCTGGCTTCCTGCGGCCGCCGTGGCGTGTTCATCCAGACATCACTGCCTTGCACGAGGAAGCGCGCAATCTCGACGTCATAGTTCTCGAGGAACACGAGGCGACCCTTGAAGCGCGGATCGCGCGAGGCCTGGACGATGCGTTGCACCAGCAGCTTGCCGGGATCGTCGCGAGGATGAGCTTTGCCTGCAAACACAATGACCAGTGGCCGGGACCCACCATCCATCAAGCGCACCAGGCGGTCGGGGTCGGTCAAAACGAGGCCAGCGCGCTTGTACGTAGCGAATCGTCGCGCGAACCCGAGCACCAGCGCGTTTTCAGGCGTCACATCGGGGTGTAGCCCGCCCAAGCCTTCGAACCTGGACATCTCGTCGACGCGTTGCAGCAGCCGAGCGCGTTGGGCAGTGCGAGCCGTCCACAGCGCGGCGCGGTCCACGTCGAGCATGCCGGTCCAATTGGCCGGTTTGTCCGGCGACATGCGCCATTCGCGGCCCAGGGCACGGTCGTACAGCGAGCCCATTTCTGGGCCGACCCATGTGGCGGTATGGACGCCATTGGTGATGGCCTCCATGGCGGCCGCGGGCGCTGCATCTCGCAGCGAGAGCCCGACATCGCCCCACATATCTTTGCTGACGGCGCCGTGCAGTTGACTGACACCATTACGTCGGGCGGCGCTGCGCAGCGCCAGGACGGTCATGGAAAAACGTTCCCAGACAGCCTCCGGTTCGCGGCGACCGTACAGCATGAACTCTTCGTGGCTGAGTCCGAGCTGCTGCCGGTAGCCACTGAAGTAGGCCTCGACCAGGTCGGACGGGAACGCGTCGTGGCCGGCAGCGACCGGCGTGTGCGTAGTAAACGCCAGGTGCGGCGCGACCTGCAGCAGGGCATCGTCAAAATTGGCTGCCTGCCCTGAGACCATTCTTTCGCGTGCAGCCTCCAGCGCAAGGAACGCCGAGTGGCCCTCATTCATGTGCAGGACTTCTGGTTGCGCCTCTGCCGGCAACACTGCCCGGAGTGCTCTGAGACCGCCGATGCCGAGCACAATCTCCTGGCGAATGCGGGTGTCCTGGTCGCCACCGTACAGATGGCCGGTAATCCAGCGATCGTCCTCGCGATTGTCGGCAAGGTCGGTGTCCAGCAGGTACAGGGGCACACGACCGACCTGGGCGAGCCAGACGCGGGCAAAGACGGTGCGGCCAGGGAAGGGCACCTCGACGATGACCGGCGCACCCTGCGCGTTGAGCACTGGCCTGAGGGCGACCGCGTCGGTGTCGAGCCTGTCGTAGGCCTCACGTTGGTAGCCGGTGTCGTCAATGATCTGGCGGAAGTAGCCGTAGCGGTACAGCAGGCCAACCGCGACGAGCGGAAGACCCAGGTCGCTAGCGGCCTTGAGATGATCGCCGGCGAGGACGCCTAGACCGCCCGAGTAGATCGGGAGCGTTTCGGTAATCGCGAACTCGGCGCAAAAATATGCGATTCGCGGGAGGTCTTTGACGTGGGGCGGCCTATTCAGGTACTGCTCGAGGGCACCGTGGCGTTCGAGGATGCTCTCGGCGTGCTCGGCCAGGCGGTCGGGCTCGTTGGCGGCAGCCTTCATTGCGACGATGGGGTTGTGCGTCTTTGCCCAGCGGTCGGGCGCCAGACGCTGGAACAGGTCGAGAGTAGGTGGGTCCCACGACCAGCGCAGGTTGAACGCCAGGTCTTCTAGCAAGGGAATCAGATCGTCTCGTTTTTTCCGTACCCGGGCCGAGCCCTCAGTCACCATACGCGACTCAGCAAATTCAGCGGTTTTGGGCATAAATGCGTCCGGGTCTCCCGATGCCAGGCTCACAGCTTCACGCTCCTCAGAGGCGTGACTGGTTGCACGCATGATTTGCCGCTCCGGTTAAGGGAGACTATGCGGATCGGTTCAGAAGAAGTTGTCGCCACGGCCGATACCCCTTCAAGCATCGGCGCCGACGCGGCCGTTCTGAACCACCTGTCTTTAGAAGAAAAAGTACTCAAAGATATTAACCGAACCTCTCACGTCGTTGTGACTGGTCCAAGAAGTGCCGCGGCAATCAGGCGGAGAGTGGTGCCGCGAGGGACTCCGGCGTGCCGCTTGCCTGGTCGGCGCGCTTGCGCTCGATTTCGCGCTGCCGCTCGACCAGCACCTCCAACGTCATACCTTCCAGGATGCGACGCATAGTGGCCGTTGCAAGATGCCAGGCGTCACGAATCGGGCACGTGAGTGGGTCGAGGTCGTTCCCCTCGGCATCGTGTAGGCCCTCTTCGGGTGGGACGAACGGTCCTTCCAGGGCAGCGACAATATCGGCCAGGCTGATCGCGGCCGGCGGTCGCGTCAGCGTGTAGCCGCCGCCAGGGCCACGGTATGAGCGCACCAGCGCAGCGCGGCGCAAGGCCAACAGCAGCTGCTCCAGGTACGGCTCGGGGATGCCCTGCCGCTGCGCGATCTCCGTAGCGTGGACCGGCCGCTCGCCATAGGCGCGGGCGATTTCCACCATCGCATGGGCCGCATAGTCGGCGCGCTGTGAAAGCCGCATGTGGCCGCGATTCTAATCGCGGGTGTCAAGGACTTGCCTTGAAGCCCGCCGTAACCGGTCGGCGAGGGCACGGCCCAGGCCCAATTCAGGGTCGGCCAGGTCTCGTGCGAAGAGCACGTCCAACCCCGCCGCGTCTAGCGCTCGAAGCGCATCGAACAACCGCGCGGCGGAGACCCGCGGCTCACTCCACCCGCCGACAACTTCGACGCGCACACCGCCGGGGAGGTAGGTCAGGTCATCGGACAGCGCGAGGACCCCAACCCGCTCGCCACGGTCCAGTGCGCTGGCAACCTCGAGGCGAAGGCGGTCGCGCGCATGAGACCCAACCACCAGACTCAGCGGTGTGCGCGGCGCATAGTGCACCGGCAGCATGCCTGGCGCCAGCTGGGCACCCGTGCGCTTCTCCGGCAGTGCCAGCCGTTCGCCCAGAACAGCCTCGATCGCCTCCGCGGCCACCCCTCCCGGCCGCAGCAACCGCGCCGGCGAAGAACACACATCTACGATGGTGGACTCAACGCCAACCGTGGCAGGTCCACCGTCCACAACCGCGTCGATCCGTCCGTCAAGGTCGTCCAGCACATGCTGTGCCGTCGTGGGCGAAGGTCGGCCGAAGAGGTTCGCGCTCGGCGCGGCAATCGGCAGGTCACACGCGCGCAAGATCGCGGCAGCAACCGGATGCGACGGTACGCGGACGCCGACCGTGTCCAACCCCGCGGTGACCTCGGGTGGCACCTCAGGTCGTTTTGGTAGCACCAGCGTGAGCGGACCGGGCCAAAACGCGTCCGCGAGTTTCGCCGCGACCTGGTTCGCAACCGCGACGCGCTCCAACGCAGATGCGGACGCCAGATGAACGATGACGGGGTCGTCCGCGGGCCGGCCTTTGGCTTCGAAGATCGCGCGGACGGTGGAAGCCGAGAGTGCGTTGCCGCCAAGGCCATAGACCGTCTCGGTCGGGAGTGCGACCAGGCCATCCGCACGCAAAATTTCGGCCGCGGTGCGGATCCCCTCGAGGTCGGACGTCAGGCAGCGGGTATGCCGGCGAAGCATGTCCGGCTAATGATCACACGCCAGACACCGGTCGAATTCAGGCCGATCACACGGGCCGCACCGCGGTGTCACAGTCCGTCGGTTGAGCCCATTTTTGAGCCATTCGGGCAGCGCCCGGCCCCGGCAAATGGCGCCGGGGGTCCCTAGAATCCGGCCCCATCCAATGTCCAGCCCTGCCTCAACAGTGGTTGCCTCGACTCGATTCGATACCGAGCCCCTCGATCCGACTCAGCTGTGGCAACGCATCTTGTCTCGCCTGCAGCTGCATGCCGAGCAAGCCCATTTTGACACCTACCTGCGTGGCACCCGTGGTGTGGCCTATGACCCGGGCGCCAGCGTCATCCGCGTCGCTGTCAGTAACCCCTTCCATATCCCGTGGCTGGAAGGCAAGCTCAGCCCGCTCATCCATGCCGTCGTCGCCGACCTGCTCGGCTCTCCCATTCGCGTCGAGTTCTGCCCCGGACAGGACCCCCCAGACGCCACCCTTCAGGCCCGCCGCCCACGGCCCGCGCCGCTCCTGGCTCAGCTCGAAGCGACTCGCCCCCAGACACCGCCCCTGATCGATCACTACTCGCCATCCGAGCCAACCGGACGCCCGCGTACAAACGGGCAGTTCACCGCGGGTTCTCCCTTGAACGCAAGGTACACCTTCGACAGCTTCGTGGTCGGCCATTCGAATCGCCTGGCGCACGCGGCCTCACTGGCCGTCGTCGATCGCCCCGGCAACGCCTATAACCCGCTGTTTCTGTACGGTGGCGTCGGACTCGGCAAGACTCACCTCCTGCATGCGATCGGCCACGCCATAGCCGCCACCGGCAGCGACGTCCTGTACGTCTCGTCGGAGACCTTCACCAACGAACTCATCGAGGCGATCCGCCAGCGGCGCACCGATCACTTCCGCCTGAAGTACCGCACCGCGCGCGTTCTGCTGATCGACGACGTGCAGTTCATTGCCGGCAAGGAATCCACCGAGGAAGAGGTGTTTCACACCTTCAACGCCATCCACGAGTCGGGCGGTCAGCTCGTGCTCTCGAGCGATCGCGCGCCGCGTGCGATGGCCATTCTCGAAGATCGCCTGCGCTCGCGCTTCGAATGGGGCCTGACCGCCGACATCCAGGCGCCGGATTACGAGACTCGCATCGCCATTCTGCGGTCGAAACTGAGCACCGCGGTGATCGGCTCGGTACCGTCGGACGTGCTGGACTTCATTGCGGAAAAAGTCCAGAGCAACATCCGCGAGCTCGAAGGGAGTCTCAACCGCTTGCTGGCCCACGCACGGCACATGCAGCAGCCCGTAACGGTCGAGTTGGCGGCGCGGGCGTTGCGCGACCTGGTTGCGCCCGGGCCGAGCGGCCGCAACGTTACTCCCGCGGCGATTTTGTTTGCCGTCGGGCGGTATTACGGCGTTAACTCAGATGAACTGAAGGGAAAATCACGCCACAAACACGTGGTCGGCCCGCGCCAGATTGCGATGTACCTGCTCCGCGAAGATGCCCATCTGTCCACGCCGGACATCGGACGACTGCTGAATCGCGATCACACCACGGTGCTGCATGGGGTCAAGCTGATCAGTGGCGACATCGCCAGGGACGGTCCCAGCCGTGCGGCCATTCGAGGCGTTCGCGAGGTCATCGCCGCCGGCTCCGTTCAGATGCCGACCTCGAGCGGCGAGGACGTGGACGGTTGAATCCTATGCTGCGCGGCGGGCGTGGATCGGCGTGACGTTCTTGATCGCGCCGATCGTCACGGCGTGCTCGGCCAGGGCGCGTGCCAGGGCCAGGTCTTCCTGTGGCGCGGCTGGACCCAGAATGGCTTTGGCCAGCTGTCGGTAGCATTCATGGCGGCGGGCGGCGAGCTGCGCGTGGAGGCTGCAGCGGCAGGTGTCGGGATGGCTCAGCGAGGACATGCCCTATGTATCTCAGAGTTGCCATCTCTCCAAAAAGAGCGGTGCGTACTGTGCGGGCCGGCCGATGGTCCTGTGGATAACTCTGGGGAGAACTCGAACCTCGCCTGTGGATAACTGGCGGTTATAGATCGCGGGCGCGAAACGCCAGTACCGCTCCGCCCAGGGTGACGGCGACATAGCCCAATGACCACCAGATCAACGCGGGCGGCGGTGGCAGCGTCGAGAAAAACGGGATGCCGCCCCGCGTAGCGCCAAGCGCCGCCAGCATGGAGGGCGACTCGAGGAAGTACGAGGCGCCGCGCCACAACGCATCGCTGGGCAACAGCAAGCTCACCGCCGTGCCAATGTTCAGTAACGCGTCACCGCCCTGCGAGTTCGGCGCGCTGCTCAGAAGGCGGCCGACGAACTCGATCACCCCGGCCAACCACGCCAGCCCCAGCAGCGTGAATACCACGACGCCATTGGCAAGTGTGGGCATGATCGTGCTGCCGAACAGGCTCAACGTGAGCAGCAGCACACCCTCGAGCAACATCAATAGCAGTGCTGGGGCCGGGTTGGGGACCTCGTAGTCCGCGACGAGCTTGGCCACGAGCAGGACCAGGCCGGTCATCGCCAGGATGTACACGCCGATCATGCACGCGTAGCCAAGCCAGCGGCCAATCACAAACTCTGACCGTCTGAGCGGCCTCGCCAGCACGGCGTGCAGCGTGCCCGAGTCGACTTCGCCAGAAACCGCCGCGACGGACAGGAACAACGCCAGGAAACTAGCGAGGTAGTTCACCACGTACACACCGAACAGCGTTAATGTCGCGAATGCGACGCCGAGCGAAAGCCGCTCCTCAGCCGTGGTGCTCGTTTCCAGCGACTTGTCGTAGGCGAAGTGAAAGCCGAGGGTGTACAGGCCAATAAAGCCGAAGCTGATCAGCACGCCGGCCAGGATCAGCCTGCGGCTGACGGCTTCCTGCAGCGTGAAGCGCGCGATCTGAAGGATGTAGCCGGGTCGCATCGTGTCGTTCTAAGAGAGAACACCGCCGTCCATGGTTTTGATACGGGTTCTCAACCATTCCTGGTCTGGGGTGAACCCCAGGCGTCACCATAATCGCGCAAGCTCGTGGTCATCCTCGGACTCGTCCTCTCGCTGCTGCCGCTGTCGCTGCTGACGTTGGCGTACGCCGTCCTCGGCGAGCCGTACCGTCCTATTTTCAAGCGGCATCGTCTGCCGCTGCCGAGCAGCTGGCCCAAAGACCTGTCCATCGTGCACATCTCGGACCTGCACGTCCGTCGGCTCGATCAGCGCCTGCTGCGCGTGCAGCGCGAAGCGTTGGGTCGCCTGCCCACGCCCGACCTGCTGTGCGTCACTGGCGACGTCTGCGAGAAGGTGGACGACATCCCACTTCTGGTGGACGTCCTCAGGAGCGTGAAGCCGCGGCTCGGCACCTTCGTCGTCCTCGGGAACCACGAGCACAACGCGCATGCGCCGCACAAGATCAGAGAGGCCGAAAAACGCGGTATCTGGCGATTGATCGGGGCCATCTTGCACCTGGTTGCTCCCAAAATCACGAGCGACGGCGAAGAGGAAGGGCACGCCATGGCGGAAGCGCTGCGCGCCGCGGGCATCACCGTCCTGCACAACGAGGGCGTGCGCGTCCATAAGCACGGTCGCAGCGTCTGGATCGCCGGTTGCGATTCTGCCTGGGCGGGCCATGCCGACATGCAGGCCGCGATGCGTGGCCGCCGACCTGGCGAGGCCTGCCTGTCCTTGATCCACGAGCCCGACCTCGCGTTCGACGCCGAAGCGCTCGGTGCCGACCTGGTCCTCGCAGGGCACACGCACGGCGGCCAGATCCGCCTGCCCCTCATCGGCGCGCCCTATTCGCTGCGTCTGGACCCGCGCATCGGGATTGCGTCGGGCTTCCAGAAACTGGAAGCCGGCCTGCTGCACATCACCACCGGGCTTGGCCACACGATTCCGCTGCGCTTTGGCTGCCCGCCCGAGGTGGTCTGGATGGACACCGACCCGCTTGCGGCAGAAGAAGAGCTTGCTGCCTAGGAACGCGGCCGGAGACCCTTCGGACGCTTCTCACGTCGCGATTGCCGCGTTCCTAGGCAGAATCTGTCCACGAAGTTTGGCCGACTGCGACTCTGGCCGCGGACCGGCTTGTCGGCCAAACTTCAACGGTCCGACGTCGGTTCAACCAAACTGACGAAGAGGTCTTCCAGCGATTGGTGCGACGGCACCATGGCGTACAGGCAATAGCCAGCGCGCACGAGCGCCTCACTCAACTGCGCGGCCACCTCAACGCGTTCGACCTCCAGGACGATCGTCGCCTCGCGCACTTCTTGTACGCGTCCGTGGTGAGTCATCAACTCCAGCAGCGGCTCGTCAATGCGATCGACGGTGATGCGCAGCTCGGGCAACCCGCCCAATAGCTCCTCGAGACGACCCGAACGAACAACCCGCCCGCGATCCACGATCGCCACCCGATCGCACACCATCTCGACCTCGCTCAGCAGGTGCGAGTTCAAGAACACAGTCATGCCGCGTGCGCGTAGGGAACGGATCAAATCGCGCACCTCGCGACGGCCGACCGGGTCGAGCGCAGATGTCGGCTCGTCCAACAGCACCAGGTCCGGTTCGTGAATGATCGCCTGTGCCAGCCCGATGCGCTGCGTCATGCCTTTCGAGTAGCTCCGAATGCGATCGCCACCGCGGCCGCTGAGGCCGACCATGTCCAGGACTCTGGGGATACGCGCACGCCTTTCCGCCACCCCAACGCCAGCCAACCGCGCATGGAATTCCAGGAGCTGGAAGCCCGTCAGCCAATCGTGGAATCGGAAGTTCTCGGGCAGATAGCCCACGTGACGGCGCGCCTCGGCGTCGCCCACAGGTTTGCCAAACAAACGTGCATCCCCGCTGGTGGCCGCGACCAGACCGAGCAAAATCTTGACAGTGGTTGTCTTGCCAGCTCCGTTCGGGCCTAAAAAGCCAAACACCTCGCCGGGCTGGACAGTCAAATCCAGCCCGTGCAAGGCGATCTTGCGGCCGTACTCCTTGCGCAGCCCGACCGTTTCGATAGCTGGCGTATTCAGCGGACAGCCAACGTGTTCGCGACCTTCTGCAGGTCGCTAGCTTTGAGCGTGCCCGCGACACCGAACAGGTGACCGTTGGCGTGCCAGACCGCCGCGCTGCCAACACCCGAGTTGTCGTTCAGGAGCAGGCCCTGGCTCCCATTGATGGGCACTTGCTGCCAGTTCACCTGGTCGACCGGCACGGGGATCGGGAGCGTGTCGTTCCAGTTCTGAATCTGCTTGAGTTGGCTGACGATGGCCGGCGGCAGACCTGGCAAAGTGAGCAAGAAGTCGCGCATCTCGGGCAAGCTGACGTTGCCCTGCGTGTCGACGACAAGCTCGTTCGCTTCAGCCACGACCAGCTCGGTGCGCGAACCCTGGCCGCCGCCGTACGTAAGCAGCGCCGCCGATGGGATCGACACCGTCAGCGATGCGCCGTCGAACTTGTCAGGCAGCGACACCTCGGGATGGCCCGTCGACTGGTAGTACGCCTGCGCCTTCTTCTTGTCGAAGGTGAACTTGAGCTGCGATGCAGGGCTGACACGAACCGACGGCTCCTTCGCAACTCCAGCCGGTAGTGAGGACGGGTCGGGCGTGAGAAGCGTGAAGCCCACGGTCTGCGTGGCTTCAGCGGCAGTGACCGTTTTCGACTGCGCCGCCTCGGACCGCGCCACCACGGCCGGGTTCGTCGATTGCGCGATCGATGGCTCCTGGATCGTGCCGAGGTTGCCAAGCGACTTGAGCACACGTGCGATGTCTGCCTGCGACTGTGGCGTCACCTCGATGGCTTGCACCTGTTGGCTGCGGAACTGCGCCAGGAACCCTGCCGCCGCGGCGCTGCCCTCGGGGGTGAACGCCACCACCAGCGCGAGCGCAAGCGCAGCCGCGATACCTCCGGCCGCGACGCGCCATGGGGTTGAAAATCTCGTAAAGAACATGGGGGTGGGCTCCAGTCTGGGTCGACCGAGCGGCTCGGTCGCTGAACGTTTTCGGGTTGCCGCGTGACGCCAGTGGACGCGCTCGCGCGCGACCGAGATTTCCGCGGCGGATGGAACTTCGAGTGGCGACAGACTCGCCAGCCCGGCGCGTGCGAACGTGGCGTCAGAACGCAGCTCGTCGACGAGACGCTGGCAGCCGGGGCAGGCATCCAGGTGCTGCGCTTCATCCGGGAGGTCGATCTCGTGGTCGAGCCAAGCCCGCCACGTGCCGACGTCAGGGCAGGTCTGGGGTGTGGTGTTCATCGCTCTTCTTCAAGCCTCCCATAGTGCGCGCGAAACGCGTGCTCCGCGCGCGCCAGCAGCACGCCCACAGAGCCGATGGCGATGCCGAGCGTGGCGGCAATTTCGACGTACGAGTAACCCGAGTGACGCAGCAGCAAGCACTCGCGCTGGCGCTCGGGTACTTCCGCCAGCGCGCGCCGGACTGCCGCGCGTTCTTCGCTGCGAACGACCACGTCTGATGGACCGCTCAGATCGCGTTCAGCCGCCTCGTTGTCCGTGCGTTCGAGCCGCCCGACGCGCTCGAGTCGGGCGCGGGCTCTTCGGGCTGACCGAATGCGGTTGAACGCCAGGTTCATGCCGACTCGCCGAAGCCAGGCCGCCACCTCGGTATCCGGACGTGCCTGTAAGTCGGGTTCGTCGGCGAGTTTCAGGAACGCCTCCTGGAGCGTGTCCTCCGTCTCCATGCGATCGCCCAGGATGCGATACACGAGCCCAAACAGCTCGGGATAGAACTGAGCGAACAGCGCGTCGAAGCGGGTGACGGGCTCCGCCGCGTCTGAGGCCATCGTCATCGTCGCCATTCACCCACACAAACACCGCCCCGCGCGATTCTCTTACAGCATGGACGAGAACCCAGGGCGTGAAAAAGGCGGCCCCTGGCAGTGGGCCGCCCTCTTCGAAAGGGGGTGCGCCGGTGGCGCGACGCGATTCGCAGTCTCGCCCGAGGCCGGCGCGCCAGACAATCCCTAAACGGGGATAGACGTGCCGGTACCTACGCCCTGCCGCCGCTCGCGAAGCGCACCCAGCAGCGCTCCATTGCGATCCTGCACCACCGTGAGGCCCTGGTCCTGCCCGCCCCGACCGTTTCGGTCCTGCACCACCGCACCTGCGGGTTTCTGCCCTGCGACATCGGTCCGTGTCCGCGGCAGCCGACCGTTGTAGCGGCGCAGCATCTTGGCGTCAGCGGCCCCGGCCCGTATGGCCATGACCCGCCAGCCGCCTGCGACCATCGCCGCCAAGATGCCAAGGACCGCGACTGCGTCGACTACGGAGGGCGGCGCCGCGTCGGCCGAGGCGTCATACCGTTCGGCCGCAGCGAGCAGCGCCGGCGTTCCCTCCGCCCACCCTTCTGGCAGCGGCAAACCCTGCGCCGCCACGTTGGCTGCGTACACGCCTACGGGTTGATGCAGCGCCTGCAGTGTCTCGACCGTGAAGTGGACCCACGCCCGCGTAACGTGCCCCGAGGTAATGGCCGCCTCCAACCACAACGACGGGGATGCTTCCGTCCCCGGACGGGTGATTCCGACCAACCAGCCCGCGCCACTCGGCGTGAGGTAGACGGGGCTCATGCGATGGAAGACCTGCCCGTTGGTCTTCATGCGCTCGAGGTAGTCGCGGAAGACCTGGCGCGAGACGGGTGCGCCGCCTTGCAGGTACACGGTCGCATCCGGCGCCAGGTAGCTGTCGGCTGCTAGGTCAGAGCGCCCGTCGAGCGCATCGGCAAAGCCCTGGCCAACCTGCCGCGCTGGGTTACCCGCGACCATCCCACAGCCGCCAGCCAACGTGCTCAACACAGCAAAGAGCAAGAACACGCCAACGCGCACCATGCGCCATCAGCATCCCGCTCAACCCCAAACTGCCGTAATCGCCACACGTCCATACCGGTGCGGCCGACCGGACGCCTCCCACCACGGAGGTGAAGTCCCCCACGAGGTGGAGTCCCCCACGGAGTGATGTCCCACAGAGTGATGCCCATCTGGGAGGTGAAGTCCCGTCCGAGGTGAAGTCCCCCACGGAGTGATGTCCCGCAGGAGTGCAGCCCCGAGGGCGGGCGGGCGGCTATTGCTCTTGCCGCAACCTTGTGACGAAGGCGGCAAGCTCCGAGCGCCGCGTCATCTGTAGCTTCTGCAGCACATTGCTGATGTAGGTCTTGACGGTGTGTTCACTGAGCGACAAGGCGCTTGCGATCTCGCGATTCATCTTGCCCTCGGCGATCAGCGGCAAGATGTTGCGCTCCTGCACCGTCAACCCCGCCAGGGGATCCGTAGGGTCGCCAGTTTCGCTGCGCCTCAGCCAGCCAAGCAAGGCGCGCGTTGCCGATGGATCCAGCAGCGATTCCCCGCGCGCAACGGTCTCGATCGCGTCCAGCAGCTTGGACGGCTCGGCATCCTTCACCACATACCCCGACGCACCAGCAAGCAGTGAGCTGATCACCGCCGACTCGTCGGAGAACGAGCTGAGCATCAGCACCTGGATCTGTGGCTGTCGCGACCGGATCTCACGGCATGCCTCGATGCCGCTGCCAACGCGTAGTCGCACATCCATCAGCACGATGTCGGGCCTCAGCCGTTCGGCGAGTTCAACTGCCTCGCGGCTGGATGTTCCTTCGCCAACAACATCCAGGTCGGGCACCGTCCGCACCAGCGACGTCAGCCCGAAGCGAAAGACGGGGTGGTCGTCAACCACGAGGAGGCGGGTGGCCCTACGCTCCGCCATCGTTCGAAGCCCGTAGCGGCACTTGTACCCGCACCTCAGTTCCGTGCCCGAGCCGACTTGCGACCGCGAGTTGGCCGCGCAGTTGACGCGCTCGCGCGGACATGTTGGCCAGGCCCTGGGCATCGGTCCGACTCGGCCGCGTCGTGTCGAACCCAGTGCCATCATCCCAGACCGCCAGCTCCAACGCGTGGTGCTGGCGCGACAGCTCGAGCTGCAGCCTGGTGGCGCGAGCATGTCGCACCGCGTTGAACATGGCTTCGTTGGCGATGGCAAGCAGGTGGTCGACGTACTCGGCTGGAATCAGCGACTCCAGTTCGGGCTCGATCGCCAGGTCAACCTGGGTGCGCACGTTCGAGCGCACCTGTTCAGCGAGCCGCTGCAGGCCAGCAACGAGCCCTGGCCGCGGGGCGTCCTTGTCGCGCAGCTCGAGCACGCGGCTACGCAGCTCCTGGATGGCCGTCGTGAGCTGCTCGCGCACCTGGCCGGCCGCGGTTCGCACGTACTCCGGATCCGCACCGCCCTGCCGTTCGAGCGCGGACAACAAGAGCACGGCGCCGTGCAGCGTTTGCAGGGTGTTGTCGTGCAGGTCCATCGCGATCGCCTCGCGCTCCTCGGCGCGGGACAGCTTCCGTTGCTGCTCTTCGAACGCCTTAAGTGCGGTCAGATCTTTGGCGATCTCGAGCACGCCAACAATTGAGCCGGTCGTGTCGCGCATCGGCGAGATGGTGGCTAGCGTGGGCACCCGTCGGCCGGTCCGGGTCAGCCGCTCTTGCTCGACGTTGGCCACGGATTGGCCCGTCTCCAGTACGGTTTGCCACAGACGGGCCGTTTCGGCTTGCTGTTCAGACGGGATGTTCGGCAGAAACCTGCCCAGGACGTCGTCACGCCTCCAGCCGTAAAGCCGTTCGGCGCCACGATTCCAGCCCAGCAAGCGCAGATGCGTACCGGTGACGACGATTGCGTCGCTGGTGGCTTCGATAAACTCCTCGAGCCGCTCCGTGAGCAGCTGCAGTTCCTGCGCCGTTTGGGCTCGCTCCAGCTCCACCAGCGTGGAGGCTGCGACGCTGCCGAGCATCACCAGCGTGTCCGCGTCGTCTTGCGTGAAGCGCTTCTGCGGATCGTGGCTGGCACAGACCACCACGCCGAGCAGACGTCCCTCGTGCAGGAGTGGTGCGGCAACCGCGGCGTGCACTCCTTCGCGCGCCAGGCGAGGCGATGCGTCCGCGAGCGCCGGGTAATCGTTCATGATCACAGGCCCTCGCTCAACAGCCGCCCGGCCGCCAGCGCCTTCACCCGGTGCCAGCGTGAGCGGGATGCCAATCGCTTCATTCGAGCCGCCGATCATGTCGACAAGCAGCTGGCGCTCTTCGTCCCAGCGACCCACAAACCCACCCGTGGCGCCAGTGAGCCGCTGGACCTCGTTGAGCAGATGTGTCAGGATCGCCTGCGGGTCCGATTCGGTGCCGGCGCGCCTGGCCAGGCGCAGCACCGCCTGCCGCCTCGCGCGGCCAGGAGTCAGTGGCGTTGTGGTGGTGGGCCGATCGTCCAGGACCATTTGATAGATCTCGACACGTTCCAAGCGTGCCCGCATCATCACGCTTTGGCGACGCTGAATCGGTACTGCTTGGCCCCCAAAAAGCGGTACACGCGGAGGCCCGAGTATACGAGCGCCGAGTTGACAGGTATATGCCTCAGGCGTTAATGCTCATCACTTCTATACTCAGCCTGTGTCCGAGGCGGCCGCGCAGCGCGATATTTGCGTGCATGTGCGCCTGTTCGCCTCCTACCGCGAAGCGGCCGGCACCAACCAGCTCGATACACCCCTGCGAGCCAGTGCCCGCGTGCAAGACCTCCTCGACGTCCTTTCCCCTCAGATCCCGGCCTTGACGCGTGCGCGGGGGATGGTGGCGGTGAACCATACCTACGTGAACCCTGACGCGGAATTGCACGACGGCGACGAAGTTGCGTTGATTCCGCCGGTCAGCGGAGGCCGCTGATGTTCAAAGTGGTGGACGGCCCCATCGACGAGTTGGCGCTTGACGACGACGTGCGCACCGATGCGGATGGCGCGGTCATCGTGTTTCGTGGTGTCGCACGACGCCAGTCGCGCGGCCGTGAGGTGGTCCACCTCGAATATGAGGCCTATCCCGAGATGGCCGAAAAGGTCATGGCCCAGATCGGCGACGAGATGAAGAGTCGTTGGCCGGTCAGCCGCGTCGCCATTGTCCATCGCACCGGAGTCCTTCAGATCGGTCAGGCCTCCGTGGTGATCGCCGTCTCTGCGCCGCATCGTGGCGAAGCCTTCGCCGCCGCCCAGTACGCCATCGACCGACTCAAGCAGATCGTGCCGATCTGGAAAAAAGAGGTCTGGAGCGACGGCTCGCAGTGGATTGGCTGGGAAAACGAGGCCCACGCCCATTAGCACTGAGAAGACTCACGCACCACTGATCTTCCAGCTGCGCGTGCGTGCCGCTGCAAAGGCTGTGTTTGACGCCTTCTTCCGCTCGCCCGAAACGTGGTTGTGTCGAAATGCCCAGATCGACTTGCGCGCAGGTGGCAATCTGCGCATGTGTTGGCCAGACGCGTGCTTCGAAGGCGCCTTCGTGCAGTGCGAGCCGCCGACCCTTGCAAGGTTCAGTTGGCGCATGCAGGGCGACCACCTCCCCGACACCATGGTCGTCGTGCATGCCGACCCAGGCGCGGTACCTGAGGAAACCGCCTTCGAGCTGGAGCACTATGGCTTCGGTGTTGGCCCAGATTGGGACGCGATGTACGTCGGCGCCGCTCGCGCCTGGGCTGGCTATCTCAAAAACCTGCGCGCGGTGCTGGAAACCGGCGTGGACTTGCGCGAAGCCGACGAGTAAATCTTGACGCCCACGGGCACCAGTAGCGCCAGTGGCAACAGGCGGCGCGCCCATAACCACACGTTCGGTGCGTCTACCCCGGCGAGCGCATCCGGCAGGTCTTTGATCGTCTCAAACTGCAGTAGCTCACGTGACCGCTGATCGAGTACCGCATCCTGTTTCAGCAGCGGCAGGGCAGGATCGCCGATCCGCATACCGATGCCCAGGTCCCGCAGTAAGGGACTATCGGAGAAGAGTCGTCGATTGCCAAAGGCGCGTTCGACGAAGGCGGTGCAGTCCTCGCCGATGAACGGGTGGCCCTCGATCCGATTCAGGCCCTCGACCGTCTCGGCGACAACCTGCTCATCGATGCCGCGGAAGCAGGTTGCCGCAATCGTCGCGTCCCAGCCGCCGCGGTCGCGTTTGGCGAAGTCTGCGTAGGGCGTCCAGTTGAGGCCGTTCTGGAAATCGAGGTACGAGCTGCCGACCAGCTGCTCCGCGACGTACTCGCCTTTCCCATCGATATCCAGGTGAATACCCGCGTGCATCGCTAGTGACGGCTCGCCTGACTTGGGCAAGATGCCGACCATCCAGCGGTCGAACGCCTCGAAGGGTCGAATGAAGAAGCGCCCGACGGTGCTGCGCCCATCGCTCTGAAACACAATGCCGCGAATGCCGGTCACCCGCCCCGGCCGAAGCGCATTCCCCTCGACGAAAGCCCGGCTCCGCACTCCCCAACCCTACCGCGCCGCCGCCACCCATTGCTCCCGCACTCCAGGGGGTTGAGCCCCAAAGCGTGCGCGGCACAAACCCTCCCTTGTCCCTCTGGCCACTAGCAGCAACGTACATCTGGGCGGCGCAGCCAGACCCCTGCACGCCCTAAGATCTGAAACGTGGTAGTGGCGCCCACACCGTCGGCCAGGCGTGTCCTACTGGTAGTCGCGTTCGGCTATCTGCTGGCCAGCTGGGCCATGAACCCGGTCTCCTCGATCCTGCCAACGATCACGACGGACCTGGACATCGATGTCCAAAAAGCCGGCTGGATCATGAACGGGTACTTCGTGCTTCTCGTCGGCGGCGTGCTCATCGCCGGTCGCCTGGGCGACGCGTTTGGCCACGGCAAGCTGTTTCGTGCAGGGTGCTTGGTGTTCGCCGTCGGCGCGTTCATCGCTGTTCTGCCGTTAGACTTCGCAGTCCTGGTCGCCGCCCGTGCGGTCCAGGGCCTCGGTTCGGCCATGATCTTCGGCACCAGCCTAGCCCTGGTCGCAACAGCGTTCCCTGGCCCGCGTCTGGCCTGGGCCGTTGGCATTCTGACCGTCTTCGCAGGCCTTGCCTCGCTGATCGGCACCTGGGCCAGCACCAGCCTGATTCAGTTCACCAGCTGGCACACGACGTTCCTGATTCCGTGTGTGCTCGGCCTCGGCATCACTGCAGCGGCGGGCAACCTCCCATCCGAGGGGCGCACGAACGTCGCCGATATCGACTGGCTCGGCGGCGCGCTTCTGTTCGGCGGCTTGATCTTCCTGCTGCTCGGCCTGAACCACCTCCACGAGGGCCCCGAGACGTTCGAAGCTGGCGCCCCCTACCACCTGACCATGCACGCGATCGCCCTCAGCTTCCTGGTGCTGTTTCTGTGGCGGCAGCTGCGCGCGCCAAAACCTCTAGTCAGGTTGAAGCTGCTGCGCATTCCCCGCCTCAGTACGGGCGTGGTAGCCAATGGCATTGCTCATTCGAGCATGCTCGCCACCAGCCTGATCATCCCGTTCCTGATCGAACGAGGCGAAGGCTATACGCCCGTTCAAACCCAACAGCTGCTGCTGGTACAGCAAGTGAGCTTGATCGTCTGTTCGCTGCTTGGCGGCTGGCTGTATTCGCGGACGGGCACACCCGCGATCGGCATCCTGTCGATCGGCGCCATCGCCACGGGCCTGGCTGTCCTCGGCCGAGTCGGCGCCGAACTCCCCTATACCGGGTTGTTCCCGGTGGTGGCCGTTCTCGGCGCAGGGCTCGGCGTCTTCACAGCGGTCAACAACACGGCCGTCATGAGCACCGTGAGTGCGGACCAGCGTGGCTTCGCATCAGGCTTGGTCGAAACAACCCGCCAGTTGGGTCACTCGGTGGGAGTGAGCATCTCCAGTGGCGTGCTGCAAACGTCGCTGGCGGCAGCAGCCTTGCCCGAGCTCGGCTACCGCGAAGGTTTTTCCGAAGCCGCCTCAGCCATGGGCCTGGTTTCCGCTATCGGCGTCCTCGTCGTCCTATACCCCGTGCTCAAATCGCGAGTATCGCCCCTAACAGTGCCGGGTCTGCGTTACCGCCCGACAGAATAACGCCCACCTTTCCGGTCGCCTTCAATCGCCCCGAAAGCAGCGCTGCCACCGGCACGGCCCCCGTCGGTTCCACGAGCACCTTGAGCCGCAGAAGCATGAATCGCATCGCGGCCTTGACCTCTTCATCCGACACCGCCATCACGTCGTGCCCAAACGCCCGAACGATCGGGAAGGTCAGCGAGCCGGGTTCCTGGGTGCGGATGCCGTCCGCAATCGTGTCCGGCGGCGGAATCCGCACTGGCTTGCCCGCCCTCAGGCTCTGCACCCAGTCGTCCGAGGTCTCGGTCTCCACGCCGACCACTTTGATGCCATGCCGCAACGCCGTGGCCGCGATGGTGCAGCCCGACAGCAATCCGCCGCCGCCCACGGGCATCACCAGCCAGTCCAGGTCTGGCACGTCTTCGAGCAGCTCGAGGGCGGCCGTGCCCTGGCCGGCCATGATCAGCGGATCGTTGTACGGCGGTACTACGGTGAGGCCGCGCTCGTCGGCGAGCCGTTTGGCGATCGCCTCACGATCCTCGGTAAGGCGATCGTAGGTGACAACTTCTGCCCCATACCCGCGTGTGGCGGCCAACTTCAGGTTTGGCGCGTCGGTGGGCATCACGATCGTGGCGTGAACGCCCAGCTCCCGCGCGGCGAGCGCAACACCCTGCGCGTGGTTGCCGGACGAGAACGCCACAACCCCGCGGGCCCGCTCCTCGGCGGTCAACCTGCTCAGACGGTTATACGCGCCGCGAAATTTGAAGGCCCCGCCCCTCTGCAAGTTCTCGCATTTGAAGAACACCCGCGCCCCGACCAGCTGGTCCACGGTCCGCGATGTGACGACCGGCGTGCGGTTGGCCACGCCGCGCAAGCGTGCAGCGGCGGCCCGAATGTCGTCCGGCGAAATGGCGAAGTCGCTGCGCGTGGATGTGATGAGATTCTCAGTCAACGCTAACGTTTTCCTGCGCTCACGTTAGTCAGCGCTTAATAGCTTAGGGCGGATACTGAGGGCAGAAATATCGCGCAGGCACCCCACAGCGTCGTGGTGATGCGGCTCGATCAGATCAGCGGACGAGCCAGCAGTTCGTTTACCACCCACCGGTTCCCTGCCCGCGGCTCTGGACTCGTTCGTTGAGACGTGCGTAGCGACGACACTGGATGGCTCTCACCCACCGAGAGCCAAGCCGGTCCCCCTTCCCCGCCCCGCTGTCGTCGCGCGCCCGTCGTCCCGACCATTGGCCCGTCTGCGCCCTCAGACGGGCCAATGGCATTTCCGTGGCGAAATGCAAGTCGCGGTACACTGCCAGAAGATAGAAAAGGCGCTCGTGCGCACGGACCGGCAACGCGTGCCTGTGTGGCACGGGCTGTGCATGTGCCACCGGGCTGCTTAGCGAGAGGTGAGCCCAAACATGAGCACGACGGCACGGCCGGACAGAACGGTCCTGGTGGTCGAAGACGATCCCTGGATCAGGTCACTGATGGCCGACCTGTTGGCAGGCGAGGGGTACGCGGTGGTTCAGGCCTCCGACGGCAAGGCCGGCCTGGAGATGGCCGAAACCAACGATCCCGACGTAATCCTGCTCGATCTGGCAATGCCAGAGAAATCTGGCCTGGACGTCCTCCACGAGCTCAAGAGCAGCAAGCCAACTCGCGATATTCCCGTGATCGTGGTCAGCGCGTACGCGATGCTCATGATGGGCTCGGATGCGCGCCGCGCCGACGGCGTCATCCAGAAGCCATTCGATCTGGCCGACCTGCTCCTCCAAGTCGAGCAGGCCGCCGCCAAACGGCGCCAGACAGCTACGTAGCCGAAACCAGTCGCACCAGGTCGGTCTGCTGCCGCGTGGTGACGCGCACCTGGTTGCCAGGTGTGATCACGACGTTGATCTCCGAGCGGACGCCAAAGCTGGACAGGTAGATCCCGGGCTCGATCGAAAACGCCGCGCCCGGTCGCAACAGACGGGTGTCGTGCGTCTCGAAGTCGTCGATGTTGACCCCGTCGCCGTGGGCGCCGAGCCATCCAATCGAGTGCCCGGTGCGGTGGGTGAATGCCTTGCCGTAGCCAGCCTTCTCGATCACGCCCCGTGCCACGCGATCCACTTCGCCACCCTGGACCGGCTCGCTGTTTCCAACGCGCTCCTCGATGAAAGCGACCGCGGCATCGCGTGCGGAGCGGACGGTCTCCCAGATTCGCAGATGGTCTCCGGGGACAGGATCCGCGGCCGTCGCCACCCAGGTGATGTCGGCATAGGCGCCAACGCCACCGTCGGGTCGATCGATCTCGCGCGCCCACAGATCGGTCAGTACCAGGTCGCCTGATTTGATCGGCAAGGCGAGCTCGGCATTCGGCGCGTAGTGCGGATCGCCCGCGTGGCGGTTGACGGCGACGATGGGCGGATGATCGGACTCGAGCCCGTGCTCCTGCATCAGGCGCACCAGGTGCTGCTGCGCTTCGACCTCGTTCCACTCCACGCCCATGCCGAGCCGACTTTGCATCGCCGAGAAGAGACCGTCTTTGCAGCGGTCGAGGCCTTCGGCGGCGCGCTGGTGGGAGGCGATGTCCGCGGAGTCCCAGGCGGCGACGACGGCGGCGAGCACGTCGGCTGAGGTCGCAACTTCGACCCCGAGGGACCGCACCAGCTCCAGGGTCCCTCCATCCACGCGACTGACGTAAGGGATGGCGTTGCCCGGCGAATACTCCATGAGTACGCGGCGCGCGCCATGGAGCAGCTGGGAGAGCTCGGTTACCAGCTCATCGCGCCCGCCGTACGGTCGGACAGTCAGCCCGAGGCGCCCGAGGTTGCCTGCGTCGACGTGGTGGATGAGCAGCCGCGGGTCGCCGTCTATCGGGATGTAGAGGAACGCCCGCCTTGTTGACTTGAGTTGGCCGGGGCTGCCGAGTAGCCGAGAAAACGCCGGGTTCGACCCACGAAAGTCATACACCAGCCATCCATCAGCGGCCGCGCGGTCCAGCTCATCGGCGATCCGCCCGCCGCGTCGGTACAGCAGCAAATCCGCCCGCGAGGCAGTATCAGAAGTTGCCATCAGTGCAGGAGCCACAGTGTACGGCTCGCACGCCATGCGCGGCTCCGCGCCCGTGATGCTCGCACCTTCGGACCCGCGTCAGCGGCGAGGACCACACCCGTAGGGAATCCCCACTCGCTGAAGTGGACCACGTCCGTGCGCAGCACCACTCCGTGAGGAGCATCACCCCCGCGGCGTTCTTGCACTTCGCGAACGTATGAGCTATAAACGTTGTGAACCACGTAGGGCTGATTGCCCGGAAGGAGGTGCTAAGCGAAAGCGATGCATTTGACCATCCGGAACATCATGTCGAGAGATTGTCGCTGGCAGGTGGATTGCTAGCGCCCCAGCAGTGGGTTTAGTCAGTGAGGCTGGGGCAGCCGTCGACAAGACGATTGCGTTGAATCATCGAGGTCGCCTGTGAGTACCAAACCAGGCGGCCTCGTTTTGCGTGCTGAACCGTAGAATCCTACGAACACATGACCAAGATTTCCGAGCTCCGTCGCGGCCGCTCGATGCAGAGCCGCGCCAAGCGCTCCCGATTGCGCCGTCGCCAACCCCGCTTCGCGGCCAAAAGCATTCGTTCGGCGTATAAAGCCGCCCCCCGGATTCCCCGACCGACCCAGCCATACCTGGGCACTGACGTGAACGTGGCGGATCTGCTGAGTTAGCCTGATAGATAGGCACAAAAAAGCGGTCCGGCTTGTGCGCTCGGACCGCCCACCCCGTGCGGGGGGCACCTGAACGAAGAGGAGAGTGGAGCAGAGCAATCTGCGACGTACGCGCCGAGTAGGTGACGTCGGGGTGTGAGACCTCGGTGGGATCGACCTGGGAAAAACCCTGACTACGAACCCGTAGCCAAAGCTACGAATCAGTAGTTGAGCTCCCTAGAAAGGAGGTGATCCAGCCGCACCTTCCGGTACGGCTACCTTGTTACGACTTCGTCCCAATCGCTGGCTCCGCCCTCGACGGCTCCCTCCTTGCGGTTAGGCCACCGGCTTCAGGCGTATCCAACTTTCATGACGT
>JAFAZN010000219.1 GCA_019239775.1 Chloroflexota bacterium
GACTCGGATATCCCCCAGGTCAACGACCTGATCTGCTGCGGCTGGGACAACCGCGGTGTCGCCGTCGGCGACGGCAAGGTCTACTCAGGTCTGCTCGACGGCAGCTTCGTGGCCCTCGACCAGCAGACCGGCAAGATCGCCTGGCGCACCCAGCTCGAAGACTACAAAGACGGCTACTCGTTGACCGGTGCCTATCGCTACTACGACGGCCTGGTCTTCATGGGCATCTCGGGTGCAGAAAATGGCATTCGCGGCCGCGTCACGGCGCTCGACGCCAAGACGGGCAAGAAGATCTGGGAATGGGATTCCGATATCCCCCAGGTCAACGACCTGATCTGCTGCGGTTGGGACAACCGTGGCGTCGCGGCTGGCGAGGGCATGATCTTCTCGGGCCAGCTCGATGGCAGCTTCGTGGCTCTGGATCAGAAGACCGGCAAGGTCGTCTGGCGCACCCAGCTCGAGGATTACCACGACGGCTACAGCATCACCGGTGCGACGCGTTACTTCAACGGCATGGTCTTCACCGGAATGTCCGGCGGTGAAAACGGTATCCGTGGCCGCGTCTACGGCCTGGATGCCAAGACCGGCGCCGAGATCTGGCGCTTCTACACCATTCCCGCACCCGGCGAAAACGGCAGCAATTCCTGGCCGAACGACGGCTTCGCCTATCAGCATGGCGGTGGCACCGTGTGGCAGGCGCCCGCCATCGATCCCGACCTCGGCATGCTGTACTTCACCACGGGTAATGCCGGTCCGTGGAACGGCGACTCGCGGCCTGGCGACAACCTTTTCGCGACGTCGTTCCTCGCGCTCGACTACAAGACCGGCGCCTACAAATGGCATTTCCAGGAAGTCCACCACGACATCTGGGACTTCGATGCGCCCAGCCCGACGGTGCTTTTCGACACCACCATCAATGGCCAGCCGCGCAAGGGCATCTATCAGTGCGGCAAGACCGGCTGGTGCTACATCCTCGATCGCACGAATGGCCAGCCGCTGGTCGGCATCGACGAGCAGCCAGTGCCGCAGGAGCCGCGTCAGAACACGTCGCCCACCCAGCCAATTCCGAAGGGTGACGCGTTCGTCAATCAGTGCGCCGAGCCAGTTGAAGGCTTCCCGGTGACGGGCTGCATTTTCACTCCGTTCTGGGACACGCCGGTGCTGCTGCGACCAACTGCGAGCGGTGGCTCCGAGTTCAGCCCGACCTCGTACAACCCGAACACCGGCTACCTGTACGTGAACGGTCTGGAGCAGGATCTGGCCTTTGCGAACAAGCCAGTGGACTATGTTCCTGGCAAGAAGTTCGTTGGGGTGACGATCACCTCACCGCTTGGCGCGAACATCACCAACACCCTGTCGGCCATCGACGTCACCACCAACAAGATCGCGTGGCAGAAGCATGGCGTCGGCGAAGAGAACAAAGGCTCGCTCTCAACTGCCGGCGGCTTGCTGTTCACCGGCCAGGCTGACGGCAACATGAAGGCCTACGACGCCAAGACGGGTGACGAGCTGTGGTCGTTCCAGGTTGGCTGGGGCGTCGGCGCGCCACCGATGAGCTACCAGGTTGGCGACACCCAGTACGTCGCCGTTGCGGTTGGTGGAAACCGCGGTGGCGTGACCACGCTCGACGGTGACTCGGTCTGGGCCTTCTCCCTCAACGGTACCCTGGATCAAGTGGCGCCGGCTCCGCCGGTCTCGACCAAGGTCGAAATCACCGGTCGCATCGTGAAGGCTGGCGATCCGATCGCCTTGCCAGGCAACCAGTACGACAACCTCACCTTCAGCGGCACGGTTCCGGTGGACGACTTCTACTTCACGCCCAAGCGTGTGCAGGTGAGCGTCGGCGACACCGTCACCTTCCAGAACAACGGCGCGCTGGTCCACACCGCGACCGAATCCCATGGTGTTTTCGACACCGGCGACATCGCCCCAGGCGAATCCAGGGCGGTCACGTTCGATACAGCGGGAACCTACGTCTACAACTGCTCGCCACACCCGTGGATGATCGGGCAGATCATCGTGCAGTAACGCGTTCGTTGTCATCCTGAGCAAAACGAAGGATCCGCGTCTCTTTGGGCGCGGATTCTTCGGCATTAGCCCCAATGGCGACCACCACCGCTCCGCCACCCGCTGGCCGAATCGACCACCCTGAGCTTCGGCGGTTTCTCGGCGCGCTGCGGTTGCAGCTGTGGTGGCGGGACGCCGTTGTCCTCATCGCGATCGGCGCATTCGTTTCCGCGCTAGCGGCCGTGGCCTTTGGTCTCCCGTGGCTGGCTGCAATCTGCATCCTGGCCGCCGCCGCCACTGCCGTCCTGCGGCGGCCCACGGTCGTGCGCGCGGCAAGAGTCGCAGACCGCCAGCTGCAGACCTGGAGCCGCCTGGCCACCGCCGCCGAGGTGTTGGACGGTCGCCTCGGCGGCGGTCTCGCGTACGCGCAACTGGAGTACACCTGGCGGACCGCCGAAACGCTGTCTGCCTGGCAGGCATTTCCGCAGACCTGGCGCCGCGTCTGGCTCGCTGTCGGTTCACTGGCCGTCAGCGCTGCCGTCTTCGTGCTTGTCGCGGTCGGCGTTCTCACACCGGTGGACTTCCAGGGAATGATTGGGGTCCCTCCCAGCAGTGGCGTCAGTCCCGACACGGGCGCGGCTCAGGCGGCTGAGGACCAAACCGTGGTGGAGTCAACCAGCGCGAGTCCCGCGACGGCCAACTCGATGGACGAGCTGCAATCGCAGGCCAGTCAGTCACAGGCCGCGCTCGCCGCACTTCAGCGGTTAGGAGATGCATTGCGCCCAACCGCGGCCGCACGTGACATCGGCGACGCGATTCGCGCGGGCAATTATGACGATGCGATATCGAAGCTGGATGCCCTCGCCACGCAGTCCGATCAGCTCTCGCGCATCTCGAAGCGCGAGCTTGGCGCGGCCATGGAGCGTGCAGCCGTAGATACTGCCAAATCCGATCCTCCTTTGGCAGTGGCCGAGGATCGTGTCGCACGCGCGCTGAACCGCAACGTGTACGCCGAAACGCGCAGCGCCATGCAGGATTTATCCAAAGCCGTCGGCGACGCGCGCAACGGTGTCATCTCGCAGGAGGCGCTCGCGCGCGAGCTGTCCCAGCTCGAACAACAGCAAACGCAAGGCCAGGTGCCTGGTGGCGGCGGCGGCGACATCGGCGAAAGCGCCGAAGGCTACATCCCGGATATTCCCGGCGAGGCGCCGAACCAGCCCGGCCTGGTTCAAGGCGTGAGCTCGACGATCAGTGTGCCAGGGCCCGAGGGTGATCCCAACGCCGCCAAACGGTCCTCCGTCGGACAGGAAGCCGGCGGTGATCCCTTCGGCGATCTGACACCACGCTTGGACGTCTCAGCCAGCGATCTGGCGGTGCAGGCGCAAGTCGCGAATGATCAGGGCCGTTCGGGCATTAAGGCCAACCCCGTCGCGCCCGTCGTGAAGATCTCCGATGCGAGCCAGACCGGCGAGACGCCCTCGGACGTTGCCCAGCCCACCGAGCCCGTCCAGGCCACCGCCGAACAAAACCTTGAGCCCAGCGGCCAACGCAACGCCGTGCGGACCTTCTTCCAGCCAGACGCAGGACAAACACCACCGTGACCCCCGCCACCACGCATGTTGGTCCGAGGTGTGTCGCCTCCGAACCCTTGAGCCCCAACGCGCGAGGCGGCGGGCGATGAGCTTGTTGCAGCCCGTTGGCCTCTGGTTACTCCTCGCGCTCCCCGTCCTCTTCGTCCTGTATCTGATCCAATCGCGGTATCGGCCGCACGTGGTCGCCAGCCTATTGCTGTGGAAGCGCATGGCGCGCGACCTGGAGGCCGAAGCGGCCTGGCGGCGGCCGCGCTGGGATCTGCTGCTCGCGCTGCAGCTGCTGACCGCGGCCGCGGTCGCCATTGCGCTCGCACACCCAGCGATATTTGGCGTGAACCAGCCGCGCCAGTTGCTGGTCCTCGACACCTCCGCGTCAATGGCCGCACGCGACGTGCAACCCACGCGCCTGGCCGCTGCCAAACAGATCGTCACGGAGGTGGCCAACACCCAGCCGCCAAACACGCTGTTGTCCCTGATCTCCGCGGGCGCGAAACCGCAGGTCCTGGTGCAGGACGACTCAGCTGCCGCGGTGATGCAGGCCCTCGACGCCGTTCAAGCGGACGCCACCGCGGGCGACCTGCCCACCGCCCTCCTCGTGGCCGGCGGTCTCGCACGCGGCGGCGATGCCGCGATCACCGTCATCACCGATGCCGCCTTCAATCTGGCCCTCCAGCCGCAATCGGCGCCGATCACCTTCCGCACAGTCGGCGGCGGACAACAAGGACTGGCCGTCGCGGAGGTCAGCCTGCGACCTCCGGTGCAGGGCAGCGACTACCTCGCTGGTCTGGCTCGCGTCGTCAACGCCACATCGGACCAGCAAACCACCACCCTGGCCATCCTCGCCGATGGCGTAGTTGTGGATCGTTCGCCGATCCAGGTCCCGGCCGCCAGTCACGCCGACGCCACCTTCCACGTACCCAGCGCGGCGCAGAACATCTCAGTCGGTCTCACCCAGCGCGGCGCGCTGCCGGGCGCCGATCGAGTGGACCTCGTCGGCTACGGCCACTGGGCTCGCAACGTGGTGATCGTTTCGGATCAACCTGCCATGTGGCAGCACGTGCTTTCTGTCGTGCCCAACGTCACGACCCAAACCGTGCGCCCCGCTGACTTTGCTCCCGCAGCGGTGGATGCGAACTCCGTCTACCTGTTCGACAACGTGCTTGCCAACCCGCTGCCACAAACACCGTTGATCCTGGTAAATCCGCCGGATACCAGCACGGTGCTGGGCCGCCAGGACAACTTGCCGCGCCAGCGCAGAGCAGTTGCCTTTGATGCGCAGGATCCACTGCTCAGCGACCTGGACATCGCGCCTCTCAACGTCTTGCAGCTCGAACGCGCCGTCACCCCCGCCTGGGCCGCGGCATCCGTTGCCGCCGAAGACACGCCGCTCATCATGCACGGTCGTCTCGGCCAGCAGCCGGCGGTTCTCTTCGCTTTCGATCCGAATCGATCGAACTTGCCGCACCTGGCCGCCTTTCCACAATTGATGTCGAACGCGGTCGACTGGTTAACCCCGGGCCGCCGGCCGATTCTGCAAGGCGGCCTCGGCGCAAAGGCCGATATCCAGCCGCGTCCCGTAGCCGACCTTCCCGCTGTCGCTGCGACCGGGGCCGCGCCCCCGTCAATCCAGGATGCGGTGTGGCCGCTGGTCCTCGTCATCGCTGTGGCGTTCTTCGCGCTCGAATGGGCAGTCGCCGTGAGGCGCGGATAGCGTGCAATCGGTACGTCTGGATGCGCCCCTTGCGTTGCTGCTCATTCCGCTTGCGCTTCTCGCGGTGGTGCTCACGCGTCGGCGCGTGCTATCGCTCTGGGGCTGGCGCCGCGACCTCTCCGGCGCACTGCGCCTGGTAGCCGCCACCGGCTTCGCGCTGGCGCTGGCGCAGCCGAGCTGGCGCGTCGGCGATGACTCGGCATCGGTCGTCATCGCCGTCGACGAATCCGCCAGCCTCACGCCAGCCGCGCTGGCCAACGCGCAGACCTGGATCGATCAGCACATTCGCGCGCACCAGCCCGCGGATCGCGTGGGCGTCGTGGCCTTTGCTGGAGATGTGCGAGTCATCCAGCCACTGTCAACCAGCGACACGCCGCCACATCTCCCCGATCCAAGTTCTCTGCATCCAGACACCACAAACCTGGAAGGCGCACTTCGTACCGCCGCGGCACTTGTGCGCGGCGCATCGAACCCACGCGTCATCCTCCTCTCGGACGGACAATCCACCTCCGGCGACCTCACCGCTGCCCTCCATGACGCCGGCGACGTACCCGTTGACGTCGTGCCAATTGCCGCCGCGCCATCCGTGCCTGAGGTCCAGTTGGAGTCCGTGCAGACCCCGCCATACGTCCGCGTAGGCGAGACCTTCGATAGCACTGTCACCGTCGACTCCACCAACGCCGCGCCCGCGCACCTGCAAGTCCTCATCGATGGACAACCGGCCAGCGAGCAGGACGTGCAGCTTGCAATTGGCCAGAACCACGTGACCGTCTCGTCGACCGAAATGACCGAGGGCTTTCACCCCATCGAGGTCCGCATCACCTCCGGTTTCGATACGGATCCCAGCAACAACGCTGCGTTCGCGTACACGGTTGTCAAACCGAAGCCGCGCGTGCTCGTCGTCGAAGAGCGAGAAAACGAAGGCGCCGCCATTGAAAACACCCTGCGCAAAGCACAGATGCAGGTTGATATCCGACCGGCTGAAGGGCTCGGCAGCCTCGACAATCTGAACCCACTGGCGGCGGTGATCCTGAACAACGTTTCAGCCACCAGCCTCACGCTGGATCAGCAGAAAACGCTGCAGACGTACGTCAGCAACAGCGGCCGCGGCCTGGTCGTGCTCGGCGGAATGACCAGCTACGCGCTGGGTGGTTATTCCCAGACAACTCTCGAAGACGTCTTGCCGGTGCTGGCGCAACCGCCCGAAAAGCGCGAAGGCGCCCAGATCGCATTGGTCCTCGTCATCGATCGCTCCGCGAGCATGGGCCTGGACAGCGGCGGCGTAACCCGTCTGGGCATGGCCAAAGAGGCAGCCATCCTCACGGCAAGCGCGCTCAAGCCCGACGACATCCTCGGCGTCATGGCGTTCGACCACGACAGTCATTGGCTCGTAAAGCCGGACGCCCTCCAGCACCTCAATCCCCAGACAGTCTCCGACGACATCTCCAGCCTCACGGCGGAAGGTGGCGACGGTCTGTACCAGGCGCTGAAAGAAGCCGACGACGTGCTGCGCGCGACACCGGCAGACCTGAAGGAAGTCGTCGTGGTGAACGACGGTCAGGCCGATGACGTCAAGTACGAGGATCTGCTCGCCAGGATGAATAACGACAAAGTCGGCCTGAGCGTCGTCGGGATGGGTGACGATGTCGACACGACGCTAATGTCCAAACTGGCGCGGCTGGGCGAGGGCCGTTTCTACCAGACCGCCCGCCTGCGCGACATCCCACGTGTCATCACGCAGGAAGCTGCGCTCGCTAAACGCGCGGCACTCGTCGAGGGCACCATTCAGCCACAGTTACTCGCGCCGAGCCCCATTCTCCGCGGTATTGCCCCCAACGCCATACCACCACTCAGCGGCCAGATCGCTACTACTCCGAAAGATGCCGCCGAGGTGATCCTTGCCTCCGATGAAGGCGCGCCACTCCTCGCGCAATGGCACTATGGCCTCGGCCGGGTTGTGGCGTGGACCTCCGACCTGGGCACGCGCTGGACGACTAACTGGCCCAGCTGGGATCAAAACGGCCGCTTCTGGGAACAGCTCGTCCGGTGGGCGATGGGACCTCCAATCGATCGTGATTTCAAGCTCGACGTCACTCGAGTCGGTTCAGAAGCGCGGGTTACGGTGGAGGACATCCAGGACAGCGCGTACGCCGATCGGCAGGCGCTCACGCTGCGCGTGACAAACCCGGGCGGTGCCACGTCACAGGTGCAACTGAGTCAAGACGCACCAGGCCGTTACGTTGCTACGCTGCTCGCAACGACGCCGGGCGCCTATCAAGTCGATGTCGCGGAGCCGAGCGCACCGCGCAAGCCCGGACGCACTGAGACCGGCGGCTTCGTCGTTCCACCTGTCGCGGAAACGATCAGCTTCGTTGCCAATGAACAGGCGCTGCGTCGCATCGCCAGTGCAACCGGCGGCCAGCTGCTCGATGCGCAAGCGACCGGCCTGTACCGCGGCGATCGCGCCTCAACAGCCTCACGCTGGGATCCGGTGTGGCAGATCTTCGCCGTGCTCGGCTTGCTGGCATTCATTGTCGACGTTGCCGTACGTCGCCTGAGGCCTTCAACACTGCGCGCACTCTTCGGCAGATCAAGCGGAATCCAGGGGGTGAAGACGCCAGAATGACCGTGACCAGTCCCGACACCGAGCAGTTACAACAACACGCAATCGCGATCGAACGCGAGCTGTCGAAAGTGATTGTTGGGTATCCGGACGTCCTGCGCGGCGTACTGATCACGTTGCTCGCCGGCGGCCACGCCCTGCTGGAGGGCGCCCCCGGACTCGGCAAAACCCTGCTCGTGCGAACACTCGCACAGGTGCTGGACCTCACCTATAGCCGGATCCAGTGCACGCCGGATCTCATGCCATCGGACATGCTCGGCACCAACGTCCTGCTGGCAACCGACACTGGCGAGCGCCGCTTCGAATTTCAGGCCGGACCGATTTTCGCCAACCTGGTGCTCGTGGATGAAGTCAATCGAGCCGCGCCAAAAACCCAGTCCGCGCTCCTGGAGGCGATGCAGGAGCACACCGTCACCATGGGCACGCGTGCATACACCCTACCGCGCCCGTTTTTCGTCATTGCCACGCAGAATCCAATCGAAATGACCGGTACGTATCCGCTCCCGGAGGCGCAGCTGGACCGCTTCCTCTTCAAGTTGAAAGTGGAGTTTCCGTCCGCCGACAACCTGACGGAGATCCTCACACGTACCACCACCACCTGGGAACCGACGGTCGAGCACGTCACCGACGGCGACGCGCTCATCGAGATGCAACGCGTCGCCCGCGACTTGCTCATCGCTTCGCACATCATGGACTACGCCGCGCGGCTGGTCATGGCCACCCACCCCAGGCTGCCTGGCGCGCCCGATGCCGTTCGACAGTACGTGCGCTACGGCGCGAGTCCCCGCGCTGCTCAGGGCCTGGTGGTGGCCGCCAAGATGAACGCATTCCTGTCGGGCCGGTTGAACGTCAGTTTCGAGGACGTGCGCAACGTCGCCGCCTCAGCGTTGCGGCACCGCGTCATTTTGAACGTGGAAGCCGAAGTCGCCGGCGTGGAGGCGGATACTGTTGTTGACACGGTGCTGGCGCACGTGGCGGAAGAGCGCTAAATCCCGTGCACGTCTGTACCCGTCTCGGTCCAAAGTGTTGCCCTTCCGGGGAGAGAGGCTCGCCAACGTGAGGTACGGGCTCGACCGCCTCTGGCACCGCGGACGCGCGTCGACTCCACATTGGCAAAGTCCCAAGCCGCCGCGAATTGGCCTGCTCTCCGAGGACGTGCTGCGCAAGATCGAACGTCTTTCGCTGCGCGTGCGTCGGCCGCTCCCAGGTGGACCAGCCGGTGAGCACCTCGGCGTCGGCCGATCCAGCTCAATTGAATTCGCTGATCATCGAGCCTATGCGCCAGGCGATGACTTCCGCCGTATCGATTGGAACATGCTCGCGCGACTGGACGAGCTTTCCATCCGCCTGACGGAACCGCGCGAGGACATTGGTCTCTACATCGTCCTTGATTGCAGCGGCTCGATGATCGCTGCCGATGGCCTCAAATCACGCCTGGCCCGCCAGCTTGCCGCCGGCCTGGGGTATCTGGCTCTGACTCAGCTGGATGTGGTGCGAGTGTACGGTCTCGGCAACGGCATGCTCGCGCGCTCGCCGCGTTACGGCGGTCGCAAACAGAGTGCGGACGTCTTTCAGCTGTTGCGTTCGTTGCCTGATTCCTCCGGCACAGATATCGGGGCCGCATTCGCGGCCTTTCTCGCCGATCGTCCCGCGCGCGGCATGGTCGTGGTGCTTTCAGACCTACTGAACGCAGCGGATTATCGGCCGGCGTTGCGGCGGGTGGTGCAAGCCGGGTTCGAAGTCGCGTTGGTGCACATTCTGTCTGAAGCCGAGCTCAATCCGCGCCTTCGGGGCGATGTTGAGCTCATTGATAGTGAGACGGGCGAAACGCTGAAGATCAGCGTGACGTTGGAGACAATGAACGGATACCTGCGCGACCTGGCCGCCTGGCAAACCGACATCGCCGAGTTTTGCCGGTCGATCGGCGTGCGCTACGTGCAGGTACCAGCCGAGCGGACGCCCGAGTCCGTGCTGCTCGGCGACTTCCGCCGCCACGGCATCCTGGAATAGCCCCCTACTGGTGGGCGAACTTCAGTACCCTCCGGTTGCCGGTGTCTGAAACGTAGACGTTCCCCGCGCGGTCGACGGCCACGCCGGAGGGTCCGAGGAACTGGTCCGCACCCGAACCTTTCGAGCCGCTGGGTACCGGGTCAGGGCTCGTGGGCGAATAGTGCACGACGCGGTTGTTGTCCGTGTCGGCCACGTACAGGTCGCCGGTTGAGCTGACACCAAGGGCGGTCGGCAAGCGGAAGTCCGCCGGACCGTCCCCCGGCTGGCCGAACGCCCCCAAAAACGCACCGGTGTTGTCGAAGATTTCAACGCGGTTATTGCCGCGATCGGCCACGTACACGTTATCGAACGGTCCCACGCCAACCGAGGTCGGTCCATTGAACTGCGCCCGACCCTGGCCGAGGCTGCCAATGCTCAGCAGGACCTCGTTATTCGGCTGCGCCAGCTTGCGTACGCGGTTATTGCCTGAATCCGCCACCACCACGTTGTCCTGACTGTCGAGCGCAACCCCGAACGGCGAGCTCAGCCCATCCTGCGGCGCGATGCTTCCGACGTACTGGCCGCTCGAAGAGAGCTTCTGGATGCGGTTACCATTGCGCTCCGCGACGTACACGTTGTCATGGCTGTCGACGGCCACCGCGGTCGGTGACTGGAACTGGAGTGGCCCACCTCCGAACGAGCCGATCGCACCGATCACCTGGCCGTTGCTGGTGTCCACTGCAACCAAACGGTTCTGGCTTGCATCGGCCACATAGAGGACTCCGCGGCTATCGACTGCCAGGCCCAGCGGGGTATCAAAGATGCCTGCCACCGTCGCCACCCCGATCAGGGTCTTCCACTGCGCACTCGCCTCGGTGGCAGGGTCCAGTGTGGGCACCGCCGGTCGTTGTGCCGCCGGCGCAGCTGCACCCGGTTTGGCGGTTGGTTGCGGCGGCGCACCGGGGCTGCACGCGCTGAGTACCGCAAGCGCCAACGCGGCGACGCACATGACGGCCGACCTCATGGCGTCAGCTCCACGTGCACCTCAGCCGGAGTGCTATCGGGTCGCACACTGATGGAGAACCGGCCAGTCGCCGCGTCATAGTCCACCGGGTCCAGCGCGCCGCCGGTCGCGGTCGCAGCGGGTGCCGCTGGCGCGTAGCCGATCAGCCTGACGGGTTGTTCGCCCGCGGCAAATTCCACCGTTGCATCAAGCACACCCGTGTCAGACAGTGCGCTGATGCGCTTTTGGCCCAACGTGGCGAAAGAACCCGCATCGCCGACGAGCGCAATCCCGGACGGGCCTACCGGTGCCACTACCAGATAGGTCCCGTCGCTCGCAGTTGTGGTGTACGCTGCGCCAGACGGGAGCACGGAGCCGGTGCCGCTGAAATAGTCATACACATATGCGGCTCCCGAGACGCCAAGACCACGGGGACTGAACGAGACCGATTGCGACGAGCCGTTGCGCGCATACGCAAACACGTACAACGCGCGCTGGTCAGCATGCTCCGAATAGGTCCACGCCAGCATGGGTGCTGAATTGCCCTGGGCGGCTTCCGCCAGAATCGATGCATCGGTCGGCACCAGCGGCACATCTGGTTTCACCAGCACCCCATCGGCCCGTGCCGCATGATGCAAGTTGTCCGCGTTTTCGGCACCCAGCGCATCTCCGAAACCAACCACGCCGGCCGATAGCACCGACAGCAGCAGGTTGTTGCGTTCGGTGCTCATATACACGTCGGACCACGGCCACACGCCCACCGCCGAAGCCAAACGCGAGGTGTACAGGAACGTGTCCCACCGGTTGCGGTCGAACCGGTCGTCGCTCACGCGCATGCTGGTCACATTCGCGTATTCGACCGTCTGCAGGACATGACGTGGCAGCGGCATACAGTACTGAAGGGTGAGGCCCTCCTGTTGCGCATCGGTTGCCATGTTGCCCATAAATTGCTGCGGCGCCGACAGGTCATACACCGGCTGCGCTTGCGCGCCGAGCCAGTCCTGCTCGTAGGTGACCACTCCGCTGGAGTGAAGGTAGCCCATCAGGTCGGACCAGTAGCGTTGATCGGTCATCACGTTGCCCGAAAACGCCAGCTCGGCGCGGTATGGGCTTGACGGATCGATCCAGCGAGCGTGCGTGACCAACGCTAGCCCAACCTGCTGCTGGAAGCTGTCCAGGCCTGAGGGGAACAGGTCCGGCGCGGCGCGATAGCGGTAAATCCCATCGCGCGCATCGTCCCAGCGCGCACCCGGTCCCTTTGGGTACCACCAGCTGTCAAGCTGCAGGTAGCCGATCCCGATTCCGCGTTGCTCGAGCTCGTGTCGCACCGCCAGCAGCGTGCCCGCGTAGCCCAGGTTCGGCTCGAAGTGGTAGTAGTAGCTGGCGCCGTTATCGGTCCAATAGCCGAGGCTCGCCAGCGTGAGGTCCGCATCGTTGGGTGGCCGCACTTTCGCGTGCAGCCCAGTCAACGCGTTGCCCCAGGTATCGAACAGATGGTTCAAACCGGTGCCAGCGACCAGCAGCGTTCGGTGCGTGAGGTTGCCCGAAAGGCCGCTCAGATTGGCTGTCAATCCACTGCTCAGCGAACCGTCGGCAGCCCGCGCCATACGCGCGATGAGAAAGTCACTCGCGGGTGAGATCAGGTACCCATTCGCACTCGCATCAAAGAACAACCACGGGCTATCTCCAGCTTGATCCACGGTGTTCAGCTGATACGGACTGAACGGTGTGTCGTGGTAGCTGAGGACATACGGCAGCGCGGGCAGCTGACTCAGTACCGGGAAGTCACCTACGGCAAGGTTGTCGCGGGCGTAGGTCGTTGCGAACACCACCGCGCCGATCTGCGGATACGCGGTGATACTGCTCGTCCGGCCGCTGTAGTCGAACTCGATCACGTGGTACTGCCCAATGCCATCCTGGCCATCGTTCGTGCGCACCGCGCTTGGCGGCATGCCGAGGTCGCCACCGAAGGTCATGCCCTCGGCCGCGAACCGCACGACGTAGTGGCCACTCGGGTCAACGCCGACATCGATGGCCTGGAGCGGCTGAGCAGCCGCGGCCGACGCCGAAACAGTGAGGAGCAAGGCCGTTGCCAGGAGCGTCCGAATCAACACTGTGCACCCGTTTTACTCCTGGTACCGTCACGCCGGAGTCGAATAAAGCGTCACGTGGCGCGGAAAAAGCGTCACATATGGCCGAAATAGCGTCACGTAGGTGGGAAAATGCTGGGCGACCGTCACGTGACGTAGAATCCGCCTCGCAAGGGGTCTCCTTAGAGGGTCTTCAAAGGGCGGCGCAAAATGTATGTGGATCACGCGGCTACCACGCCGGTGCGGCCGGAAGTGCTGGCGGCGATGTTGCCCTACCTCACCGATGACTGGGGCAACCCCTCGAGTCTGTATGGACCAGGTCGGCGCGCCGCACAGGCGGTTGCGCGTGCGCGGGCTATCCTCGCCGACATTTTCGACTGCGCGCGCGAGGAGATCGTGTTCACCGGCTCGGGCAGCGAAGGCGCCAACCTCGCCATCAAAGGTGTGGCCATGGCTGCGGCCCGCGATGGCAAGCGCCACCTCATCACCAGCCGCGTCGAGCACCACGCGGTCCTGGATACCTGCCGCTGGCTAGCCAAATACGAGGGCTTTCGCCTGACTGAGATCGAGGTCGACGCGTTTGGTCGCATCGACCTCGATCAGCTCGAACGCTCCGTCACGGACCAAACGGCCCTGGTCAGCGTGATGTACGCCAACAACGAGGTCGGCACGATCCAACCAATCCGCGAAGTGGCCGAGATCGCGCACGCGCACAACGTGCCGCTGCATACCGATGCGGTCCAGGCCGCGGCACATTTAAATCTCGACGTGGAGTCGCTCGGCGTCGATCTGCTCTCGATCGCGGCGCACAAGTTCTATGGGCCCAAGGGCGTCGGGGCCCTGTACGTGCGGCGGGGTACGCAGCTGCTGCCACAGACTCAAGGCGGCGGCCAGGAACGCGGACGTCGATCGGGCACCGAGAACGTCGCCGGAGTTGTCGGAATGGCCGAGGCGCTGGCATTCGCGCAGGACGAGCGCGCTGCAACATCCGACCGACTGCGTTCATTCTCGGAGCGCCTCATCCGTGAGTTGCCTGCGCGGCTTAGCCACACCCGCTTGACGGGCCACCCAACACTGCGCCTTGCCGGTCACGCGAGTTTCGCCTTTCAGGACGTCGAGATTGCGCCCGTCCTGTTGGGCCTGGATAAACAGGACATCTGGGCATCCAGCGGCTCGGCTTGCACATCGGCCTCCTCCGAGCCATCCCACGTACTGGTGGCCATGGGGCTATCTCGAGACTGGCTCTTCGGCGCGCTCCGCGTTACTTTCGGCAAGAGCAACACAGCTGAGGACGTCGACGTCTTGCTCGAAGCGATTCCTGAGCTCGTTGCGAATGCTCGGCAAAGGGTAGCGGTGCCCGCGTGAGCGGACCTGGCGAGTTTTACACTGCGCTCAAGCGGTCGCTGGAGAGCGCACCGACCATTGCCGTTGCCACCATCGTTCGTACTCGGGGTAGCTCACCGCGCGAAGTTGGGGCGCGCATGCTCGTTCGACCCGATGGCGCCACCGATGGCACGGTGGGCGGCGGCTGTGGCGAGGCCGAAGTCTGGCGCGCTGCGCTCGAAGTTATCGAGGATGAGCAGCCGCGCATGGTGGTGGTCGATCTCACCAACGAGATCGCGATGAGCTCGGACGGCGTCTGCGGCGGCGTGTTGGATATCTTCGTCGAACCGTGGCACGCCAACGGCATTGACGTCGCGGGCACCATGCTCTCCGCGTTCAGCCAACGCCGGTCGGCGGCCATCGCAACGGTTGTTTCGCGGTCGCGTGGATTGCCAGCGCGTATTGGCGAAAAAGTCATGATCCTGGATGGAAAGGTCCACGAAGGTGGCTTCAGCTGGGATCTACTCCAGGAGCGTGTGATCGCCGACGCCCCCAGCGTGCTCGCGGGCGGCGAGTCGCTGTGGCGCACGTACGCCTTCGAGGAAGGTCAGGTCGGGGTCTTTTTCGACCTGGTCGTACCGCGACAGACCCTGGTCGTGGTCGGCGCGGGCCACGTCGCGATGCCGATCGCCGAAGTCGGTCGACTCCTCGATTTCGAAGTTGTGGTGATCGATGACCGGCCGTCATTCGCCAACGCCGAACGCTTTCCGCACGCGGATCGCATCATCGTCGACGACTTCACCACCGCGCTCGATGGCCTGGAGATCACTCCCTCGACGTATGTGGTGCTGGTCACGCGCGCGCACACCTTTGATGTGCATGCGCTGCGCAAAATCGTGAGCAAACCAGCTGGCTACATTGGGATGATCGGGAGTCGGCGTCGCGTCTACGCGGTCTTCAAGCTGCTGCGCGACGAGGGCGTGCCGCTGGAGGACTTGATGCGCGTCCACGCCCCGATCGGCCTCGACATCAAGACCGAAACGCCTGGTGAGATCGCAGTGAGCGTGGGCGCGGAGCTGCTCAAAGTGCGACGCGGCGGCGGAGCGGCGTCGATCTCCGAGGTCCTGCGCCCGCAGTACCGCTACTCGCTGACCAAAGGCGACCAGGACCTTTAATAGGTATGGTGCGGCGGATGGCTGCCGCCCTGGCGTGCCTGTTGTGCGCGGCTTGCAGCACGGTGTCTTCGCCAGCACCGACTCCGACTCCAGCTCCGCCAACTGCGACACCAGTTCCCCAAGGCACACCGGTTCCCACGCTGGATGCGACGACATCGGACATTCAGGACGCGTTCCTCACCAATCTGAACGACCTGACCTCTGACGTCGAAACCCTGGCGACTGCCCAGTGCACCGACCTGACGGCTGAAACAAGCGCCAACCCCACCGAGGTTGCGGAAATGCGCGGCTTTGCCGCTACGCTGCAGCGTGTGGCCTCGACGCAAGCCGCGCTCAACAGCGACGACGTGCGTTCCTCGTTGTCTGATCTGACGCAGGCGCTTTCACAGCTGGACGCGAACCTGGCCAACTGCGGCATCAAGGCATCATGACGGCGGTCTCGGAGCCGGTCGCGAGCACAAGAGTCGAGCTTGACGGGCCGGTTGATCTCCTCCGAACGCTCGGCTATGCGCGGATGGGTCCGACCGATCCGTGCCTGCGGGTGGCCGGCGATTTGGTCTGGCGTGCAACGCGCACGCCGTTGGGGCTGGCCACGCAGCGAGTCCGCACGGTCTCCAAGAGTGTGGTGGAAGTTGACGCGTGGGGCCCGGGTGCGGCGTGGGTGATCGAGCGCGCGCCCGCGCTCTGCGGCGCCTTCGATCACCCCGAGTCATTTCGACCCGAAGAGCCGCCGCTCTTGAAGCACCTTGCGTATTGGCATCCCGGCCTGCGCGTTGGGCGCAACGAAGCCGTATTTGAAACCGCGCTGTTCGTGACGCTGGAGCAGCGCGTTGCAACGCGCGATGCCTGGCAGAGCTGGCGGCTGCTGGTGCGCGCGTTGGGAGAGCCTGCGCCCGGGCCGTTCCCTGGATTGTTCGTGCCGCCGACGCCGAAACGCATCGCGGCAACGCCTTATGAAGTCTTTCACCGATTTGGCGTCGAACGGCGCCGCGGCGACATCCTCAAACGCCTCGGCATTGTGGCGAATCGACTAGAAGAGACGGTCGGCATGAGCCTCGAGGCGGCTTACGCCCGACTGCGCGCCATCATCGGCGTGGGGCCATGGACCGCGGCACGCACCGCGATGCTCGCGCT
>JAFAZN010000393.1 GCA_019239775.1 Chloroflexota bacterium
CGGCCTCCAGGGTGTAGGTGGTGGGGATACCCGCGGGTATGGCCACCGGGCCCACGAAGCCAACCTGGCCGACAGGGTTGGTCAGCTCCTGGCCGGTGTTGGGGTCGAAGACGTGCAGCAGGTTGCGCGCGCTGCGCTGGTCGGCGGCACCCGGATTCAACGGGTCCGGCACGCTCTGCCACGGCGTGTAGCCGCTAGCTGGATATGGGTTGCCCGCGGCGTCTGCCAGCTCCAGGCGCAGGTAACTGATGGCCGTCGTGATGCTGCTTTGGAATGTGGCCTGGAACTCGACCATGTCGGTGTCGGTATCGCGGCTAACGAAGGTGAGCGCCACGCTGCGACCGAGCGCGCAGCCATCGATACGCGTGGAGCTGCCGAGTCCAACGGGTTTCATCGTGACATCCGACCAGACTTCGCCGACTCCCGCCTGCGTCACGTGCAGTCGGATGGGCGTCGGGTCTGCTGGAGTGATGACCGGCTCCCCAGAGCGCGCGTCACCGCAACTGTTGGTCTGTGGGCAGGCGTAAAACTCCAGCGAGGCGTTCCACGGCTTATCGAGGTTGGTGGGGTCCTGCGTGAAGTCCCCGGGTGAGACGACGATGCCGGTGCCGGGCACGAGGCCACCCAGGGAAAAGTCCGCCGGAGCGCCAGACGCGTTGGTTGCGGTAACAACGATGGGATTGCTGGTGTCGGTGCGGAAGCCGTCGATCACCAGGTCGCAGGGTGTGCCGGGGCCCGGGTTGGCCAACGTGCCGACCTGCACCGCCACCACGTTCCCGCAGTCCAGGAACGCGCTCAACTGGAACTGCGGGTTGGTGCTGGTATCGACCGTCGGCGAGGTCGTCGGCGAGGTCGTGGTATTCGGGTTCGCGGCGCCAAGCTCGCCGCACGCTTTGTCCACCGCGGCGTTCAGCGCTTGCGCCGCCGGGCCGACCTGGCCTTCCGCCGCGGACTTCATGCCGTTCATCACGTCCGGCTTGTTGCGCGCCCCGTGCGACGGCACGGGGGACAGCGCCATGCTGACCTGGACCCAGACGTCGGCGCAGGGGCGCGTAGAGTACACGATGGCGTTGGACGTGTAGGGGTCACCCGAGAAGTTGATATCAATTGCGCCCGGGTGAGCCTCGCTGCTCTTGCAGCCGCTGGTGTCGTCCTGCTCGGCGCGACCGCACGGCCGCTCCGACTTCTTGGATTGCCAGTCCCGCTGGATCTGGTCTGAGGTGCGCGGCGTGTACTGGGGGTCGATCGCCCAATAGATCGTCACACCCCGCGATCCGTCCGGGCCGGGCACCATGCCCTTGGCCACCGCATCGCTCGGAGAAAACGAGCCCTTGAGCGGATCGGTGCAGCCACTCTGAGTGGCCGAGCTGCACAGTTGTGCCTGGGCATACTTCGACGATCCATAGCCGGGCAAGCCAGGGATGGCCGCCGCCAACTCTTTGGTCAGCAGGTCGCTGAAGCTCGGCGTTTGCGCCTGGACGGGCGCGGCTGGCACCAGGCCCATTAACACAAGCACTGCGACGAGGCCGCTGCGCGTTATCCAGGAAACGAGGAGCATTGCGGGCCGCCCCCTAGTCGGGATCCGGGAGAGCCTAGCACCGCGCCACGGCGTTCACAATTCACATCACGCTAACAAGACGGGTGAAATCCCGCCTACAGCCCCTGCCGAGTGGATGCGTGGGAAGCAGCAGTCTTGAACGTGCAGGTGACACTGAGGGTCGGGGGCAGGTGCGTGAGTGCAGGATCCGGGTAGTAGCGCGCGCCTGTGGCGGTGACCTGGATCGTGTGCTGCCCGCCTGGCGCTGGCGGTAGCCCCTCGACCGGAACCTGGTAGAGGAACGAGCTCGGGTCTAATTGCAGCGGCTTGCCGTCGAACGTCCAGGAGAAATCAAACAAGTCGGTGTAGGGCGGCGAAACGAAAGCATTGAATGACATGAGCGTGAACGGCACCCGGTCGGGCTCGTTGGGCGGGTCGATGCTCAGGCCGAGCTGGTACAGCGCGTCGTCGGGTCGGCGCGGCACCATGATGCTCGGCGCGACCGGGTTTGGCTGGAGCACGTCGGTCGGGTCCAGCGAGCAGTAGGGCAACGCCGTGGCGACGCGCGCGGTGAAGCCCTTGTCTGGATCGAGAGGCTCGTTACCGGCCGGGTCGTACTGAGCCACCATCAGATACTCACCCGGCTGCAAGTTGACAATCTGCTCATTCGGCCGCATGAACTGAATAACGCGCTGTTCCGCCCGAACTGACCAGGCACGGATGAGCTTCTCCCAGCCGCCCTGCGCTTTGCAGGAACCACGTATGTACAGGTACAGGCTCAGGTCGTACCACTGGTCGCCGATGTACAGCAGCGCCGCGTCGGCCTGGGTCACCGTGAAGTGCACACCTACCGCCACCGAGGGGTCGGACAGGGCGACGTGCTGGGTGGTGCCGTCGGCGCCGGGCGCGCCCAGCTCGATGCGCTGCTGATCAGGGTCGGGGATGCACCCCAGCCCCTGCGCCCCGACGGGCGAAACCACCGCTGCCGCCAGCACGACGACGATCACCAGCGGGGTGATCCTCGCCGAGAATCGGTGGTTGTAGCGCATCCTGCCTTCCTCCGTTTTAGGGCGCCAGTGTACAGCTCTCGAAAGCGCTCGGACCCACCTCCGCACGGCACCTTTTTACCCTTCGCCTGAACGAGACAGCGGCTACGACATCTCCGATTACGACCCCTCAGCGCTGCTGCGGCACATCTCTGGGTACGTTCGACCCGGTGGATTGTTAATTCTCCACGAAATTGACTTCGGGACTCCAATCGAGACGTGGCCACACGCTCCTCGACGCCGGCCTTGCATCACCTTCGCTACAAGGTGTGGTCTCGGTTGGCGGAGGATCCGGCTCGTAGCTCTACGAGTGGCTGACGGAGACAGTGCGTAGCTTGCTGCCAATCATCGAGAACCATGGGACCGCCAGTGCCACCGACATTCAGATCGATACGTTAGCCGAGCGACTGGAGGCGGAGGGGATAACCCTGGGTGCCCAGCTGATTAGTCCCACACAGTGCGGTGCCTGGATCACCACAGGCTTCACGCAACACTCGAGCCCTGCGGTTGGCGGGTCGCGTGGCGCGCAACGCAACATTCGCCAATGCAGGACTACCAACAAATCAAAGATTGAAAATGCACAACTCGCATTGGCGACACAAGTAACCGATTTCGATCGCCGTCGGCTCCGCCTGGCTCGTGTAAGCCGAAGCTGGCGCCAGCAACAGTAATTGGCGCGGCGGAACTGTCAAGCACAAAGCTGGATACGTGCTGCGGCGCGTGCCAACGCACCCTAAGGCGAAGACCGCCAATGGGTACATCCTTGAGCACGTCCTCCTTATGGAAGAGCTTCTCGGGCGATATCTCACCGACGGCGAAAACGTGCACCACAGGAACGGCGTCAAGCACGACAATCGCCCGGAAAACCTCGAGTTGTGGATTTGGCCACAGCCATCCGGGATGCGGGCCTCGGACGCGGTCGCCCGGGCCAGGGACATCCTGAGCAGGTATGGCACCTGTGACCAAGGCTCTGCGATTGAGCCGGCTTACTGATCGGGTGGAGCTGAGCGGACTCGAACCGCTGACCCTCTGCCTGCCAGGCAGATGCTCTCCCAGCTGAGCTACAGCCCCGTATTCACTTCACGATCAGCCAGACGACCGCTTGCCTGCCGGGCAAGTGCTCTCCCGCTGAGCTAATGCCCCTGGACGATCACAGAGTGTAACGGCCGGTTCGCTCTGGGAACAACGCGGCCGCGGGCGGGGGGAAGGCAGCGCTGGTGTGCGACAGTAGGAGCGCGATGCTCGACCTGGCGCTGTTGGGGACCGGGGCTATGCTGCCGCTGCCGAATCGCTGGGTGGCCAGTGCGCTCGTGCGCTATAGGGCGCACCTGGTGCTCTTCGACTGCGGGGAGGGGACTCAGATCTCAGTGCGCAGCCTCGGCTGGGGCATCAAGGCGATCGACCTCATTCTGATCAGCCACCAGCACGCCGACCACATCGCGGGTCTGCCCGGGCTGCTGCTCACCCTCGGCAACTCGGGGCGCACCGAGCCGGTACACGTCGTCGGACCGCCGCGCATCCACGAGGTCGTGGCCGGCCTCTGCACCGTTGCGCCTTATCTGCCATTCGAGCTGCGCGTTGCAGAGTGGCGCCGCGGGGACTGTCTCACGCTCGATGACCTGCGCGTCACCTGCGCGGAGGGCGTGCATCACGTCCCGTGTCTGGCCTATCGACTCGAGCTGCCGCGCTCGCCGCGTTTTCTTCCAGAGCGCGCGCGGGCGCTCGGCATTCCAGTTCAGGACTGGAAGCGACTCCAGCGCGGCGAGGGCGTCGGCGACGTGCAGCCCAACGACGTGATGGGTCCGCCGCGAGCCGGACTGGCTGTGGGGCTGGTCACCGATACCCGACCTGGACCTGCCCTCGTCGACCTGGTGCATGGAGTCGATTTGCTGGTCTGCGAAGGCACCTTTGGCGCTGACGAGGATCAAGGGCGGGCGGTCGAGCGGCGGCACATGACGTTTCGCGAGGCCGCCATGCTGGCCCGCGATGCGCACGCGCGGCAACTCTTGCTGACGCACTTCAGCCCCGCCATGCCGCGGCCTGAGGCGTTCGCGGACAACGCTCGCACCGTGTTTGGGAACACGCTGGTGGGACACGACCATCTCAGCTTGAGCCTGCGCTTTTCAGACGACTGAGCCTGCCAGTGTGGCTTGTTCGGCGAGTGCGATTGGCAGGCCGCCGCTGCGGGCCAGGGTGTTGTGGAAGTCGCGCAGCGTGCCGCGCCGGTCGGCCAGGTAGCGCGCGCGAATGCGCAGGATTTCCAGACAGCCCGTCAGGTAGGCGGAGGCCTGGGTGGGCCAGGCGCAGTAACGGGCGACCTCGGCGCGGGCGGTGGGCTCGGGCAGGTTGGCGCGTGTGCGCATGAACTCGACGGCTTCGTCGAACGACATATCGCCGATGTGCAGGCTGGTGTCGACAATGATGCGGGCGGCGCGGAATAGCGTCGCCTCCACCTGCGACATCTCCTGGCGTGGATCGGTGAAAAAGCCTTGCTCGCGCATGACGTGCTCCGCGTACAGTCCCCAGCCCTCGGTCAGGTAGGGCGTCCGCAGCGTTCGACGCACCCGACTGGGATTGGCCTTTGCCACCACCAGGTGCCAGTGGTGGCCCGGGTACGCCTCATGCACGGAGGTCGTCGGAATCGACGCGAAGCTGTTGTTCTCGAGCCGCTGCTGAACCTCTTCAGCGGAGGCGCCATCCGGCGGAAAAGGCACGAAGAAATGGCCGCGCATGGCGCTCGAAAATGGCGGCGGACTGTTGTACGAAGCCACTGCGGTGACGGGCCGCTGGAACAACGGTGAGGGTTCGACGCTGCACTCCTCGCCAGGCGGCAGCGAGACCAACTCGCGGTCGATGAGGAACTGACGCGCGCGAGCGGTCCAGTCGGCATACGTCTGGAGCATCGCCTCGGGCGTGTCTGGATGGTGCTGGTTCAGATCCCGGAGGACGCGCTGCCAGTCGTCCGTTTGGCCGATAACGCGCGCAAGGCCACGCAGCTCATCGGCCAGGCGATCGTATTCACGGCGACCGCGCTCTCGCAAAGACACCACGTCGTCCGCCAGAAGCTCTTTCTCGCGCAGCAAGCCGGAATACCGTTCGGCGCCAATCGCGTACGCGCCCATGGCATTGGGGAGGAGTGACTCTTCCAGCCAGGCGGCATAGACCTGCATTGCACCTGAGGCGATGCCACCCCAATCGGCGAGCTGGGCGCGAAGCTGCGCATCTTCGACTTCGTTCGGCAGGATCTCGCCCATGTAGCGCGCACCTGCGTGCGCCTGGCGGATCGCGCGTTCAACGTACAGTCGGGGCGCGAGCTCGGCCTTCAAGTTCGCTCGACCGTCCTCGAGCAGCCGCGGGATTGCGCGCAAGCGACTGACCGCGGCGCGCACCAGCTCGGCGTCCGGCTTGAGGCGGTGCAGGAACAGGTTGAACACGCCGCCCAGGCCCGGGTTCAAGTAGGTTTCAGGCTGGCGACGCCACATCAGCCAGTCCTCCACGATGGCCCGACCGCGCAGCTGCGAGCGGATCAGGTCGCGATCGAGCCGATCATCCAGGCTCTGGCAAGCCGTGTCGGGGAGCTGGTCGAAGCGTTCGAGCCAGGCGGCTGACCGGCGACGGCGTTGTTCGAAGGAGCTTTCTGAGAGGTCGTCGAGCCGATCATCGAAGCCTTCGACGCCGAGCTGGGTCGCCAGAACTGGCGAATCTTGCCAGAGCTCATCCAGGAACGCGTCGGCCAGCGCGGCGAACTCAGACATCTCTAGGTTAACGACTGGTCAGGCGCGGCGACGATGTCGAACGGGTCCGAAATCGACATGTCCTGGGTGGCATTGTCGACGTCATCGAACGCGTAGACGACGTGGTAGGTGCCGGGGTCCAGGGTGAGATTCGAAATGGTCCTGGACTGGGTGTCGCCCGGGCTTACCAGGACCGCGGCGATGCCGATGCACTGATGCTGCGGCACGGTCACGGGCTGCCAGCTATCGTCGTCCTGGCGCTGCTCGAGAGCCAGTGGCCAGATGTCCGTGCAGGCCAGACCGCCACGCGTGATGCGGTCCGGGCCGCCATTGACGATGCTGACCTGGATGGGATCGCCCGGGGCGTAGCTCGACGCGTCGGTCGTTACGCTGACGCCGTCGGCTGGTTGCGCAAAAACCAGAGCAGCGGCGAGGAGAGGGAACACGTGAAACACAGTATGGCAAACGCTCCGGCGCCGCCGATCGTTCCCGAGAGGTAGCGAAGTACTGAAGAAAAAGGGGCAGCAAAAAGGCGCTCCGCGGAAAGCCGGGAGCGCCTTTTGGGGCCTTCTCAGAGCCCCCTATTTCAGATTACGGACTGTACTGAAATACAGCTGCGACGCACTTGCCAACGTGCCGAGCTTTCCCAGTTCCAGAGATCGGTCCCGGGCGCCTTTGCAGGCGACTCCGATGGACGCTTAACTCACGTCTGCGCGCCGCTCCTGGCCCCTGACCGGCAACATTCGCCGATGGGGCCGCTACCCATCGACCTGCCATCGGCAGAAGGTGACGTGTGGCTTTCGTAAAATTCGGACCATCGGCACCTCCTTCAATGCCTCCTGATGGGCATAAGCTAGCACTGAAAGTCCCGCCGTGCAAGGCGTAATTTTGCCTACTATTTGGCTCTCTGACTGATGCCGATCTACGAGTACCGTTGCGCTGATTGCCGCCGCCGCGTCAGCGTGTATTTCCAAACCTTTTCAGCCGCCAGCACGGCCACGCCAGTGTGCGAGCACTGCGGTTCTGCGAAGCTCTCTCGGCTGGTCTCTCGCGTCTTTCAGCTCAAGAGCGAAGACGCGCAGCTCGAGGACCTGGCGGATCCTTCATCGTTCGGAGATCTGGACGAAAACGACCCCAAGAGCGTGGCGCGCTGGGCCCGCAAGCTCGGGCAGCAAATGGGCGAGGACCTGGGCGACGATTGGGGCGAAATGGTTGACCGCCTGGAGGCCGGCGAGGATCTCGGCGAGGAGGGCGGCGAAGGTGCGGACATGGACGGTGTGGGCGCCGAGAGCGGGGATGACTTCTAGGGACTAGACGCGCCCTGACTGGGAGGAGGCGAGGGCGCCGGCGTTTCGGCGGCGTCGAGGAAGTCCAGCGCGATTGGGTCGGGTCGCGGATGGCAGACGCCACACCACAAGGCGTCTTCTATGGCGAGGCCGCGCAGGCCTGCGGCGGTCGGCCAGGCATCAAACAGAAACGCCTGCGTGCGGGCGTGCGTCTTACAGATGCCTCGACCACAAAACCGACACACGCCGTCGGCAGTGGCACCGCACACCCAGCAGCGCACCTGCCAAGGCTACAGATTCGACATGCTTTCGGGCGGTGGAACCGTCGCCAGGGCTTTGTCCAGGGCCTCGAGCAGCGCCCGGGCGCGTATGACGTCCATGCCAATCGAGCCCGCCGCCTGCTCGAGCGTCTGGTTCCGAGCGTAACGACGCACGGCCAACTCCCACAGTGCGGCGCGATCGTTGAGAGGCAACGCGCGCACCGCTGAGGCCAGCGTAAGCATGTTGCCGCGCGCCGAGGCATCGAACTCGCCCAGCCCTTGGGCTACTGCTTCGAGCTCGGATGGCCGCAGCTGCATCACAAAGCCACCCTCCAGCGGAATGCGTAGCGACTCAGGATCCGCGGTCATTTACCGAACGTTACTTGGCTGCAGCCTAAATAATTGATGAGATCGTAAGCCTCCGGCATCAGGGCTGGTTTTTTTGTAACTCAATCGTGTTGACTAAGGTGCAGCACGATGCGCCGCGTGCTTGTAAGTTGCCTGGTTCTGGCCTCAATGCTCACATCCACGACCGTTGCTGGGGCCGAACCGGCGGACAGTAACAGCTTTGCCCTTCGCGTGCTCGAGCTTACGAACGCCGAGCGACAAAGCGCCGGGCTTACTCCCTTGACCCTGAACTCACAACTGACCGATTCGGCTCAGACGTACAGCCAGGTGCTGGCCAGCAGCGGCTGTTTTGACCACACCTGTGGCCCGGTACCGAACTTCGCCGATCGCGACGGCCAGGCGGGATATACCGGCTGGAGCAACCTCGGCGAGAACATCGCCGGCGGATACTCCACGCCCGAGGCAGTGGTGGCCGGCTGGATGGCGTCGCCGGGGCATCGCGAGAACATCCTGTCGCCCGAGTTCACCGAGATTGGCATCGGCATCGCCAGCGGAAGCGGCCAATTCGGAACGTACTGGACGCAGGAGTTCGGCACGCGCGACTAGCTGAAACGAACGGCGCCCCTCGGCAGAAAGTCACTGCCGCAGAGGCGCCTGGTGCATCGCTCCGAAGTGACTTACGGGTTGGCTGGGGGGTTGTTGCCGCCCGTGGTGGTGTTGCCACCGGTATTGCCAGTTGTGCCGCCCGTATTGCCGGTGTTGCCGCCGGTGTTATTGGCGGGCGCCGGGACGTTCGGCTGCGACGGCGGATTGACGTTCACGCTGGTGGTGGGCTGCGGGTTGGTGACGTTGATGTTTGTGGTGCTGTTGCCGCCAATCGCGCGCAGCGGCCCGGTGAACAGGTACCAGGCGATCACGGCCAGGACCGCCAGCACGATCAACACGGTGATCAGGTTGATGCCAGCTGCCGCTGAGCGATCGCCAGACGTGTCGACCACCTCGACGGGGTCACGGCTCGGGTTGACGTTGATCTGGTTCATTTCGCCTCCGTTTGAATTCGGCCGCCCTCGGCCTTACGAGCTACGCAATAGAGCAGCCAGCGTGCCAGCACACCGATCAGGCTGCTCCACGACGGCGGGGCTGACTGCGGGGAAGGTCGATCGTCGTATCGCCGGGCGCGTTCCACCGCTGCTCATGGATGCTCGAGATGTTCCGCAGCTGGCGCACGATGCCGGCCGCATCGTCGGCAGCGGTCATGACTTCTTCGGCGATCTCATGGAGATGCGCGGGCAGCTCGGGCGAGCCAACGAGCAGCTCCGCATATCCGCGCGCAACGGCAAGCTGGTTGTTCAGCTCGTGCTGCGCGGTTCGCGCGGCCAGCAAGACGCCATCCAGACGCGCGTGCTCCAGGGCCAGCAGAGCCGCGGCGGCCGTGGAGGCCAGCAGCTCGAGCAGCTCGGCATCCTCGCGCGAGAAGGCATCGGCGCTACTGCCAACGGATAGTGTGCCCACCAGACGCGCCTCGTGCAGGAGCGGCACAGCCACGGCCGCGTTCAGCCCGGCCTCGTGAAGGACGGGGTCGAGCATGCCGTCCTGAACGCGGCTCAGCAGGACCGGTCGGCGACTCTCCGCCGCTCGGCCACTGGCGCCCTCGCCCAGCCGAAATCGAAGCGTGCTCAACACTGGCGCTGTGGCAGCTACGGGCACGAGCAGCGTTCGCTCTTCATCCCAGCGCGTGACCACTCCTGCCGAGCCATGCACCAGATCGATCGCTTCGTGCAGTAACTCGTCTACGAGGCGGACCGGATCAGCTTCTGCCGCAAACCGGCGCGTCATGCGCAGGAGCGCTTCCTGGCGGCGGTGCACCACCGTCACTCGTTCGGCTGCCACGAGGCGGGCCTCGATATCTTCGATGCTGAATGGTTTGGCGACGTAGTCGTCGGCGCCGGCCTGGATGGCGGCCAGACGGTGCTCGGTATCACCCAGGGCCGTGAGCACGATGAAGTACGTGTAGGGCGCGTCCACGCGCGCGCGCATGTGCTGGCACAGCTGCACGCCGTCGAGACCAGGCATCATCCAGTCACTGACGACGACGTCCGCGCCTTGTTCGGTGTAACGACTCAGGGCGTCCGTGCCGTTCGCGACACACGCAGTGGAGTGGCCGAGGTCGGCTACAACTTCCTGGACCAGACTACGAACACTGGCGTCGTCCTCGGCGATGAGAACTTGAATCGCAGACCTCCACCCCAGCCGTCAGATGCAGCGTGTGTGCCAGGCGAACTCAGGTGAAAATGGAAACGGAAATGTAGCGTGGGTAACGTGAACAGGCGTTCTATACTGAAGTGAACATGCCGGCCCAGCGGGCCGCGGCCCTCACCGCGGAAGAACAGTTTTCTCAATCCAACGCGAACTACACATCGCGGGACATCCAGGTCCTGGAGGGTATCCAGGCCATCCGCCATCGCCCGGCGATGTACATCGGGACGACCAGCACGGGTGGCCTGATGCACCTGGTCTGGGAAGCGCTGGACAACGCCGTCGACGAGGCTGTGGCAGGCCATGGCAACCAGATCTGGGTTGACGTCGATCGGGACGGCGTGGTGCGCGTGCTCGACGAGGGCCGCGGCATGCCGTTCGATCTCATGACGTATCACGGCAAGAAGCTGCCCACGGCGACGGTCCTGATGACGGTGCCACACTCGGGCGGCAAGTTCGCCGAAGGCGCCTACAAGACCGCCGGCGGCCTGCACGGCGTCGGCGCCACCGTCATCAATGCGCTTTCAGAATGGCTCGAGCTGGATATCTGGCGTGACGGACAGCACTTCTCCCAACGCTTCGAGCGCGGTAAGCCGCTGCCCCCGCGCATCACGCCTGCTGAGCCAAAGAAGCGTGGCACACGCCTGCGCTGGCAGTACGACCGAACCATCTTCGATCACGACGCCTACTATCCACGTGAAACACTCGAACGCCGGCTGCAAGCCGCCGCGCACCTCAATCGCGGTCTCGCGCTGCACCTGTCGGTCTGGGATGACGAACAAGAAACCGTCATCAGCAAGACCTTCCTGTCGAAAGAAGGCCTTGCGGATTTCGTCCGAACCGCGACGCCACCCGGCACCGAGCCGCTGTTCAGCAAGCCGATTACGTTCAACCAGCTACGCGAGCAAGTCCACGTGGAAGTCGCGCTGCTTCCCAACCGTGGATACAAGCTCGATCTCCACTCATTTGCCAACGCCGTGCGCACGCCTGAAGGTGGCGTTCACGAACGGGGCTTTAAGGCGGCGCTTACTCGCGTCGCCAACGACTACGCCTCGAAGATGGGCATCATCAAAAATCGCGACAAAGAGGCGTTCAAGCCCGAAGTTATTCAGCAGGGCCTCGTAGCGGCGATCTCCGTCAAACTCAAAGATCCCCAGTTTGAGGGACAAACCAAGAACAAGCTCAACAATGCGCCGGTTGAGGGCATCGTTCGATCCGTCGTCATCGAGGGGCTCAAGGAGTGGTTCGACGCCCGGCCGGCACAAGCGCGGGATTGGCTCAAGAAAATTCAGGACGACCAGAAGCTTGCCAACCGCCTGGCTGCCGAGGAACAACTGGCGCGCACCGGACAGAAGCGCCACGAAACTGTCGACTTAGACACCTCAAAGTTTGCGCGCGCAAGTACCACCGACCCTGACCGTGCTGAGCTGTTTATTGTCGAAGGGCAAAGCGCGGGAGGTAACGCCAAACAAGGACGTGACGCTTCGTATCAAGCGATCCTGGCGTTGCGTGGTAAACCCATCAACGTCATCAACGCACGACCTGAACGGCTTCAATTGAACAAAGAATATGCGCTGCTCGCCTCTGTTATCGGGACGGGTGTGCGCGGCGCGTTCAATTTAGAGAAATGCAAGTACAGCAAGATCATCATCATGACGGATGCCGACGTCGATGGTGGTCACATTCGGGCGCTGCTTCTTGCGCTTTTTTATCAGGAGACTGCAGGCTTGATTGAAAGTGGCCGCGTATTTGTGGCGATGCCGCCACTGTACTCAGTAAAGTGGAAGAGCAAGACCAACTGGTTGATTGACGACGAGGCGTTGCGCCGGTTCTTATCGCGAAACCCAGACGCAAAAAATGCGCCGATCAAACGCTACAAAGGCCTCGGCGAGATGACGGCCTCGGAGCTGCGGGAGACCACCATGCATCCGGCGAGCCGCATCCTGAAGCAGGTCACACTAGAAGACAGCGCCATCGCGGCGCAGGTTGTGGCGGATCTCATGGATGAATCGCGCCCAGAAGCCCGCCGCGAGTTCCTGGCGCAAGCGGCCCGCCTGACCGACCTGGACGTGTAGCAGCACATGACGTTCGAGACCGAGCAGATCCGGCAGGAAGAGTTCTCGGCAGCGATTCAGAACTCTTATGCGGAATACGGCGTTTCGTCGAATGCCCGGGCGATTCCTGATGCACGCGACGGGCTCAAGCCGGTCCAGCGCAGGGTGTTGTGGTTCATGTACCGCATGGGGTGGGACGCCTCACACGAGACGGTCAAGTCCGCAGAGGTGGTGGGCACAGTCATGGGCCAGGCCCATCCGCATGGACAAGAGGCCATCTACGATGCGGCCGTGCGGCTGGCGCAGGACTTCTCCCTCCGCTATCCACTGATCGACGGTCAGGGCAACTTCGGATCCGACGACGATGATCCGGCCGCCGCCATGCGCTACACCGAGATGCGCCTGTCGCGCATCGGTGAGGTCATGCTGCGCGACATCGACAAAGACACGGTCCCGCTGGTGCCCACCTACAAGCAGGACCCCAAAGTCGTCGAGCCGTTCTATCTACCCGCGCGCATCCCGCCGGCCGTCAACGGCCAGGACGGCGTCGGCCTCGGCTTCGCCACCCGCGTTCCGCCGCACAACCTGCGGGAGATGCTCTACGCGTGCATCGCTCTGCTCGATCAGCCGCAGATGGGCGTGCTCGAGCTAATGCGCTTCATCAAAGGCCCAGATTTTCCGTCGGGCGGCACGGTCGTCGGCGAGGAGGGCATTCGCGATTACCTGGCCACGGGCCGCGGCCGCATCGTCCATCGCGGCACTGTCCGGCTAGAGGAGGACCAGCGCGGCAAACGCCTCATCGTGACTGCCGTGCCTTACGTCGGCCGGGCCAACGTGAAAACAAGCATCGCCAAGGCATTCAACGACGGCAAGTTGCCAGGTCTCATTTTCGAAGGCCATATCCCGGACGAGTCCAGCGACCAGAACGGTACGCGCATTGTGCTGCCCCTGCGCCGCGAAGCATCGCCCACCGATGTGCTCGCGGCGCTTTACCAGCACACCGCCCTCCAGACCAGTTTCTCCGTACAGATGACGTTCCTCTTCGGTGCGGAAAACGAGCCAGCCCGGACGCCGCGCACCGTGGGGATGGTCGAGCTGCTTCGCAGGTACAACGAGCACCAGCTCAACGTCCTACGCAGACGCAGCGAGTTCGATCTCGCGCGAGCCAGAGAGCGCCTTCACCTGGTCGAGGGACTCATTATTGGCGCCGTCCACGCCGATGAAATCGTCAAAATCTTCCAGGCCGCCAAGGACCGCCAGGTTGCCCGAGCCGAGCTGATCAAGCGCTACAAGCTCAGCGAAATCCAGGCGCAGCGCATCAGCGAGATGACGCTGGCCCAGGTCACGCGCATGGATCTGGCTGGCTATCGCACCGAAAAGAAGGAGCTCCAGGAGCGGATTGCGCACCTCGAAGACCTGCTGGCTCACGAGCCGAAGCAGATCGCGCTGATTAAGGACGAGATGCAGGCCATCATCAACGACTTCGCCGACGACCGCCGCACAGCGATCCTGTCGGATGAGCACGCCACCGCGCCGGTCGCCGAGGTCCAGGCCGCCATCGAGAGCAAGCCCGTTCTCGTGGGACTCACCACGGATGGCGCACTCAAGGCGATGCCCGCCAACACGTATGCGGGCAAGACAAACGCGGGAACGGTCCGCGGCGACGAGCGGCTGCAAGAAGTGCGGCGGGCGCACACGACGGACTATCTGCTGTGTCAGCTATCCACGGGGCGGGTGGCCTCAGTGCGCGTTGCACGATTGCCAGAGACAACCCGCGCCGCACGCGCGGAGCTGGCGCGCAGCTTCATCAGCCTGGATCCTGGCGAACGGCTGGTAAACGTCGCACCGGTGAGCGCGTTCTCCGAGGAGCTGTACCTGGTGGTGTTCACCCGCGAAGGTCGTGTGAAAAAGACGCCACTCTCCGAGTACGTGCGCGTGGACGAAAAGCCGTCGCCGGACTTGCGTCTCCTGGGCAAAGACGAAGTCATCGCAGTGCTCGTGAGTCCGGGTGGCGGGGACTATGTGGTGACGACTACCGATGGCAAGACGCTGCGGTTTTCGGACGGTGACCTGCGGGCGGCAGGTCGGGTCGGGCAGGGTGTGCAGGCGATTTCGCTGTCCGGCAACGCGCGGGTTGTCGGCGCGGATTGGATCGCGGACGACGACGAGCGGCTGCTCTGGGTCGCCAGCAGCAACGGCTTCATCAAACGCAGCCCGCTCGGAGAATATCCGCGCAAGGGCCGGGCTACGGGTGGCGTCGCAACCATGCAGCTCGCGCCCAAGACCAGCATCATCGGGGCAGCGGTGCTCGAGGCCAGCGAGGACGCGCTGCTCATCTCGCAATCCGGCCGCACCACGCGAGTCAGCGGCGATGTCCTGCCAGTCGTTGCCCGCGATCGACGCGGCTCCGCGGGCCTCAGGCTAGACGGCTCGGACCTCGCGGTGCGCATGGTGGCACTGCCCGCCTGATCACCACCCTGGCATCCGAATTGCGGTAGCTCCGGCGCATGCTGGAGATTGCGCGCCCAGAAACGCGTACCGCGGTCCGCGCTCACCCACAGCGTTACTCCTGGGGCATCGTCGATGTCATCCTGGCCGTGGTCATGCTGCCCTTCGCGATCTGGATGTGGCTCATCGACCGCATGGTCTGGTTGATCTCCCGCCTCGTCGGGCAGTAGATCCGAAACAACCCGCTAGATCCCGCGGCCCGTGGCCGATTCAGCGGTGGCGGATGGCTCGAGCCGCAGCTCGCGGATCGGCGTGCCGAACTGTCGTGCGTACTCGAGGGTTTCAGCCGTGCCGCCGCCCAGCGTGCAGGTCCACACTGCGACGAGCAGGTCCGCCTCACGCGCAAGGATCTGATTTCGCGCCGCGTAGGTGCCTGCGATTCGGACGTCCGCGGCGCTGGCAACGGCGTGTAGTAGCACGCTGCGATCGATCTCGGACCAGTCGCGCGCAAACTCGTCCACGGGTAGTGGCAAAACCAGCGTGAAGGGCACGGCCATCGCCTTGGCAGCGTAGGCGGCCCAGGTGTCGACGCCTCGCTGACCACCAACCAGGAACCGCGTCGCGCCAGCCTTCACCAACTCGCGCCCTGCAGCCTCTACCGCCAGTTGTGCCGCCGCCGGATCACGGAACAGGTCCGGTCGATGGCCCGTCCAGGCGACGACTCTGTAGCGCGGTCTTGACATGCCTCTACCGGAGGATGCCAGGCGGGGGTATGCTGGAAACGGCACATCTTCTGCAAAGCAGAAAGGCCCCTCGTGCCTGGCCCATACACCCCGCCGCACCCGCGTCGTCCCCAGGTGGTTCGCTCCAGGCGAGGCGCGCCGATGCCGAATTGGCGCTGGTGGTGGCTGGTGCCGGCCCTGGGTCTGGTACCCGTGCTGATCGCGGTGCTCGCCACGCAAGGCGCCTTCACGCGACAGCCGTCGCCGGTGGCGAGCGCGCCAACCTCGACGGGAGCGCTGGCGCAATCCGCGCAGACGCGGGCAACCTCGGTTACGGCCACGCCCGTTGCAGCCACCGTGGTCACAACGCCGGTCGCGACGGCTTCTGCGGCAGGCGCGTCTCCAGCACCGACGCCCGGCGCAAACACGTCAGGGGCAGCGACGCCCGTTGCGACAGCAGCGCCTGGGGCAACCTCCGCCGCGGCGACGACAACGTCCGTGGCCGCGACTTCTGCTGCGATCCAGACCAGTGCGGCACCCGTAACGGCAAGCAGCAGCCAGCCGTACGTTGCGTACAAAGTCCAGTCAGGCGATACGGTGCGCTTCATTGCGCGGACGTACGGAGTCTCGGCGGCAAGCATCGCCCAGGCAAGCGGCCTCACCAACCCAGATTTGATTCGCGTCGGCCAGGTGCTCACGATTCCGGCCCAGCCGGGCTGGCTGTATCGGGTGCAACCGGGCGAAACGCTTGATCAGATCGCCGCGCGCACTGGTGTCGCGACCAACCAGATCGCCTCGGCCAGTGGGCTGACTGTCGCCAGCGTTGGCCCGGGCGACGTGCTGCTGATCCCGGATCAGTTAGCGGTCGCCCACAGCAAATAGAGGACTGGCATCCATCTTGCGGGTACAAGGCCCCAGAGTGGGGAGCCCGCAGCCCATCGCACCCTCCGGACGGCCGTCGTCTGCCCTTCAGTCCAGCCAAAATGCTGACGTCGCGCCGTCCGAGGCAGATGCGCGCAGCGTGCGCCTGTGGCTGCTCGAACCTGCCGACTCACCCCTGGCGCCGCGCATCGAAACGGCATCGGCTGATGCCGGCTTAGGCGTCGCGCGCGCTGATTCCATCGAGTCGGTGCCCGCGACCGCGTCGCTGATCGGCGTCGGACCCTCTGTTGCGGACCCGCTCCGAATCGCGCGCTACTTGCGCGCGGAGGGCTCGCAGGCATTGCTGGTCTTTTTTGCCGGGTCGGTGGCCGCGCGCAATGCGCTCCAGGCAGAGCTCGTGCGCGATCCATTCGTTTACCCGCGGTTCGAAATTGTCGACCTGCCCAACAACCCGCAGCAGCTGGCAACGCGGATGGGCAAGGTCGTCTCAGAGGTCAAGCATCGACTGCACACGCGCCGCACCAGCCGTCGGGGTCGTCGTCGCGGACGCGCCCAGACTCCCACCAACGCGCCGCCGTTGCTGGCGCATCTTCTGGCCCACACGCGTGACGCGGTGCTCTCAACGGACGAGCATGGTCGCGCCATGACGTGGAACGAACCCGCGGCGCGCCTGTTGGGTCTCAGCGGATCGCAGCCGGTCTCGCTCGATTCGGCCGGTCATCAAGAACTGGCGAGCGCAATTCGCGAGGTACTGGCAACAGGTGGAGCGCGCGAGGCCCACATCACCTGCACTGGCGAGCACGGCCAGCCGTTTCAAGCCCTGGCAAACGTGGCGCCGCTACGCGACGCCCGCGGCTCGCAAACGGGTGCGACGGTGATCGTGCGCGACGACTCCGAGTACCAGCGCATTCAAGCCGCGCTCCGAGAAGCGAACCGCCAGAAGGACGAGTTCCTGGCCATCATGAGCCACGAGCTGCGCACGCCGCTGACTTCCATCCTGGGCTACAGCGACATGCTGCTGCGCGGGCTGTCGGGGCCGCTCGCACCGATGGCGAACAAGTACGTCCACAACGTTCGCTCCGCGGGTGACCGCCTGCTCGAACTCGTGAACGGCTTGCTCGATTACACACGCCTCGAGGCGGGCGTCGAGCGTCTCGAAGTGCGCTCCGTCGATCTGGCGCGCGTGATTTCGCAGGCGGTCCAGATCTGCCAGACGGTCGCGCAATCGAAGGACGTTACGGTGCGGGTGGCAGTTCGCGAAGGCTTCGACGCGACTGTCGAAGCCGACGAGGAACGTGTCGCCCACGTATTCCGCAGCATGCTGGGTAATGCCTTGAAATTCACGCCGGCCGGCGGCTGGGTCAACGTCACCGTCGAGCCGAGCAGTGAGCAACCGCACAGCGTGCGCGTGGCTATTAGCGACTCAGGGATTGGCATGCGCGCCGAACAGATCGCGCGCGTTTGGGAGCGTTTTTACCAGGGTGACGCATCCCTCACACGTCCGTACGGCGGCATGGGCCTGGGACTCTCGATCGCCAAACACCTGGTCTCACTACACGGCGGCAACGTTGGCGCGGACAGTCGTGGACCTGGTCAGGGCAGCACGTTCTGGTTCAGCCTGCCGCGATTCCAGGCGAGTTGAAGCGACCAGCACCGCCGCATACAGCCAGAACAACGCCACCGCGTGCGGGAAGGCCTCATTTGCGAAATAGTGATCGAGCAGACCCGTCACCAACGCGCCACTGAAGGCAGCGAGAAACGCGGCGCGCATCCCCAGGAGACGTGAATCGCGCATCCCGCGCAGGCCGCGGAAGCCGATCCACCAGGTCGCCACTAGGGCCACCAGGTACGCGCTCAGACCCAGCAGACCTGTCTGTTCGCCAACGAGCAGGTAGACGCTGGACACGCCCGCGGTGACGTCGATGTCGGGTGAGGCGCCGAAGCCAATGCCCAACACGGGATAGCGGGTCAACAACGTCAGCGCATTGGCGTATTCGCCGACACGAAACGCGGTGGCCGGGTCCGCAGTCGAAAAGCCACTCACGAAGCGAACCACGAAAGACTGGCCAACCGGCGTCGCCAGCGTCGCGAGGCCCATCAGGGCGGCGAGCACCAGGATGCGTCGATAGCGCAGGCCACCGAGGAACAGGAGCCCCACCGCCAGCCCAGCCCAGCTCGCGCGCGAAAGGCTCAGCAGCACGCCGGCGGCAGTTGGCAGCGCGAGCAGCATCAGCACGCTTTTGCGCAGCACCGGCCTGGGCGAGGCCCACTGCACCAAAATGACCACCAGCGCGAGCATCAGCGTGCCGCCGAAGACGTTGGGGTCGACCGACGTCCCAATCGCGCGCAACTGGCTGGTGTAGGTGTCGTTCGCGCCGGGCACATAGCGCAGCACGTCGACGGTCGGGTAGCCGATGGCCGAGAGGCGTGAGAGCAACGTCAGCTGTGTCAGCGGGTCGAGACGAACCAGCACGGCGCCGATCCCACCCTGGATCGCGCCCGCCACGATCAGACCGCGTGTGATACTCGCGATCCGCGCCTCGGTGGTCAGGAGCGATCCGGCAACAATGAAAAAAAGCACGCTTGCGATCAGCTTGCCCGTGCGCCGGATGAGCTCGGGCGTGATCGGACTCACACTTGCGCCAGCCACGAAAGCGGCGGCGCACACGAGCACAAACGCCAGCAATGCAATGCCCGGCGCGGTAAGCGCAACCCATTGGCGGCTGAAGATCCAGCGCCCGAGTACCGCGCTGAACGTCGCGATCATGATCGCGTCGACAAAGGTGAGCTGCGCACCGGCGAGGGGTACGGGAATAACCCCGAACGGCAGCACCGCCACCACGCCGACGAACAGCCATACGCCCACAATCGGCCGCCACCACACCAACCCGAGCACCAGCAGACCGATCAACCCGGCAAGCGGAATAAGTGGCGTCGTGGCCGCCGCGAGCACGCCAACGGCCAGTGCAGCAGCGGCCGCCACGACCAGCGCCGTGCGGTCTGCACGCTCCAGCGACGGCGCGCGAACGATCATCGCCGCGAGTATAGGAGTCGTTCGTAGATCTGGATGTGCTGCGCTGCGATGCCTGGCCAGCTCACCGAATCGGCGAGCGCCGTGCTTGCGGCGCGCAGGTGCGATGAGTCGCGCCATGCGGCGATTACCGCCTCTGCCAGCTCGACCGGATCTTGCCGGACTGCCGACACATACGGTGCGACTTCCACCCCGGTCGGCTGCGTCGTGACCAGGGGCAGGCCATGCGCCGCACACGCCAGGAGTGAGCCGCGCCTGGCCGAGGCACCATCCGCGTAGGGTAAGAGCGCGACGTCGGCCGCGAGCAGGTATGCCGACAACCTTTCGGGTGGCAGCCAGCCGGTACCGATCACCGCGCTGCCCAGCGCAGCGAGGCGCGCTTGCACCTGAGCCGCCGCACGACGGTCGGTGGCATCACTGGCGCCGACTTCGCCGCCCAGGAGCAGCAGCCGCGCCTGAGGCTGTTGCGCCTGCACGGCTTCAAAGGCACTTAGCAGCAGGTCGATGCCTTTGCTGGCGTTTAGCGTGCCGAAGAATGCCACCGCGAGGTCGTCAGGCGTCAGGCCGAGGTTTGCGCGGAAGGCGCCACGCACGTGGTCCGCGGGTGGTGCGCACGGGACGTTCGAGCCGATCGGGACGTGAATGTGCCGTGGCGACGGCCCCCCGAGTTGGCGGAGGTCTCGAGAGTCAGCGGCAATCACCGCATCGCTTGTGCGCGCGAGAAGGTTCACGGCTGCACGCCTCAGTCGCCCGGCGCGCGGGAAGAGGTACGGGATCCGGACATCGTGGAATGTCGTTATGCAGTGAACCGATGGACGTATTCGATGCAAGAGGGTTGGCAGCAGGCAGATATCACCCAGCAGGTCGAACGCTGCCGCCTGATACTGGATGTGCACGACCCCGGTTCGTGGCGCATTGCGCAGCAGCCACAGCAACGCGCGAATGTCCCAATGACGGACGTGACGGCGTGTGACGACGTCCGTGAGCCAACCGTGCTGCTCGAGCGCCAGGCGCAATCGGGCGGTGTAGTCGCCCAGGCCACCAATGTCCGGCGGGTATTCGCCGCTGACAAAGAGGATCACCGTCCGAGCGTGCTTCGCAGGCCGTTGCCGATCACGCGCAACCGCGCCCGTCGTTCAGCAACGCGCGAGCCCAACGCAAGCTTGCCGCCCTCTTCAAGCGCGCGCACGGCGTACTCAACCACCAGGTAGGCGCGCAGCGCTTGCGCAAGCAACGGCCCGTGCCATTTGGCCGCGTATGCAAGCTTGCTGGCCTGGAAGCGCTGATCGCGAGCGACCAGGTCTGCCCGAGAGCTGCCCCCTTCCAGGTGAATGACCTCGGCGGTTGGCACGTACACGACGCGCCAGCCCGCTGCACGGAAGCGCCGACACCAGTCCAACTCCTCGCTGTACATGAAGAATCGTTCATCGAACAACCCCGCCTGCCCTGCCGCGGCAGCGCGCACACACAGGCAGGCTCCGACAAGCCAGTCCACGTCCTGTAGCTCATCGTCGGAACGGTCCTTCACGTAGAAGTGCCGCAGAACGGCGTTGTCGGGCCAGAAGCGCTGCAGCTGCGTGCTCTCCAGAAACAGCGTGGCCGGGGTTGGAAAGCGCCGTCGCGACGACTGCACCTCGCCGTTTGGGTAGCGCAAACGCGGCCCAACGACCGCCACGCTGGGGTTCGCGTCCAGGAAGTCAACGAGGGTGCGCAATGCGCCTGGCTGTGGCGCCGCGTCCGAGTTGAAGATGAGCCAGTGACGACCGCGGGCCTGGCGGAGCGCCTGGTTGTGCGCGGCACCGAACCCTGCGTTGACTGGATTAGCGATCACCCGGACCCAGGGAAACTCGGTCTCGAGCATCTGCAGAGTGTCATCGCCAGACGCGTTGTCCACCACGGTGACATCCAGGTCCAGGCACGCGCGTTCCGCCGCCAGGGCGGTGAGGCATCGACGCAGCAGCGCGGGTGTGCGATATGTGACGACCGAAACGCTCAGATCAGGCACGGCCGTGGCACGCAGGCTGCGGCATGAAGCGCAGCGCTGTCAACGCGGGCACGCAACCAAAAAGCCGTTACGTGGGGGTCCATCGCATGTCCAACAGGCTGGTAAATGCGCTCGGCACCAACACGGATTCCGCGCGTTGGCCGTATCTCGACCGGCTCATCGACCTCAACGAAATGGGCTTGATCGCACCAGAGGTCTGGCGCCTGATCTGCTGTTTGTGCCGGGAGTACGAAGCCGAGTTGCTCGCAATGCGGGAACGCCCGAGCTCTTAGGGCTGCCTTCTCGTACTCTTAAAGCCGCCAGAAGGCGCCCTATGCACGATAACGCCTGCCCGCCGCTTGCGCTGACCTACGACGATGTCCTGCTCGTGCCGTGCCGCTCCGCGGTGGCCTCGCGCCGCGACGTGGACACCAGCACTCGTCTCACCCGACGCGTGCGCCTCAACATCCCGATCGTCGCCGCCAATATGGACACCGTGACCGAGGCCCGCATGGCGCGGGCGATGGCTCGTGAGGGCGGCATCGGGGTGATCCACCGCTTCATGCCGATCGAGCAAGAAGCCGCCGAAGTGCAGCGCGTCAAACGGCCTGAAGAGTCGATCGGCGGACGTCAGTTGCACACGATCGCACCCACTCGCACGCTGGGCGAGGCGATCACGCTGATGGGGCGGCACAACGTCAACAGCCTGCTCGTCGTCGGCGAAAACGATCGGCTGCTGGGCATCGTCACGTCGCGCGACGTGCTGTTCGCCGAAGACCCATCGCAGCCGGTCGAACGCATCATGACCGGCGGCGAGCAACTTGTCACTGCCCCGGTCGGAACCCGCCTCGAACAGGCCCGCCGCATTCTTCACGAGCACCGCCTGGAGAAGCTCCCGCTCGTAGACGAAACCGGCCACTTGCGCGGTCTCATCACCGCGCGCGACGTGCTGCGGCTGACCGAAAATCCCTTTGCTGCGCGCGACGTCCAGGGGCGTCTTCTCGTGGGCGCCGCCATTGGCGCCGTGGGCGATTACATGGAGCGTGCCGCGGCGCTCGTCGCCGCGGGTGTGGATGTGCTCGTGGTCGACATTGCGCACGGCCACTCCGAGCACGCGCTCACCGCCACGCGCTGCGTGAAAGATGCGTTCCCTTCCGTTGAGTTGATTTCGGGCAATGTGGCGACCACCGAGGGTGCCCAGGACCTCATCGCCGCGGGCGCGGATGCGATAAAGGTGGGTGTCGGGCCAGGTGCGGCGTGCTCGACGCGGATCGTGGCTGGGGTCGGCGTGCCGCAGCTCACGGCCCTGTGGGAGTGTGTTGCCGCTGCGCGTGAGGCCGACGTTCCGGTGATCGCCGATGGCGGCGTGCGCAACAGTGGCGACATGACCAAGGCGCTGGCCGCTGGCGCAGAGACCGTCATGATTGGCTCGTTGCTGGCAGGCACCGAGGAATCGCCGGGTCGAACCGTGCTGCGCAACGGCGGACGTTACAAGGTCTATCGTGGCATGGCATCGCTAGGGGCGGCGGAAGCCCGCCGTCAGCGCGAGACCAGTGAGGACGTCCTCGACGAGCTTGCCGCGTCGGTCGTGCCCGAGGGCGTTGAAGCGGTAGTGCAATACCGCGGCTCGGTCGCCGATGTCCTGTACCAGCACGTAGGCGGCCTTCGCAGCGGCATGAGCTACCTCAACGCGCGCACACTGACCGACCTGCGCGCCAACGCGCGATTCGTCCGCATGACTGACGCAGGCCGCGCCGAAAGCGAACCCCACGACCTGCAGTTTGTTGACTAGGGCGTAATCCAGGGCAGGGGGCTGCGCAATGGAATACAAGACCTACCGGTCGCGTTGGTTAGACTGAAGGCCGTGGACGCCGAACCGGCGGCGAGGGCCGACACCAAGACCGCCAATCAGGAGGCAGCCGCCACCCGCGCTCGGTTCGAAGAAGAGGCTCTCAAGCACCTCGACGCGCTGTATCGCACTGCGCTGCGCATGACGCGCAATCCCAGCGATGCCGAGGACCTGGTCCAGGAT
>JAFAZN010000429.1 GCA_019239775.1 Chloroflexota bacterium
TGACGTCCCCACGGACGTGATTTCACCACAGGGTGATGCACTCACCAAGTGACAACCCACGGAGTGATGCCCCCACGGACGTGATTTCACCACAGGGTGATGCACTCACGGCGTGATGTCTCACCACGGGAGTGATGTCCTCACCACGGAGTGATGCCCCCACGGGAGTGATGTCCACACGGGAGTGATGTCCCCACGGGAGTGATGTCCCCACGGGAGTGATGTGCCCACGGGAGTGATGTCTCGCCACGGCGTGATGTCCTCACCACGGGAGTGATGTCCCAACGGGAGTGATGTCTCACCACGGAGTGAATTCCACAGTGGCGTGAATTTCCACAGTGAGGTGAACCTATCGGTGGCGCGCATCTTGCGACTTCGCTGTTATGCCTCGCGGAGTAAAAGAAGGTAGCAAACGCGATCGTCAGTACGAACACATCAAGGACTCCTACGAGGACCGTGGCGTTTCCAAGGACGAAGCCGAGGAGCGCGCGGCCCGAACCGTCAACAAGGTTCGCCGAGAACACGGCGAAACCAAGTCGCAGCGTTCGCACAAACGCAAGAAGTCCTGAGTCCCCAAACCCTCAACGCACAATAACCAGCGCAGGCGCAAACCTCGGCGCACCATAGCCGGCTGGCACAAAGCGACCTCGGCGCACCATAGCCAGCTGGCACAAAGCGACCTCGGCGCACCATAGCCGGCTGGCACAAAGCGTGCAGTCATAGAACGGCGTTCATCTCAGCGACTGGGAAAGGATAAGTCGTTCTATGTCCCGATCCGGCTCTGGTCTTGTTCGCGCGCTTGGTGCACTGAGCGTGGCTGCGGCGCTCGGAGTTGGCGCGTTGCCCGCATTTGCGCAAAGCGCACCACCCGCGAGTTCGGGTGGCTGCGGCACAATTGACTTCCAACTCGCAAACCCCACGCCTGGCTCCCGCGTCGAAGCGGGCAGCGACATCGTTCAGGGCGTCGCAATGGCCACCAATGCGCCTGGCGGCGCCACCGGTATCGACCACGTGGACTTCTTCCTGGGCAGCCGCGATGAGGGCGGCGTGAGTCTGGGCTCGGCCGTGCCAGGAATGACCGCCGGACCATTCGGCCCAGGGAGTTTCCAGGCGACCGTCGATTTCCCGACGAGCCAGATTGGTGAACACGATCTGTGGGCCTATGCACACAGCTCGGTTACCGGCCAGGAATCGGTCATCTCAGTGCCGATCGCAATTGGTGAAGACACCACCAAGGCGTTCGCCACGCAGCCCGCGCCTGATTCCGGCCAGATGATGTGTCTGGGCGCGGCGAACGGCACGAATCAGACCAGTGTGACGTCGACGACGGCGCCGTCCACGTCGACCACGGCCACCCAGCCAGCCACGACAACCACTGCGAGCACCACCGGAATGGCGAGCGCGCAGATGTTGACGTTGGAGGTTGGCAACCCGTCACCCGGCGACACCATCCATGTCGGCGCCTACAACATCATCGGCCGCGCGCTGGACAAAAGTGCAATGAGTGGCTCCGGTATCGATCGGGTCGACGTCTTTCTGGACAACCGCGATCAGGGCGGCATGTTCCTGGGCACCGGCTCGATCGTCAACAACAACCTCTGGAGCGCGACCGTCACGATCCCGAACAACCAGACGGGGCTGCACAACCTGACGTTCTACGCCCACTCGTCGGTCAGCGGGGCTGAACTGTCTGTGACGGTGCCAGTTACGGTTGCTCCGTAGAAGTTGAGAACCTCCACGCCATAAACTCGTTTAGGTCCGCGTGGCGGCGGACCAGGTCACGAGAAAACGCATCTTGCAGGACGAGAAACCTCTCGTTCTGCACTGCATTTAAGACAAGCTCTCCGATGTGCTCGGGCTCAGCCTCGGTGCCTCCCTGGACCGCCTGGGCCACGCGCGTTTCGGCGATTTCGCGTTGCGGTGTCATGCCGATGGACCGCCCGGTTTCGGCCAGGTTTGTGCGCACGCCGCCAGGGCACAGCAGCGAGACGCCGATGCCAAACGGCCGGCAATACAGCGCAAGCGCCTCCGTCAAACCGACCACCGCAAATTTTGAAGAAATATAGGGCGCACCTTCGCCGGTCAGGGCCACGAGACCTGCCATGGAACCGGTGTTGACAATCCAGCCGTGACCTCGTTCCACCATGCGCGGTAGAAAGGCATGGATCCCGTGAACGACGCCAAAGACGTTGATGCCGAAGCACCACCGCCAGTCTTCGAGGCTGATCTCTTCGAGCGCGCCACGCAGCACGACACCCGCGTTGTTCATCAGGATGCCAACCGGCCCAAGCTGCGTTTCCGCGGCTTCGGCAAGGTACGCCACGTCTTCCGCCTTGGAAACATCGCACTCTAGGGCAAGGACGCGACGGCCCAGGGCGCGAACCTCATCCGCGGTGCGCGCGAGACGGTCTGTTCGGATGTCCGCCAGGACGACGTCTGCGCCGCTGCGTGCGAACGCGAGCGCGCTTGCGCGGCCAATCCCGCTCGCACCGCCGGTGATAACGGCGACTTCACCCGCGACGTTCACGCGAGGCGCGGGAGCACATCGCGCGCCAGCACCTCGAGCATACCTGCGTCCCGAGGGTCGTAGTGCCCGAGCATGGCTCGCTCCACGCCTTGCGCGGCGAACTTCCGGAGGTGCGCTACCACCTCCTCCGTTGTGCCGACGAGCCAGCCCATCTCACGCGCCGAGGACTGCACATCATGCGTTGCGGCTAAGGGTGGGATGCACGTGCGCATCCGTTCCGCGCGTGCCTGAAGGTCCGCGGCATTCCAGCCTGTGAGCACGCCGCACGCGATCGATCGCTCGATCGCGCCGGGAGGGCGGCCAACCTCCAGGCACAGGCGGTCCAGCTGGTCGTTAGCCACGCCAAAGGCCTCAGGCGACGCGGTCGTCATATTCCACTGATCCGCGGAGCGCGCTGCCACCTGGAGCGTACGGCTCCCGCTGCCGCCGACCAGCACAGGCACGCGCGCCTCGCAGCGAATGCGCTCGATGGTCGCGGCCAGACGGCGGGCGCGCTCCGCGGCCGGAGGAAACCTGATGCCCGCGGCCGCGTGCTCGTCGGCGTTCCAGCCAAGGCCCAACCCAACCACGAACCGTCCATGAGTCAGGTCGTGAAGGGTGGTGGCCATCCGCGCGACGATGGCCGGCTCCCGAAACTTCACCGGTGATACCAGCGATCCCAGCACCACACGCGAGGTTTCGGCAGCCGCCACCGCGAGGGCAGTCCACGTTTCGAGTCCGTGGCGCGTGCCCCATGGCGACTCGAGGTGGTCGGAAAGCCAGATAGATTCGAAGCCGAGTCGTTCAGCGGTTGTGTAAGTGGCGTGCCAGGCCTCCCAATCGAGGCCTTCCTCGACCTCGACCAGGATGCCCAGTTTCACTGCCGCGGAGTCGTGACTGCACCCTGGGATGCGGAACCAACCATCGCGGTGTATTTCGCGAACACGCCGCTGGTGTAGCGCGGTTTCGGCGGTTGCCATCCGCGCATGCGCTCCTGCAGTTCCGCCTCCGAGACATGCAGGTCGAGGCGGCGCTGGGCCACGTCGAAGGTGATGGTGTCGCCCTCGCGAACAGCGGCGATGGGCCCGCCGACGGCCGCCTCAGGTGCCACGTGGCCCGCCATGAACCCTCGCGTGGCGCCGCTGAATCGGCCATCGGTCAGCAACGTGACGGACTCGCCCAGCCCTTCACCGACGATCGCCGCCGTCACGCCCAGCATTTCGCGCATTCCAGGTCCGCCGCGTGGGCCTTCGTAGCGGATCACCACGACATCGCCCGCGTTGATCTTGCGTCCCGTCACCGCGGCCATGGCTGCCTCTTCACTGTCGAAGACCCGCGCGGGCCCGGTGTGGGACTGGCGTTCATAGCCAGCGACTTTCACCACACAGCCTTCAGGCGCCAGAGATCCGTGGAGGATCACGAGGCCGCCGCTGGCCTTCAACGGATTGTCGAGCGCGCGCACCACGTCCTGGCCGGGTGTCTCCTGCGCGAGCGCAGCTTCCTGACCGAACGTCCGGCCGGTCACGGTCATCGCATTCGAGTTGGCGTAGCCGCCCTGCACCAGGCGCTGCGCGACCAACCGCGTGCCGCCAGCGCGATCGAGGTCCGCGGCGGCGTAGCGACCACCCGGGCGCATGTCGCCGAGCAGCGGCGTGCGCGTGCTCACCTCGTCGAAATGGTCCATGTCGAGTGGCACGCCGGCTTCGTGGGCCATTGCCATCAGGTGCAGCACGGCATTCGTCGAACCGCCTGTGGTCGCCACACCCGCGATGGCATTGTCGATGGCTTCACGAGTGAAGATGTCTCGAGGGCGGACACCGCGGCGCAGGATGTCCATCACCAACTCGCCGCATTGCATGCCCACGTCGCCCTTGCGTGGATCTTCGGCCGGCACCCCCGCGGTGCCCATCGCCGATAGCCCGCAGAACTCCATCGCCAGCGCCATCGTGTTCGCGGTGAACTGCCCACCACAGGCGCCGGCACCAGGACAGGCAAAGTCTTCGATGGCCTTCAGTTCTTCATCGGTCATCTTGCCCGCGGCATGTGCGCCGACCGCCTCGTAGACGTCCTGAATGGTCAGGTCCCGATCGCCCAGGCGACCGGGCATGATCGAGCCGCCATACACCAGCAAACCTGGGACATTGGTGCGTAGCAGCGCCATCGCCCCAGCCGGGATGGTCTTGTCGCAGGCGACTAGCGTGATCATCGCGTCGAAGAAATACGCCCGCGCCATCAGCTCCATCGAATCCGCGATCAACTCACGACTCACCAGTGAGGCCTTCATGCCTTCGGTGCCCATCGTGATGCCGTCGCTGACCGCGACAGTGTTGAACTCCATCGGCGTGCCGCCTGCCTTGCGCACGCCTTCCTTCACCCGTGCGGCCAGCGCGCGCAGGTTGAAGTTGCACGGCATGGTCTCGGTCCACGTGTTGGCAATACCGATAATCGGCTTTGCCAGGTCCTCGTCCGTGTAGCCGATCGCTTTGAGGAAGGAGCGCGCCGGAGCACGGTCGCGGCCGCTGAGCAAAATCGAGCTATTCGCTTTGGTGTCGTAGGCCATCTATCTATCTATCTATCTATCTATCAATCCAGATTCGATCCAGACCCTCGATGGTACGCGCTTTTTCAGCGTTTCTTCAGGCGCACGCTGCTGGCTTTCGGCGGAACCTCAGTCGCGGACCTTCAGACTTCCCGACATGTTCAGTACCACCTCAGTCCTTCGAGCGGCCCGAACCGCCGCCGCCATTGGTTTTGTCGCCTCGAGCGTGTTCGCCTCGTCCGCGTTCGCCAGTCCCAGCATCACCAACAACGGCTCGATTCTGACCGACGATCACGGCATGACCCTGTACAAGTACACGCCCGACCAGCCCGGCGTGAGCACGTGCTACGGTGGCTGCGCCGTCGCCTGGCCGCCCGTCATCGTGGACAGTGCGCCGGCGAGCGCCGATCCGCAGGTAGGCGTCGCTCCGCGCAACGACGGCTCGCTCCAGCTCACCTACGCCGGCAGCCCGCTCTACTACTACGTCGGCGATACGCAGCCAGGCCAAACGACAGGCGACGGCAGCGACGGCGTCTGGTTCACCGTCTCCGCCAACTAACGAGAGTTCTCGTCCTGTTCCGTTCTGGTGCTCTTCCGAAGAGTTCTGATCCTCTTCTCTTCTGATCACTCTTCCATGGAGAACTGACGTTTCGGTTCGATCGAGGGGAGACCCCTTCCAACCCCGGACGTCGATCGAGGGGAGACCCTACAAACCCCCGAGGTCAGTGATGCGCGCAGCGCGGGTCGCCACAGCGGTTCGCGCTACGCCACAACTGGTAGGTCTCCAGCCCGCCGAGGGCCTCGTCGATGCTGTATACGCCGACGCGGTCCGGGTCGTTGAGGCGGAATTGCCCATCCTGCACGGAACCCAGCAAGCCTCGGTACACGTCGCGCACGATGGATGGCCGCTGCTCCTCGGGCACCTGGTCCAGATCCTGTCGAATCTCGAACCGCAGCAACTCGGCGAACGAGTGCGTCGTGAGGTGCTTTTGCATGTCCTGGTAGGCGCGCAGCGCTTTGCGTCCAGGATTCCAGTGAGGGGCGACCGCGGAGCGCACCAGGTCACCACAGATGCCACATGTTGTGATGATCTCGCGAGAGGGCATGGCGGCGGGATCGGCACTATGCGTCGCGAGTTCGATGAGTGCAAGAACTCGGCGGTTGAGAATTCATCTCAACGTTACAATTGGCTTCGTTGTCATCTCTTCCCGAGCGGGCGCGGTGGCCCGCGCCGCTGCCAGACTTCTCGCGCGCGGCGATCAACCATCGCATCCGCATCGGCACCCACGTCTTTCGCATCACCATCTCGGACATCCAGCGCGATGTGCCGCGCGAGCCGGATACACACCTCATCCAGATCGGCATCTTCTACGGCGAGCAACCGCTGACCGCGGCCGATCTTGGCCTGCGCACAGCGGATGCCTGCGCCAACGTCTGGGCCTTCCTGACCAACCGCCTCAACGAGACGGTCGTCCAGTTCTACTCGCCGAAGCCGCGGCCCACTGGCGAGCTCAATCCGCGGCTCGGCTGCTGGGGGCCACGGCCAGACCTCGTGGAGGCCGGCCTCGCGGACACGGACTGCGCCATCGCCACGATCCTTGGCCTCAGCGTGTGGCAGCCGGGCGCGAGCCCACCGGTCGACGACGGCGTCTTCCTCGAGGCGCTGCGCGACACCGCGGTGGAGTGCCTGTCGTACTGGGTGGTGGTGGCCCAGAAAACCGCGGGGCCTCAGGACCGCAACAACTGACACGCTCGGCGCACTGGATCTAGGGGACCTCTTGCGCAGAAGATTTTCCTTTCGGAGAAAACTTCTCCATTGGGAATGTCCCTTTACTGCCTCGAGCGCTCGGCGAAGTAAGCCACGACGCCCATACGCAGCGGGAGGACCCAAATCCGGAGAAATCCTGGGACCTTCGTGCGACGTGCAGCAACGCTCGAACGTAGGGGCCAAGGGTTGCTGCAGATGGAGGTTCAGCCACGTGGGGATGACCTCCGTGCCAGTGCGCAGTAAC
>JAFAZN010000008.1 GCA_019239775.1 Chloroflexota bacterium
ACGATCTTGTCAGCTAAGCGCCATATCTCCGCGTAGTCACGCGAGACGGGCCGTTGGTCATTACCAGTATCGACCGTCTGCCACACGGCCATGGTTTCGTACATGCGCCGGCCGTACAGGTACGTGCCGACCGGTCGCTCTAGGTCATTGATGAAGGCATGCACCTCTGCGTCGGGCTCCGCCCAGTCGAACGTTCCGTTCTCGTCCGCGATGTAGCCGTCGAGCGACATGATCGCCGTATAAATCAGTTTGGCCATCGTGAGCTCCGTAATTCTTTTACAGATTTGATTGCCCTCGATACGGATGACGTGCACCGCGAATGCGCGATAGGTATCGCCGTACATACGCCGCGCACCCAGGCTGAGAGTTGGCACGGACCTGCAGGACGCGCCAGTCGCCAGGGTTGTTTTCTCCGAGTCCCTGCCGCACGGACTTCGCCACGGGATCTAATCCGTCGAACCACTGTGGATACGGGGGCATCGACCATCGAGCATCGGGACTCAGCAACTCGATGATCCCTCGGCATCCGCGTGTTCACACGCCTGCATCAAGCGCGGGAGTTGCTGGCGCAATCTGATGCGGCAGCACGCGGCGCTGGGCTCTGCGCATCGAGTCGATGCAGGCATTCGTCGCAATCCGATAGAGCCACGATCGAAACGGGGATGTCGAACCTACTCGGCGAGAGTGGACTGGTCGTCCGACCTGAGCGCTGCGACGAGCTGTGCTTCGTGATCGATCATGCAGACATCGTGACGTGCCAGATCATCTTCCTCATACTAGATTAGACGCCGGACGGGTCTTTCGCTAACCGGCCTCTTGCGTTCCGCACCACGCGACCGCGGGTGCTAGCGCAAGCTTGCGCCACGGTGATAACGTCCGCGGGGAGGAGCAAAGCGCAATGCTCAGCGTCGAAGACAACGAAGCCCTTACCCGCGTCGGACCAGGCACCATTATGGGCGACCTCTTGCGCCAGTACTGGGTGCCGGCACTGCTTTCCGAAGAGGTAAGAGAAGCGGACTGTCCGCCCGTTCGACTGCGATTGCTGGGTGAAAACCTGATCGGCTTCCGCGTGACGTCGGGCAAGGTTGCGCTCATCCAGGATGCGTGCCCGCACCGGGCGGCGTCGTTCTTCTTCGGACGCAACGAAGAGGAGGGCATCCGCTGCGCCTATCACGGTTGGAAGTTCGATATTCAGGGCAACTGCGTGGACCAGTTGAACGAGCCGGAGAACAACAAGTTCGAATCGAAGGTCCACGCGACAACGTATCCGTGCGTCGAGCGTGGCGGTCTGGTGTGGACCTATATGGGACCGCGCAAAGATCCGCCGCCGCTGCCGGACCTCGAGCCGAACATGATGGTCGAAGGTCGCGGGCGAGTTAGCCCGAACATGTTCAACTGGAACTGGTTCCAGTGCATGGAAAACAATATGGATACGTCACACCAGGGCATCCTCCACTTCGGGGCAGTGCCGCTGGAGGATGCGCTCGATCCGGACAAGGCGCAGCAAGCCTACGCCGGCCCGGTCGAGGACCTGAAGTACATCGTTGGAAATCGCGCGACGACCTTCATCGTCAAGGACACCGATTTCGGCTGCAGCTACGGCGCGTACCGACCAGGTGCCGAGGACAGCAACTATTTCCGGACCATGCACTGGTTGTTCCCGTGGGTGACAATGACGCCGGTCATCAAGCTTGGCTCCAGCGCAAACTGCGTCATAACGGTCCCACTCGACGATACGCACACAATGTCCTGGAACATGACCACGGGCCGCTTCGATCAGTCTCCCAACACGCCCGCGCGCACCGGCGGACGGGACCTGTTGCCGAACACCAAGGACTTCCTCGGGCGCTACCGCCTGAAATTCTTCTACGACACGGCCGCCTCGGGAGACTACGATTTCGGCGTCGATCGCGAGGTCCAGAAGACCAGTCGAACGGTCACAGGCTACACCGGTATGCCAAGCGTGATCGTCCAGGACAGCGCCATCACCTGGAGTCAGGGCGCCATCGTGGATCGGAGTAATGAGGCGTTGGGGTCGACCGACGCGATGATCATTCGTGTGCGGCGTCGGTTGCTAAATGCCGCGCGCGAACTGCGCGAGAACGGCACCATCCCGCCGGGCGTCGACAAACCGGAGTTATACCGTCAGCGGTCAGGCTGGGCACTGGTTCCGAAGGACCAGGACTTCTGGGACTACTTGCGACCGCGGCGCGAGGCTTTCCAGACGGTGCACAGCAACGGACACGTCATCGTGGACCAGAAACAACCCGTGTAAGATGCTGAGTCGACGAGCGGCGATCCAGCTCGCGTTGTCGAGCGCATCCGCGGCGCTTCTTGCTGCGTGTGGCGCCGCGGCCACTCCAGCCGCACCGACCGCTGCACCGAAGCCGACCGTGACGCAGGTTCTGACCGGCGCCTCCGCGAACACCCCGGCCGCGACCAGCAATGCAGTCGGGCTCCAGGCTGCGCCCACGCCCGTGCCGCCCTCTGAAGCCAAGTTGGGAGGCACCATCCGCATTGGGATGGTGGGCGACATCACCGCGCTGGACCCGTTCGTGTGGTCTCCGAACAACAGCAACACTATTGGTCAGGTCCATGACCAGCTCATTACGTATGATGAGAAATTCACGCCCAAACCGCGCCTCGCCGAAAGCTGGGAGCTGAGCGCTGATAACCGAAGTATCAAATTCAATTTGCGCAAAGGCGTTCAGTACCACAACGGCCGCGAGCTGACCAGCGACGACATCAAATACACGCTGCTCAAGGCGCAGGACCCGAAAACACTGAACCGCGCAACCGTCGGACCTGGCGCAGACTACTGGAACAAAATCGAAACGCCCGACAAATACACGATCATTCTGTCGTCGGACGTGCCGCGGCCAGGTGCCTTCGATTCGATTCTGTACCTGCGAATTCTCGATCAGGAGCTTGCGGAGTCGTCGGAGGCCGGAACCCGAATGAATGGCACCGGTCCATTCAAGCTGGTGGAGTGGGTCTCCGGCGACCACATCACGATGGCCAAGGCCCAGAATTACTGGGAACCGAACTTGCCGTACCTCGACGAGGTTGACATCAGAGTCTACGCAGACCAGTCGGCCATGGTTGTGGCGCTGGAGGCTGGCGCCATAGACATGGCATTTCAGCCGTCGTTGCCGGACGCGGTGCGCCTGCAGTCAGATCCGAAGTGGCAGGTCGTCAATTACAACCAGCTCGGTCAGTACTTCTACCTGCAATTGAATACGGCTAACCCGCCGATGGACAACAAGCTGTTTCGGCACGCGATCGCGTACGCCATCGACCGGCCTCGCTTCGCGGACTCCGTCATGAAGGGCTTTGCGGGTCCCGCGCGTGACTTGCCGTGGGGTCCGGCGTCGGCGGCGTGGGAAGCCGACAAGAACTCGCGGTACACGTTCGATCTGGACAAGGCAAAGTCACTTGCAGCCCAGGCGGGCATATCCGATGCGCAGTTCGATCTTGCGTTTCCTCTTGCAAGCTTCTCGGGCGAGTACCGCGCCCTCGCCCAGGTGATCCAGCAGGACCTGGAGCAGATCGGAATCACAGCTACACTGAGGCCGACCGACATCGCCAAGTTCACAGCTGACGGAATCGGGCCCAAGCCCCTGTATTCGGGCGCCCGACTCAACGCTGCCGCATTCACCAATGTCAGTGAACCGACCTCTCACTTTATTCTCTCGTCGACCTTCGGCTCCGCTATCAATGCGTCAACTTTCTACGACGACGCGTACAAATCGATGATCACCGCAACAGCTACCGAACCGGACGCCGCAAAACGAAAGCAAGGATACTCGCAGATCAACGACTACTTGTTGGACCAGGCGTACTGTCTGGTGATCTGTGGCTACCCGAATATCCTGGCGCAATCCGCCAATGTGCGCGGGCTGGGCTACTATCCCGTCCTCCAGTGGACGCTACGGAGCACGTGGCTGGCCTGAGGCCTTCACCTAGTGGTCGTGCGGAGCATACCGGCCGATGCCAAACTGGTTGCCGACTGCCGCAACCGAACCGGCTGCGAAATCCACTTCCAGCAAGTCTTCTGATGGCCCGAGGCTGCCAACGCGTTGATAGGTGGCGGAGTCGATGACATCCGTCGGATCGCCGGCACCTTTGCGACCCGCCACATAGGCATAGCGGCCATCGATGCTGAACGTGAGCCAATGCGGAACGTTCGAGACAGTCACAGCCTCCCGTTCGCGTGGCGGCAAAGCTTTCATATCAAAGACATGGACGACTGCCAGCCCACCATCATCCGCCCATACCTCGGTTTCGTCTGGGGTCCACGCGATACCATGACCGCCATAGCCTGAGGCGAACGGAACAAACTCGATTACGTCGCCAGACGCGACATCCGCCAACTGAAACCCGGTGTAGTCGTTCACCTGGTTCACCACCTTGGTGGCGGTGGCATTGATGGCGAACGGAGCAAGCACGCCGCTGCAGCAGTAGCCCCCAAGCGTCTGAATGACGGTGTTGGAGGCTGTGTCGGCGACGTACATGCTCGCGGTCTGCGACTTCGTCTCCATGAATACGCGCTGGCCGTCGAGACTGACAATCGTGTCATGGCTGCGGGGTGGCAGTGTGATTCTGCCCTTCTCTGCTCCGGAATCAGCATCCACAACCAGCTCATAAGGGGAGTCCGGATCCTCCTCCCAGGTCGGAACGTACAGTGTCCTGCCGTCTGGCGTCATGTTGCCACGGTCGACGCCAGGCACATGCAGCACGTGGTCCCAGAGCACCTGGTCCGATGTCAGATCCAGCGAGGCGACGTGGCCCTGTCCATCGCGGTTGTACATCACATACAGCCGCTGGGTCGGCGCAGCGGCAGCAATTCCGCGTACGTCAGCACAACAGGCGAAGAGCTTGATGACCTTCAGCTCGGTGTGGTGATCGTTGATGTCATAGACATGGATCGTGCCATCGTCCTGAGCGGCGTAGATGAGCTGAGCGCTGGTGTCTTGCGGCGAACCGGGGAAGGCCAGTATCAGTGACAGCCACAGCGCACATCCGAGCGGCAGTGCAACCGATCGCATAGTTCACGATACGCCCGTCGACGGCTGTAGCGCGAACGAACAGCGTCAGCCGCGCTCGGAGCCTGGACCACGCGGCTGGCGCGAGGGCGCGTCGAGTACGCTGCGCACTGATGCACGTAACGGACCTGTCCATCATCCTCCACCGCTGGGAGGTTCCGCGCACCACCTATCGCGACGCGTTCGGCGGTGGTTCCACCGACGTCGGTGTCGTGAGCATCTCGACCGACGAGGGCATCGTCGGCAATTCTTTCCTTGGGTCTGCAAGCGCTGGCGCCGATCAGTTCGCGGATCAAGTCCTGAAACGACTGAAGCCGTTAGTGATCGGCCGCGATCCACTGGATATCGGCGCAATCTGGCAGGACCTGTGGCGCGCGAACCGTAACGTCGACACACGTTCGATCTGCGCAGTGGACGTGGCGCTCTAGGATATCGCGGGCAAAGTCGCGAACCTGCCCATCCACCGCCTGTTGGGCACGTGCCGCGAAAGTGCGCCAGCCTACGCGTCCTCGGCGGTGCTCGCCAGCCCACAAGACTATGTCGAGGAGGCGCAGCGGTTCCGCGAAGCTGGCTGGACTGCCTACAAGATCCACCCGGTGTGTCGTCCGCAAGAGGATATTGCGATCTGCACGGCGGTCAAGCGCGCCGTTGGCGAGTCGATGGTCCTCATGCTTGATTCGATGTGGTCGTACGGCTATGAGGATGCGGTGCGGGTTGGGCGGGCGATTCAAGACCTGAATTTCTACTGGTACGAGGACCCTCTGGCTGAGGACGACCTGTACGGATACACCAAACTCAAAACGCAGCTCCACATTCCGATTCTGGCGACCGAGCACCTGCCCGGCGGTTTGTACGCGTACACCGAGTGGATCCGCCAGCAAGGGACAGACATGCTGCGGGGCGACGTCGCCCTTAAAGGCGGTGTCACCCCGCTGGTCAAGATCGCCCATCTGGCGGAAGCGTTTCGTATGAAATGCGAGATCCACCACGGTGGTAACTCACTGAACAACGTGGCGAATCTGCACGTTACGATGGCGATTCCCAACTGCGAGTACTTCGAAGTGCTCCAGCCGGATGCCGCGCAAAAGCACGGACTGCTCGAGGACATCGAGGTTGACGGCCGCGGCCTGGTTCACGCGCCGACCCGACCGGGTCTCGGCTACGACATTGATTGGGAGTTGATCAATCGCAATACGGTCGCCGAGCTCCGATGAAGGCTCACTACGACGCGACGGATTGTGGCTCCTGAGTACCCAGGAGGCGCTCTCGGTAGCTCTGGTCGAATGCTTCGGGCGGGAGGTTATAGGGTCCAATGACCGGTTCAATGAGCTGCCACATCAGCGATTGATCCTGACCTTCCGCAAGGCGTCCGAGAAACGAGCCACGACGTTGGACTCCCTCCGGAGTGAAGCTGCAGAAGAGAGCCGCGTGCATTGCCGCGGTGAAGCGCACACGCCGCATCCGTTCTGCACGATCCTCCCCATAGGCTGCAAAGATGCTGCGCGACCAGTTGCTGTTTTCCAGCAATGCTTTCGAGACAAGCTCCGCGTCGCGCAATGCGAGTGACAGGCCCTGGCCGATAATTGGACCGTTATAGCCGGCGGCGTCGCCAATCAGAACGACGCCTTCCGCATACGGCGACTCCGTCCAGGTGTCCTCACCACCGAGTGTCGCGCAAGGACCAATTGGCGTCGCGGCCGCGAGGTGGTCGCCAAGTGGCATGCTCTTGAGGCGGAAACTCTCCAGGAACCGAGTGGTGCCGTCCGGACCGGCAAATCGGTCTCGCTGGTCTGGAGTGCCGCAGATATACATCCGTACCCGGTCATCGCCCTGCGGAAAGACGAAGTACATCACGTCGCTCTCGGAACCCAGGGCGAAGGTATCTTGCGGCCACTCGGGAGCATCTTTCACCAGCAAACCCGAGACAACGTTCGTCACTTCTTCCTGGCGCAGTTCGATGCCGGCCTGCTGGCGCACAGACGAATTCCGGCCGTCGGCGCCGACGATCAGTCGACAGCGAATCGTGGAGTCCTCACCGTTGAGGCGGTACGTCACGGCTGGCTCTGAACCGGTCTGAATGCGTACGTTCTCGACGCCTCGCAGCATGGTCGCGCCGGCCGCGATAGCCTCGTTGGCCAGTGTTTCGCAGGCGACCGGATGCGACAGGCACAGCGCTCCGCCGACACCGGGAACCATGTTGTCCAGATCGATCTTGTGTTGTTCCGCCACCTGAGGCGGCATCAACTCGTCGTACTGGACCGCCCAACGCGGCATCGAGCCGCCCGCCTGGTTCAGCGCGTCGAACAGCCCGAGCCGCTGGGCAATTTCGACGCCCCAGGCAGCCATGTACTCGCCGCGCACGCGATCGGCGTAGGTCCGCTGCTGCTCCAATACGGTCACGACCAGTCCGTTGCGCGCCAGCACGGTGGCAAGCGCGGAACCGCCGATCCCCCCACCAACAATGACGGCATCTATCCTGCCTTCTTCGTTCCCTGCGGCTCCCATCGAGCTACCTCCGATCTCAGTTGTGCACACCAGGTACGAAACACACCGTCGGCTGGATCACCATTGTTCGGATGGTTTGCCGCGTTGCAGCCACTTCTCGAGCAGAATCCGCGCAGCTTCGGTCTGCCGCGCTACCATGGACCTCCGTGCAATCCGTGCGGGTCGATCGTGCCTGTCCAGAGAAAACAACGATCCACCGCGCCGCCGAGAAAACTTCGGCGGCTGATGCGGATGCGGTTTTCTGAGATCAGTGGCGCTCCCCGGTCATTGGATCCAGGAACAGGCGGTCGACGCGCTCATGATTGTCAAAATCGAACATGTTTCGCAGCGATCCGGCCGTCGCATCGGTTGAACCGTTGCCAATGCGCCCAAGGTCCCAGTTGTCTTCGATGAACGTGACAACAGAGCTTTGATCGGTGGTCGAGTGATCGACAAAGTTCTGCTTTGCGAATGGTGAGACGATCAGCAGCGGCTGTCGCGGGCCAAGGCCACAGCGAGCTTGCTGGCCCATCGGCACCTGACTCGTGGTCGCGCCGCACTGGCCTGCATTCGTGAGTGTGTCGAGCCCTGTTTGGGATTGCGTGGTAACTGGTGCCAGGACGTGGTCGTACCAACCGTCCGAGTCGTCCCACAAGATAACAACCGCGGTGGAATCCCAGTCCGATGTTCGCTCGAGGTGGTTGATGGTGTCAACCAGAAAGCGCTGCTCGTCGAGCGGGCTGGAGTTATGCGCATGTCCGTCCTGCGCGCGCTCGGCTTTGAGATAGGAAACCGCGGGCATGTTGCCGTGATCCACCGCCGCCCAGAAATCCTTGAGGTCGTACTGGTGGTTAGCCTGGTCTGATTTGCCGATCTTATTTATCGCGCTCGGCGGCAGGTGGCTCGGGTTGCTGGTGGAGGCGAAGTATTGAAAGGGTTCGTGGTGCGGGCTGTAGTCCAGCGTGCAGAACGCATCGATCGGCTTGGCAGGGGTGCTTGTCGTGCATGGCTCGCCCTCTTTATCGGCGCCCGCACCAATGTTGTAGTGCATGCCTTTGCAGATAGTCGCCGGGTCGAACGTGGAAGATTCGCCCGGGTCGTAATTCGGGCTGCTGAAGCCACCCTGGAACCAGCCCCAGGTGATGCCTTTCTCGTTCAACAGGTCGCCGATATTGCGACCGCCCTGTGCGGCGGTACCCGAGGCGCTGGCGCATGCGTCGTAGTACGGGTCCGCATCACTTACCATCGTGCCGGTCCCACTGCCTACCTCACTCCCGGCTGGCGCTTTGGTGGAGATTCCACCGGGGCAGGGTTTGACATTGCCCGCGGCGTCGTAGACGTCCGGGTCATTGCCACCTGGCGCGACCGTGCCAGCGTTCGCAGCACAGAGAGTAGGGAACGTATTGCCAGCGGTGACGTTCAGTGCACCGGGTGTGGACGGTCCGTACGTGGTGCTAAATGACTCATCGCTCATTGAGAAGTGCTGCGCATAATTCCACAGCGCAGTTACGGTATTACCGTCGTAGTAGTCCATCACCGCGAAGTCGTTCGCTGGACTGCTCCGCGTCGGGATATCGCACTGACCGCGTGTGAGCGGCTTACCACCAGACGTGTCGCTGGTGTTTTGCACAAAGGCGTCCATCGCGCCATGGTCAGTCGCACTTTGCTCGGGCGTATAGGCGTGGTCCTGGTCGCACGTGAGCGCTTCCGACCGGTCGAGTCGGTTTGGGTTGCCTAGATTAGGGTTGTTCTGCAGGAGCTGCTGCGTAAGACCGTTCACAGACGGAGTGTCGTCGCGAGCGATGAAACGCGGTTCGCCAGCCGGGTTCGCCGCCGTTGGATACGTGGCGAAATAGTGGTCGAACGACACGTTTTCTTGAAAAATGACGACCAGATGCCGAATCGGCGTCGTGGTGGGATGTGAGCGGAAGTCAGGGCTTTCGTTCTGTGCCTGGGATGCGGTGGCGAGACCACCCAACAGCGACAAAGCCAGCAACCCTGGACCAAGCCGGTTGCGGAGGTGCATGTCGTGAAAACATCTCCTCGATCGAGTCTGGCGTCACCTCCTGGTGCACCTCCGTCAGGCTAATTGAGCATTGCGTTAACGGTGCTGGTGTGACTCGTTAGCGATTCGTAGCAATCTGCAAGGCCTTGTAGCGCTCCTGATCGACAATTTCTGCGGGATCAGGAGCGACGACCTTTACTGGATCAACACCCGATACTCAGATACTGCGTGTCTACGTGTTCTTCCCAGAAGAGACGAAACGATCTGCGGTATTTCGGCAATTGGGCTCGTCCGCGCCATGTGGACCTGTCGGCGAAGCGCTTGATGGCGGCCGAGGGCTCGAAATATGCGACGGCATTCCCGACGGATAGGACGAACGGCGCGTACCCTGCGCGCAGGTTGATCCAACTGGCAATCAGCGCTCCGGTCCGATGGTTGCCTTCGATGAACAATTGCGGCTGGCCCAGGATGCTCACGTAGGTTTCGGCGGCCAGCTTGTATGGGTGATCGCCGCGCTGGAGGTGCTTGCGGTACCAGCCTACGATAGGCTCAATATTCGCATTGAACTTCTCGACGGTCGCCGCGATGGCGGAGGCGAATTCGTCGCGCAGCAAGCAATCGGTACCATAGTGCACACGGTGGTTGAGCTCGATCGCTTCTGCCATGCTGCTGTCGGACAGCGGATCGACGCCGAGTGCGACCAGCTCGTCGAGATACGTGTACGCACTCAACATGTTGTTGCGCACGAAGGACGTAAATGGATCCTTGCGGCCGATGCGACGTCGCTGGAGCAAACCGTCGATGCGAGGCCATTCAGCTTCGACTTCACGCAATGACTCACTGATTGCTTCGAGATTCAGCCGCGCAGGAACGACCCGACTATTCACTCGACTCAACTCCACCTGCGCCCACGCTTGCCTACCGACGGAGTCTAACAGGCGTTTCCCTAGATGCCTCCGGAGATGTCGGTGCGGCGTAGCAGCGGTTCGATACCTCGGGTCGAGCTACCAATTTGTGGAAGGAGGCTGGCGCCGACGGCGGGCTACAACGATTATTGGCTGATGCGACAGACCACCGGCTTTGCACGAATGCCGGACGGGCAACGGATCGCCTTCGCGGTGGTGGGCAGCGGACCGGCGATTGTCTCACCTGCCTGGTGGGTGTCGAATCTCGCCCGAGATTGGTATAGCGAGCCTTTCCGTCGATTTGTCGAGGGCCTGGCCGATGGTCGCATGGTGGTGCGGTATGACCGGATTGGGACCGGAGCACATGCCGTTGATGGGTGCACATCGCGGAGCGCCTGGTAATTAGCCCGCACGCCGTGCATCGCCATGTCGCGAACATCCTGGTGAAGCTGCGGCTCCCCACGCGCGCCGCGGCGGCCGCCGCGCGAATCGGAGCTGAAGGACGATCCCGACGTCGTGGTTGTCGGCGCCGGCATAGCAGGAGCGTCGATGGCGACCGTGCCCGCCCGAGCTGGTATCGAAGTGCTCTTGCTCGAGCCGCAGCAGGCGCCAAGGGCGACAACTCAACCATCCTGCCAGATGTCGCCGGCCCCTTATGCGGCTCGCATCCGAAGAGCTGCCAGGCGCTTAGCGAAGAGGCTGTGCGGCTGGGACAAGTGCGCCGCATGCGCAGAGTGTCCATGACGTTCAAACTGCGCTGGCGACGATCTGGCTCGGACCGGATCGGCTGTCCGCCGAAGCCTTCACGGACGAGCTTCACGACGCGCTTCTCGTCTGACAACGGCGCGTAGCCGGGAGCAGGCAGGGGAGGCAGGTCGCACTGGCACGACAGTTGCGCCCCCTGTGCTCACTTTCAGGCTTGCGTTTGGATAATGCGCCCGGATGAAAACGACCTCGTAGAGCGTGCGCGGCAGGGCGAGGTCGACGCATACACCGAACTGGTGCGACGGCACCAGGATCAGGCACTTGCGGCGGCCTACGTCGTTCTTGGCGATCGCCACGAAGCCGAGGATGCGACTCAAGAGGCATTTACCAACGCCTACCTGGCTCTCGGTCGATTCCGACCAGGTGCGTCGTTTCGAGCCTGGCTGCTACGCATCGTCATCAACGAAGCGCATGATTTGTTGGCAGCGCGAAGGCGGCGCGTCGAAGCACTCTCCCGTGCAATTGGCGCGGTCGAGATTGTGCCGCTTGCCGCTTCGGCAGAAGCTGCTGCGCTAAGTCAACGTCGACGCGAGGCCCTGTTGCTGGCCTTGTTCGAACTCCCAGAAGCCGACCGCCTGGTCGTGACCTGTCGCTACTTCCTCGATCTGTCGGAAGGCGAGATCGCCGAAATCCTCGGGGTGGCTCGTGGGACCGTCAAGTCTCGACTTTCGAGGGCGCTGGGGCGGCTGCGGCCGATCCTTCACGACCTCGGACCACTCGTTGTGGTGCCGCCTGTCCTGGATCTGCCGCACCTCGTCGGTCAACAGATCGGCGCCGCCGGCGGAGAGGGAGGAAGGAGCGTTACCGCGTCTGTGCTGTCAAAGTTTCGAACGCGAGCGCAGCATGCCGCAACCTTCACTGCTGCAAGCGTCGCGGCGGTGGTTGTCGCCAGCGTGGTGATGGTGAGTCGCGGTCGTACGGCGCCAGCGGCGCCAGCCCCGCCGGCGAGTGTCGTGGTCATGGGCGCCGATCTGTCGGATGCCGAGCGACAACAGGTCGCAGCTGCTCTCGGTACGTCAGAAACAACGGAGGATGTCTCCCGCCAGGACTTGGCAGACGCACTCGCCGCCCAGGGAGTCGCCCCACAGCCCTCGGACGCGGCGATTTCAAGTGTTCGACTTATGTGCGGCGCGCCGGCCACCGGCTTGGTGGTCTCCACGCACAACATCGATCACCTCGCGCCAGCCGAGTACGCGAGCGCGCTGATCATCGCGGGGTTGTATGACGGCTCGGTGACTGTCGCCGCGCCAAGCGACATTTCCGTGTCCGGCGAGACTGCCCTGGTCGGATTGATGAAGGCCCTTCCGACGTGTGTGGGCGGCGCGTCGGCCGATACTCAGCGTGTTCGGCTCGCCTATCAGGAGTTGGCCGTGGTGTCCGATATGGCCGTGACGAACGCGAAATTGCCTGAGGCATCGGATGCGTTCCTCGATGTCCTGAACGCGATGCTGTCGGGTCAGGCGCAGGATGCCTCAGGGGTCGGCTCTGCGATTGATGCCGCGGAGCAAGCGAAAGGGCTGACCCTCGATACCAGCTCGCGGGATCAGGTGATTACTTATGTCGAGCAGTTGCGCGGTCTTGACTTCGGACCGTACGCGCACGGCCTGCAGGTGCAGGCGGCGAGCGACCACGAAGTCCGAATCACGAGCGCCCGGTGATGGTTGTTAGCCGTGGACTCGTCGCGTGGCTCGCAGCCACGTGAGAAACATGAGTTGATCCACCTCGTACGCGTCGAAACCAAGCGCTTCGAGTGAATAGCGCCACTTGAACAACGTCAGCTGGTGCATTTCCTGGCGCGAAAGCGGCTCTTGGTGGTCGAATGAATCTGATCTGGCTGCCGACGCGCTGTGCACCGATGTTCTGGCCTCTCTAGGTGGCTCTTGCGAAGCTCGGCGGCCAGTATGACCGGCTGAACGCGCCGAACGCAAGCACGAGGCCCTGCGACTACACCGCCGTTCGTACTGCGAAAGTGAGCCTTCGGTCCCAGGTGTGCAACTCGTCTCCGAAAGGACTGATCACCGCGTCAGTGGAAAACGCCTACACGCTGCCACTCGACGTGGCGCATGCACACAGGTCGTTAAACCTCATGTCTACGCTCCATTCGACCAGGGGGAGCCGCCAGTAGCCGACTCCCCCGTTGGAAATGAGCGGTAGTCGTCAGCTGGACCGCGTCTCACTGGACCCGGTGCCACCGACCTCCACGTCGCCTTCCTTTTCGATGCGCGCTTCTTCGCGACGCACCGTCTCGGTCACCTGCTTGGTTTCGGTAACTGGTCGTTTTCCAACGCCCACTTCCTCGTAAACGACCGGCTGCTTCTCGACCTCGACATGCTCCTCACGGACGGGCACGTCGATCGTCTGGTCTCCTACGGTCACGGGCTGATCCGACGGTCGACGATCCACCGGATGTCGCTCGACATAGACCTCCTCGCGGGTGACGGGCACGTCCATCGTGCGCTGCTCCTCGACGACGTCCTTGCCGATGTTCACCTGGCCTGTCTGAACAGGCGTCTTGCGAGCCTGCAACTCCTCTTCGCGCAACTGTACGCTTCGGTCGAGCTCCGTCGGCGACGTGGGCGACGTGGGCGAGGTGGTTGTGCCTTGCATTGTTGTTACGCCGGTGGCGGCGGCCGGTCGTGTGCTGACGTCGTACGCACCATAGCGGCGGAGGATTGATTGGGCCTCGTCGTATCGGCTATCGCTCTTAACGGTGACAATCGTGCGTCCCGCACGGAACTCATCGTCGTAGTAGCGGGCTTCCTCTTCTGGGACGCCCATGCTGCCGCCGAGCGCTCCAATGAGTCCGCCTCCCGCGGCGCCGACTAAACCACCACCGACAATTCCTGCCAGCAGACCACCGGCAATGACAGGCCCAATACCCGGAATGAGACCGGTTGCCAATGCGCCGAGCACCGCGCCGATGATGCCGCCGCCGATAAGCCCCTTCGCGGCGCCTTCGCCCGCCTCGGTATGTTCGCCAGGTGCGCCGGACTGCGGCCGCGCAGCTTCGCCATCATGCGTGGCGAAGCCGATCTGCTCGTTAGTGAATCCGGCGGCATGCAGGTCCTGAACCGCTTGCTCGGCTCTGGACCTGTCATCGAATACGCCGACGACGGTGGAACGTCCTGAAGTTATGGTCATTATTCTCTCCCGAAATTCTCAGATTGGCGAGGCCGGAGTCACCTTCGATGTGCACCGGCAATTCGCGCCGTCTAGCGTTGCGATCGCGCTTCGGTGGGAGTCACGATCTGACTTCCGCCACCGTCTGTTCGATCTTGGGCCTTCATCTGCATGCGGCCGGCTGCATCAGCCACCTGCGACTGGGTCTGCTGGCCGCGCTCGTACCAGCCGCGCACAATCTGCGCCGCTGTCTCGCGACCACCAAGCCCGAATGACAAACCAAGCGCGAGCGCAACTGCGCCCACTGTGGCCATGAACAGCGTGTTCACGAGCTCCGTGGCAATCCCAATCTGATTCACTGCGACGACGATCGCAAACGCCCAGATTGCTATGCGCGTGATGCTTGCCAGCAGATCCGGATTACCGAGACCGGACTCCGCCGTCGCTCCACGCACCAGACCTGCCAATGCGTTGGCAGCAAGGCCGGCGATGACCAGCACGACGAGGCCGACCACCAGGTTCGGCAGCCACATGAGCAACTGCTGCAGTACTTGCGAAACCGCGGGTAGGCCGAGCGCGTCGAAAGCGCTCACGAGAACAATCAAGCGGATGAACCACTTCGCAACGTTCGCGATGAAGCCGGATGAGTCCTGCTGGATGCCCATCTTTTGGACGAAGTCCGCGAATCCTCCGCGCCGCGCCAGGTCGTTGAATTTGACGGCCCGCAGGATACTCGCAACCGCCGTTGCGACTGCGGACGCGATCAGCCAGCCGATAATGATAATGACAGCGAAGCCGATGATCTTCGGAATTGCGCCCAGCAATATTGCCAGGGCCGCTGCCAGCGACGTCATAATGGCGTCAGTCCAGTTGGTAACCGGTGCCATGGGCATGATCCAGTTGATCCTCCTCAGATGGATAAATTAATTGCCGACTACGCTGGGTGGCTCCATGGGGTCATGTTCTTGCATCATCTTTTTCTCCGGCCGTCGGGGTAACCAACGGTGCCGTTCTTGTGGACAAGCAGCAGGTGCATCAAGCGTGCCAATCCCTCAACGTGAACAAATACAACAAATTGATTCGGAAATCGGGCGCACAAACCCGGTTCCCAACAGTCATCCTTCCTGAAACAAAAAACGAGGGAACGCATTCGCGCTCCCTCGCCGGTATCGAGAAAGTGGACGTGGACTCTATTCGGTCGGGTTCTTCCGAACCTCCACGTCGCCCTCATTCTCCATGCGGAGCTCTTCTCGCTTCACGGTGTCGGACACACGCTGTGTCTCCTGCGTCACACGCTTGCCAACACCCACCTCTTCATACACAACCGGTTGTTTCTCAATCTCGACGTGCTCTTCCGTCACAGGCACACGGATAGTCTGCGAGTCGCTCTCGCTGATGGGCTGATCGGACGGTCGGCGATCTACCGGATGCCGTTCGACGTACACCTCTTCGCGAGTGACTGGCACATCCATGCTGCGCTCTTCCTCGACAACGTCCTTGCCGAGATGAACACTGCCAGTCTCGACGGAAGTCTTGCGGGCCGTGAGCTCCTCTTTGCGCAAGTGCATCGTCCGATCGGTTTCAGTCGCGGTGCCGCGCGACGTGGCCTCCGGGCGCTCGTTCCAGCCCATCGTGTCAATTTGGTCCTTGTGGACGTTCAGCATGATGCTGTTGCCGTCAACGCTCCGGATCGCACTGAACGGCGCATAGTACTCGTTTGTACCGAGAAAGCCGGCGTCAATGTTGAAATA
>JAFAZN010000020.1 GCA_019239775.1 Chloroflexota bacterium
AGCAATGCCCAAGAAGGGCGCCGCGTCTGTCCCCGTCGGGCCAGTCCAAACGCCTCCGTGAATACGGGCGCTGGAAGGTCCTAGCTGATCCTCGCTGAACGAGGATCTCCACTCGGGTCACTCACAGATCGGAGCCTTGCGGACGGCAGTTCGCCCGAAATGGGAAGAGACGACACACACACACACAGCACGCGCGCACGAGTTGCTGGTGGCTACCCCAGTCACCTTATCTATTGTTGAGTCGCCGTATTTGTCACGTGGTGAACCCGAGAGTCGCAAGATGCAACTTGAAACCGCAGAACGACCCGGCCTGGACGGGGACGGCATCGAGCAGCCAACGAGCGTGCGCTTCGTACTCATCGGCTTGCGCCCTGAGCCGGTCGAGCTCGGTCTGGCTACCACCCAGGACATAGTCTGCTGACGGCTGAGTCGTCACCGTCTCCCTTCTGTGTCCGCTGGGGTACGCCGCTGTCTGTCAATTGTCAAGTTGGTGCGCGTGCCCATCAATACTCGCGTTGCTGCGTCAGAGAGTGCCGTGTTCGAGCGGTTCGTGCCGCCTGCCGCGATGCTGCTTCGCGTATCGGCGATGGTTACTCAGTGCGGCATTGGCAGCGTGATCAGGGCGCTTACTCACGCGCTGCCGCTGGTCTGCCCTCACTTGGCGCCGATCAGTGTGACAATGTGGCGCGTTGGAGCAGGCCGAGGCATCCGGGGCTCGATCGAACTACTCGCCGTGATCTTGCAAGCCGCATGACACAAGGCCTCTCGCGGAGACATCCCCAGTCGTGGGCATGATTCAAACCATGCGGAGCGTGGAAGGCGTGCTCGCGATCGCCTCGATTGACGCGTTGCGCTAGTTGAACGGTGTCTCGGAACAAAGTACGAGGGTGGCGCTGGCCCTTGTCGCCTACGATCAACGCACAAAATCCATGTTCAGGAACCTGGCCGCTGTGGTCGTTGTGGTTGCCTGCCTCACGCTGGACAGGGATTGAGATCGGCGGTGCTGGCGGCCGTATAGCAGCCGCTAGATGCGAACCTGCCACTGCCGCAAACGCGCGTCCAGGGTGAGATCGATATTAACGGTCGTCAGATGGCGTGCAGTTGCGCGGCTGGGTCGTCGAGGGCTTCTCGGCCAGGCGGGCGGACGTCATCGAACTGCGCAGTGAGCGCGGAGAAAGTGCTGCAGCAGCGTAAGGTGGCCGCTCGTGTCCTAGCCATCAATCATGAAGCGATTGGACACATGCCTGACGCTACGCAGAATGTCGCCATCCGACGCCGCCAGCACGCGTGCACTCGTCGGGACGTGGATGTGCTCAGTCACGGATTTTCTCCCAGAAGATTGGGACTACGGTCCCATGCACTACGCGCAAGGCATGCGTAGGCTGTGGCACATGTCCAACGCCACGCTGTTTCGCCTGAATGGACTGACGCTGGTGCTCGGGGGTGTGCTTGGCGGTGTGGCCTCCGCGGTCCATCCGCCCGATCTCACAGACCCGATAAATGTGCCAGTCCACCTGGCGCTGTACGTGGCGATCATGCTGATCGCACTGGGATTACCGGGTCTGTACCTGCGCCACTCAGAGGCGACCAAGGTCGCTGGTCTGATCGGCATGGTGATGCTGTTTTTCGGCATCGTGTTCGGCGATACGATTCACTCGGTCATCGAATTCACGGTCATGCCAGTGATCACGGCGAATCCGGACACCGCGGCATTGATGCACGGTGGGCCGCCAGGTCTGATGGGTCCGCTGATGATCGCATTCCCGGTGCTGCTGCTCGGTCAGCTCATCTTCGCGATCACCTGGCTGCGCGCCGCCGGGCTGCCGCGCTGGCCCGCCGTGGTGGCGTGTGCTAGCGTCGTGCTCGTGATAGCCGGGTTCCCCTTCAACGGAACGCCGCTGCGCGACGCGGGCCCGGCGCTGTTGTACTTCAGCATGGCCGTATACGGCTGGGAGCTTCTCGCGCAGCGACAGTCGACGGCTGCGACCAGGTTGACCCAGGCGGTAGCCACACGTTAGTCCTGGTCCGCGGCGGCTGGGCGGCGATTGTTGCACTCACGCTCGCCCTGTACGCCGCGGGTCTACCGGTGCTCATCCGCGAAATCGAGTCAGGCTGCCAGGGTCGCCTTTGCTCGACTACTCGCATCGATCCGGCGATGGCCGAAGCCATTCGGCGCCTCGGTTTTTCACTACACGAGTTTGCGCTAGTAGTGGCCTTGCTCGACACGTTGCCAATGCTGGTTTCGCTCCTCGTGAGCGGACTCCTGATCTGGCGTCGCCCGCGCGACCGTATGGCCGTCTTTGCGGCGATAACGCTGGTGCTGTTCAGCACCGTCTTGCAGTCGAGCATCACCGCACTTTCGGACGATGCGCTCGGAACATGGCCAGTCGCGATCGTCCAGTTTGCTGGATCCGTGTGCCTGCTCTGGTTTCTCTGTGTCTTTCCGGATGGTCAATGGGTGCCACACTGGACCCGGTACCTCGTCGTCGCATGGGTCGCGTGGTGCGCGCTTGGCTATTTCTCGCCGCTCGATTGGCCCGTGAATCAGGCGCCGCGCGACACGATTTTCCCGCTTGGCGTGCTGGCGACTTTCTGCGCGACACTTATCGCCCAGGCGCAGCGTTACCGCCACCACTCGACCGACCTCCAGCGCCAGCAGGCCAAATGGGTCATGTTCGGCTTCGCGGTGAGCCTGGCATGCATTCTCAGTGACGTGCTGGTGTTATGGCGTTTTGGTCCGCAACCGCCGGATCCGGCGGCGGCGGTCTATCTCATCATTAACGGACTGCTATTCGTGACGGGCCTGCTGCTGATGCCAATCACGCTGGCCCTGGCAGTGTTGCGCTACCGACTGTTTGAAATTGATCTGCTGATAAGCCGGGCGCTGGTATACGCCACGCTGACCGGTGGTGTCATCGGCGCCTACATCGTCGTCGTCGGCTATCTGGACACGCTGTTCAAGACGGTTGACAATCTGCCGATTTCGCTGGTGGCGGCGGGTCTTGTGGCGGTGGCGTTTCAACCCGCGCGCCAATGGTTGCAGCGCGTCGTCAACCGGTTCGTTTACGGCGATCGTGACGATCCGTATGCCGTCCTCTCACGACTGGACCTGAGCCTGGAGAACTCCGTGGCGGCTGACGCCGTACTGCCGACGATCGTGCAGACCATCGCTGAAGCCTTGAGATTACCGTACGCGAGCATCGTCGGAGCGGAGGCCGACGGCACCCACACACTGCTCGCCAGTTGCGGGCGCGCGGCCGAGCATGTGCTGTTCTTACCCCTGGTGTTTGGCAACCAGGAAGTTGGTGAATTGCGACTGGCGCCCCGATCGGGCTCCTCCGGCTTCGAGCCAGCCGACCGCCGAATTCTGGAGGACATCGCGCGCCACGCCGGCGCCGCGGTGCACGCCGCGCGCTTGAGCGCTGACCTGCAACGCTCTCGCGAACAGCTGGTAGCTGCGCGGGAGGAGGAACGTCGGCGGCTCAGGCGGGATCTCCACGATGGACTCGGCCCGGCATTGGCGGCGCACGGTCTCAAAATCGGAGCCGCGCGCGCATTCGCCGCACGTGATCCGGCTGCGGCTGATCGGCTGCTGCGGCAACTGGAGGATGATGTGCAGACGATGCTGGAAGATGTACGTCGTCTCGCGTACGCGCTGCGTCCGCCGAGTCTCGACCAGCTTGGACTGGACGGTGCGTTGCACGAGCTCGCCGCGCGATATGAACCGCGTGTCACAACATCGGTAAGTATCCACGCGGATGTGGCCGCGTTGCCGGCCGGCGTAGAGGTCGCGGCGTATCGCATCACCGACGAAGCGTTGACTAACGTGGTTCGACATTCGCGCGCGGCGAACTGCGAGATTCGGCTCAGCCACGAGCCATCCAATGGCGTGCGGCTCGAGATCGCGGACGACGGCGTTGGGCTACCGGATCGGCTCCGCCCGGGGATTGGTTTGAACTCAATGCGTGAGCGCGCCGAGGAGTTAGGCGGAGAGTTTCACACCGAGCCCAATCACCCACGAGGTACCCGCGTGATTGTGAATTTGCCTGTTCGCCGCCAATGAGCGAGTCCGCGATTCAAGTCATCATCGCGGACGATCATCCAGTGTTCCGCGACGGTCTGCGCGCGTCGCTGGAACTGGCGCCGGAGTTCGTTGTCGTCGGCGAGGCAGGCAGCGGCAACGAGGCGGTCGAGCTCGCGCGGCGTCACACGCCGCGACTCGTCCTGATGGATATTCAGATGCCGGATATGAACGGCATCGAAGCGACACGCCGCGTGAGAGAGGTCAGCCCCGAATCGAATGTGTTGATCGTCACGATGTTTGAGGACGACGCGTCCGTATTCGCGGCGATGCGCGCTGGAGCCCGCGGCTATGTCCTGAAAGGCGTGCGCGCCGACGAACTGGTGCGCGCGATGCGCGCGGTGAGCAGCGGCGAGGCGGTCTTCAGTCCGGCCATCGCGGTGCGCATGTCGGAGTACTTCGGCGGACTGCGGAGTGAGAGCATGCCGCGGCACCCCTTTCCGGAGCTGAGTCAACGCGAGCGAGAAATCCTGGATCTGATTGCTGCCGGCTCCAGCAATACCGACATTGCCGAGAAGCTGTATTTGAGTCCAAAGACGGTGCGCAACCACATCACCAGTATCTTCGACAAGCTCCAGATCGCGGATCGCGCTCAGGCAATCGTGCGCGCTCGCCAGGCGGGTCTCGGAGGCGAGGTCGCGCGCTAGGAACGTGGCGGTCCACTCACGACAGTATCGGCGGGTCTTCGGCCGCGTTCCGAGCGCAATCGGTCGCAGGAAGTTCGGCCGACAAGCCGGTCTGGCGCACCAGTCGCAGTCGGCCGAACTTCTGGGGGCAACTCGGCCCGAGCAGGCCAATTCCGCCCGAGTCAATCGGG
>JAFAZN010000022.1 GCA_019239775.1 Chloroflexota bacterium
GGATGATCATCCACTGGTCCGCGAAGGTACCGCGGCGCTGCTGGCGCGACGATCTGATATTGATATTGTTGGCATCGCGGTGGATGGTCGGTCTGCGCTGCAACTCGTGGAGGCACAACAACCGGATGTGTTGCTACTCGATCTAGCAGGCTGGTGAAGAACGCCCATTCTGGGTGACTACGGCTCTTCCGGTCGACTGGGTGGGATGGCTATGGTGAAGCCAGCCCAGGCTGAGGTGAAGTGGATGCGCGGACGGGTGAACCCGCAAGTGAGCATGTTGGCGTTCATCGATATCGAGTCGCGCATCCCACTGGATCACCCGTTGCGGACGATCAAGTACATCGCCGATGAATCGTTGGCGGAGCTGTCGCCCGTGTTTGACGCGATGTACGTCGATGATGGTCGACCATCGATTCCGCCGGAGCGCTTGTTGAAGGCATCGCTGCTGATGAGCCTGTATTCGATCCGCAGCGAGCGTGCGTTCTGTGAGCAGTTGGAATATCACCTGCTGTACCGCTGGTTCCTCGGCATGGACCTGGTCGAGCCAGTCTTTGACCGGTCGACGTTTTCGAAAAACCGCGAGCGCTTGCTGCAGCACCAGGTCGCGCAGCAGTTCTTCGACGCGGTGGTTCGGCAAGCCGACCGACGTGGGTTGCTGAGCAACGAGCACTTCACCGTAGACGGCACGCTCATTGAAGCCGCCGCCAGTCTGAAGAGCTTCAAACCCAACAGCGAGCCGCCATCGGACGAGCCACCCGATGATCCTGGCAATCCGACCGTCAACTTCCACGGCCAACGTCGCTCGAATACAACGCACCAGAGCACGACGGATCCCGAGGCACGCCTGGCCAAGAAAGGCAGACACAAGGAGGCGCATCTGGCGTACGCCGGCCACGCGCCGATGGAGCACCGCAACGGACTGTTGGTGGACTTCCAGGTCAATCAGGCGACGGGTAACGCCGAACGCGAAATCGTGCCCGACCTCATCGACCAGGCGCGCGAGCGAGGCTTTCGTCCACGCACGCTGGCCGGCGATAAGGGCTATGACACGCGCCAATGTGTGGCCGATCTCCGCACCCGCAACGTCACGCCGCACGTGGCGCAGAACACGACCGGTCGCCGCAGCGCCCTCGACCAGCGCACCACACGCCACGCGGGTTATGCCATTAGCCAACGCAAACGTAAGCGAGTCGAGGAGATCTTCGGATGGATCAAGACCGTCGGTGGCTTTCGGCGAACACGGTTCATCGGGCTGGCGCTGACCCGATTGGCAGGCTACCTGGTGGCGACCGCGTATAACCTCGTCCGCATGGCGCGCCTCGTCGCGCGACCCATGGCCGCGTGAATCCGCAAGGCATCGCCTGGAACAAACACCGCCACAGCCACTCCGCATCGAACCCGTGTCATCAGCTATTTGGCTCTCAAACAGACGTAGTTCACCAGCCTGCTAGAGTTCCGAGCGCATACATCTCGGCGCCCGAGGTCCGCAGATCCTCGAGCCCATTCAGGTGCTCCTCGATGAACCCATACAGCCGCGCGCTGGCTTCGCGAAAATCGACCCAGAATCGGACAGCGATCGCGCGCGTCTTGAGCATGACGACAAAGCCGAACGCGGCGAAAACTGTCAGGATTGCCCCGATTCGCACGTCGTAGATGCACAGAATCACCAGGATCCCAAGCAGGAGGAGGACGTTACCGAGCACCTGGATCACAAACTGCGAGAAGAAGCTCGCGACCGCTGTCACGTCACCGTCGACGCGCTCGATCAGTTCGCCCGGTGTATGGCGCTCATGAAACGGCGCATCCAGGCACAGGCAGTGCAGCGTGAGGTCTTCGCGGAGCGTGTTCGTCGCGCTCCAAGCAACCCGCTCGCCGACGTACGTCGCGCAAACCAGCAGGCCCTGCTGGAGAATCGATGCGACCAGGAATGCGCCGCCCAGCACCAGCAGCGTGTCTTGGGTGGCTCCGCTCAGGGCATCGTCAACGAACCGACCGAGTAGCAGTGGGCTGGCGACCTCTACCGCGATGCCACTGAGCAGGAATGCGGCCAGCCACGCGATCCAGCGGCCCTGCGGGCGCAGGTACGTGCTGAGCAAGTCACGATAGGCGGTCAGATGGGTAGTCGCGGCCGCGGCCATCGACTCCACCGTAACAGAGGCTACGCAAGGGTGCCGGCGTCCGGCTCGCAGCCAGCCCAGCGTCCTCCCATTCGCACAGTTGGATGATGTACGAGGAGTACGCTGGATCGCCGGAGGCGACTGTCCATAGATCGTTGCGCATCTCCGACCGGAGTCGCCTGCACGCCTGCCGAGTGACATCTGGCACCATCCATCCGGCGATGCCGTCGACGCGATCCTCCGGTCGCGCCTGGGCCAGGAGATTCTGGTGTTCGAGCTGGGGCTGGACCTGGGCAGTGGCCAAATCTACGTGTCGGAGCGCACGCCGGCCGGACGCCAGCCGCCGCCGCCGTTGCTTTGAGCTCATCGTTAGGTGGGCGAACGCGAAACAGCGTTCTGACGGGGTTGCATGGTTCCCAAGCCGAAACGGAGCGGGCCCGGAGGTGCTGTGGGCCTTTGGTTCGGTCCGATTTGTCGCCTGGTGCACACAACATGCCGACTCACGCGGCCACATGGTCTCGTGCGATCATCGGTTCGTGTCCGACTCCCTGCGAGAACCCCGCTACAACAATCGATGACCACTTCAACGTATCACCATCGAGATACGCGGCCCCTCCAGGAGTCACTGACCAGCGCTCCTATCGAACGGATTTGGCGAAACGATGACGGCGACACCAGGCGCGTGGCAAGATGACGCGATGGGTCCGGGTACCGACGGCTTTGCAAATGCCTCGGACAATTCAGGTTCCAGCACCGTCGACCGGGTCGATGAGAGACGCCCCCTCCATGGCTCGTTCACGCTCATGTTTGAGTTCGCCGCGCCGCTTCAGCGGGTTTTTGCCGCATTCTCGAATTTTGACGGAGCGCCGGCGCTGGTTCCGCATTCCCGGCAACTCACCAGACGCGTCGCACGAACTGGACTTCAGGGTCGGCGGATACGAACTCGCACGGGGCACCTTTGCCGCAGCCGGAGTTGCCGAACATATCGAA